>NZ_RPCY01000002.1:0-406641 GCF_008728975.1 Haloarcula sp. CBA1131
ATGGTGTCACGGGTTCTGGCTAGTGCTGTTAATCATCCCGACAGTATCAATCCGTATATCGGCCTTTTCAACCATCGAATTATCCGCTCATTGCAGGACAGTGGACTGTCCGTGGACGCAGTTGCGCCGCGGCCTTTTGCACCGCCTGTTGGCCCGAAATCGGAGTACAACATGTTGCCATCTGTCGAGGAGTGGGACGGATACGACGTGCACCACCCCCGGTTCTGGTACCTCCTCCCAAAGCGACTGTTCTACGGCCTCTCGGGCGATTCGTTCGCAAAGCGAGTCTCGGAATACGTTGATGAAACGTTTGAGGAGCCCGACCTCGTTCAGGCGTGTCACATCTACCTTGACGGGTACGGGTTACTGCCGTACTGTCGTAACCACGATGTTCCGCTGTTTGTCGTTTCACACGGTCATTTCATGAACAACTACGAAGACCTCGCTCGGGGTGTCCGGTCACGGGTCGACGAAACGCTCACGGCGTGCTCAAAAGTGCTGTGTGTGAGTGATGCACTCGCTGATACCGCTCGCTCCCACGTCTCTTCAGAGAAAGTCGAGACCGTCCCTATCGGCGCAACCCCTGAGCGCTATCCCACTGACCAGGAGTCACAGCTCCGCAGGGAACTGGGCATCGATGCTGACGCCACCGTGGCACTGTTCGTCGGCGAGTTCTGCGAACGAAAGGGTATCCCGGAGGTAACGACTGTCCTCCCGGAACTGTCGCTTCCTGATACCGAGTTTGTCTTCATCGGCCACGGTGGGGCACAGCGCTCGGAACTTCAAGCGGCGCTGGCAGAGAGTGATTTCAGTGGCCGCCACGTCTATACGGGCATCACATCGCTGGCGCTTCGCCGGTGGCTGACCGTCGCTGACCTGTTAGTGTTACCCAGTCGCGCAGAAGGCCGACCGACAGTTATCTACGAGGCAATGGCGGCTGAAACCGCCGTGTTAGGGACGGATATCGGTGGTGTTTCCGAGCAAGTCGTCGACGGAGAGACCGGCGTACTCATCCAGCCTCGCGATGCGACCGCGCTTGCCGATGCACTGGAGTCGCTTACCACCGATTCTGACCGGTTAGCAGAACTGGGGTCGAACGGCCACCAGCGACTCGTCAATCAGGGCTGGACCTGGGACGGGTACGCTACCCGCGTTCGGGAACTGTACGCGGAGTTCGAAGGCAAGGGCCTGCAGACATAAGAGCGACCCAGACGACCATACTGGAAACTCGGACGCGAAGAGCGAAACGAATTACAGAGGTGTGAACACCGGACGGTGTCAGTCCTCGATAGATGTGAGTGGCTGAAACACGGTCCCCACCTGAACCCCCGTTGCCTCGTCTCCGTCACGGGTTACGTCTACCGTATCAATATCGTCCGTGCTCAAGAGAAATCCAAACGAAACGTCCGAGCCATCCGTCCGAAGGGTTATGCCCGTCCGTGGCATCGAGCGTCCAAACTCGGGATAGTACGGACGCTGGTCGCGGGTAATTCGGTCTGTATCCAGCGGGTAAATATGTGCGATTCCGGTCTCTGAACCGCCCTCTAGGGAACTGACGACCAGATGCTGCTGACCGTCGGACGGTGTCGACCGGACAGTGACGGCCGGGTCTAGGTGCAATCGACTCCGTATCGGAGCGGATTTTTCGGCCGAGACAGTGTCCCAGACGAGCCACCACGTGTCAGATCCGTAGATGTGCCGGCGGTGACTGTACTGTGGCTGTGACGAGGACTCGGTTCGATAGTGGCCATCAAAGCACGTCAGACCATCGCGGTGCTCGTACGCGACTTCCGGTTCGATTCGACGGCCGAACAAGTAGCTTCCCCCAGTCTGAATGGGCTCTACGTCGTCGTATTGAACCGTATTATGCGCTTCGACACTCCGTGAGTACTGGCGCTCCGTCGTTGGCAGGTACTCGAATACTCCCGTGTCCGTGAGGATCCGCTGCCCGTCGGCCCACCAGAGGACAGCGAAGTGGTCGTTGTGCGAATGGGCGGGGAGATGCGGCGGGCCGATTGCACCACCGTCGACGAGGAGGCGGCTCCGACCGGTTCCGAGCCAGTAGTACCCCGATGCAGTGGGCGCGTTCTGCGCGGATGTGGTCTCATCGGTCGGTTCAATGCCCACTGCACGGGCATACGCGAGACAGCTCTGCAGAGGCAAGGCAAGACCGAACACCGAGTCGTTCAGGAGTGGTAGGCGTCCGTCGGGTGGCTCCATGTCACGGAGGAACCGAACGCCCGCAGTCGCGACCCGCTGAACCTCCGGAGGGATTTCCCGACCGACTCGTTTCAGGAGGTCGATGACAGTCAGATACCGCGTCACCGTCACAGCGTGGTACATCGGACTGCGCTCGAAGTGGCCGCCGTCCGCACGGAACTGTTCGGCCGTTTCGACGAGCACATCTAGCCCCTGTTTGACCCACTGCTGGCCGGACTCGGGGAAAAAAAGACCGGCCATGACCAGCGCCGCACCGTTCTCGATGAGGTGGTTCCCGCCGATATCGTGTTCGACGTGATTCGAGAGGAACGCGGCGTTTTTGTAAACGAGCTTTCGGAGCCGTGCCGAGTGAGGCGGTTCAAGCACGTCCTCAGCCCAGGCATAGAATCTGACCAGATTGAGGATCCGAAGCGAAACCGCGTGGGGCGTCCACGAGCGACGCAAATACGCCGGCTGACCGATCCGGTTTGACCCCGATCTGTCCCAATCACGAAGCCATTGTTCGAGGGTTTCTTCGACTGCGGTGCAGTCAGTTGGCGACTGATACCCCAACACTGGCCACATGAGGAACGCGAATCCATGAAACTGGAGCCCCCACAGCGTCGACGGTTCGGGCACACCAGCCCCCACCCAGTCGACGCCGGACGCGGACTCGACTGTCACTGTCCGATTTCTGAACGTCACTTCGCCGGCAGCGATGCCCTGTGACAACTCGCGGAAATCGGTTTGTCCTGACGAGGGTAATGCGTCACGGAGCAAAGCAGTGTTTCTCGCAACGGGATCGGGTGCGCCGGACAGTGATGCCGGAACCGACCCCTCGTAGCGAGCGTCGAAATCGACTGGAACCGCTGGCACGATGAGATGACGGAGCTTTCGCTCCGCTATCCCGGCCAGTTGCCGGGGCTGCATGTTTCGTGCAGTGTGATACAGCAACGGCACTCGGTCGCGGTCCAACAGCGCGGTGAGCGTCGTATCACTCATTCCGTGGTCCGGCGTCGGTTGTCGTTCCGTGGTCAAGCGCGATGTCCGTTCGGTTCGATTCTCCAGCTGGAGCCGTCGACGTACCGTCCATAAGCTGACGTATCTGGTCATCGAAACGGACGGCGATATGGCTCCGGTCGTAGGTCGGACTGACGTAGTCTTGCCCGGATTGCCCCCGTTCGCGGCGCTTGGCTTCTGAGGCGAGTAAGCTGTCAAACGCAGTTGCGATACCGCCGGGATCAGGCGTAGTGTGAATACCACCGCCGGACTGCTCGATGAACCGTTCGAGCTCACCCTGTCCAGTCGTAACGACTGGTAGTCCAGCGCCCATGTACTCGTACACCTTCGTCGGCATGGCGTAGTCGAGTTCCGAGTCGTCGAGTAGCGGCGCGATACCGATGGCGGCGTCGTCGAGTGCTGCTGGAACCGCTTCGTGAGGTATCGGGCCGGTGAACTCAACGGCGTCTTCGACGCCTGCCTCCGTGACGACCTCCCGCAGGTGCGGGACTGCGTCGCCGCTGCCGATCAAATAGAGTTCCGCATCGTTGTCGAGCCGCCCCATCGCTCGGATACACTCATCGAGCGCCTGTGCGTGGCCGATATTACCGACGTAGACGATAGCCGGGTCGTCGCTGTCCACCACCGAATCGCCCGATTTGGTCGAAGCGAAGCGGTCCATGTCGACGCCGTTTGGAACCAACAGGAGCTTTTCAGACAGCGCGGCACCGTACTGCTCACAGAGATGGTCGCCTAATGTCTCCGTCGTCACTGCTATCGCATCCGACGTATGGAGGACCTGTCGCTGGAAATACCGGCTGCCGTGCTCTATGATCCCATCTTCGGGAATGAATCCCAGCGACACTGACGCATCGATCCAGAGATCGCGGACATCTACCACCCAGAGGGAGTTCGTAAGCACCGTGACAAAACCCGCAAGCCCGGTCGAAATCGGCGGCGTCGTCGTCATAACGACATCGTACCGTCGCCGAGTTATCAAGAGCCACAGGAACGCATGGAGTGCAAAGGTGACATAGTAGGCGAGCCTAGACACGATTCCCGGGTTCGGTTCGGTCGGTTGCCAGGCCCAGAGCCGGCGCACTGTCACGTCCTGTTGTCGAATCTCTTTCGACCGGTACCAGTCCCGGTCGAACGAACCGTGTGGGAAACACGGCGGTGGTGCAACCACCTCAACGTCCCATCCCCGGGAATCGAGGTTGGTCGCCATGTTCTGGATCCGTGAAGCATGGCCGCTCTTGTCGGGGGGATACTGCTGGGAAATAATTCCGATCTGCCGTGTTCTCTCTGACATCTGGACTACCTCCGAGAAAGCGTCTCGACGGTGATTTGGACGGCTCGATGCGTCACATTACCATCAGCTCTCTCTCCTCGGGAATCCCTCTGGCCGGGAGTTCGCTTTGGCGTTTGATGGCGGAAAAATCGTTGCAGACGGCACCGGCCGGGACGATACGTAAACATCTGTCAGTATCCTCTCAATGAACTGAATTTGTTAGTTACGGCCTACAGTTCGAGACGACGGTCAGCACAGATTTCATCCACTCCCTAAATATCATCCATTCAGCCTGCCGATGTATTTAGAGTCGCTAACCAAGGTATTGGATATACAAGTGTGTCAAAAATGCCGGAACTATCTATCATCATCCCTACGCTGGACCCCAACATAGAGTTCAGTTGGGAAGAGAAGTTGGTGGACGCCGCTGTCGAGGGCGAGATCCTCGTCTGTACCGAAGGCAGTGCTGCAGCAGCGAGAAACAAGGGGATCCGTGAGGCGAACGGGGAGAAACTAGTCTTTCTCGACGACGACTCAGTCCCGAAAGGCGAGTACTTCGACCGCGTTTCCGAGCTGTTGGACGAATATCCGGCTGTTACCGGTCGTATCCACGACACCGGATCCCCATACACACGCGGCCTGTCTGGCCAATACGATCAGGGAGATAATGGACACGTTACTGACACAGTCGTCGGCTGTAATATGGCGATTCGCCGCGATGTGCTGGAAGATGTCGGTGGGTTTGACGAACGTCTCCCGTACGGGCATGAAGAGGTTGAACTGATAGATCGTGTTTTCGAATCCTACACCGTGTGGTACTCGCCCGATCTGCTGGTCGAACACCCGTTCGCCGAATCCATTCCGGACTATTTAGAAAAACAATACCGGCACGGTAAAGAGTCCATTCCGTACTACAAGATCAGAGGCGAAAACGTTCCGAGGCGGATTATGAGATTCATACTGATACCGACATATTATCTCGACTCAACCGTGTCGAAATCGATTATCAGCACCGTCGGACAGGTCGTGAGCAATATCGGGATGCTCCACGGTTACCTGACGTATGAACTGGCGAGTTCGGACCACCTGACTACAGCGGAGACCGATTAGATCGGGGACGTGCGACCGGAACCAACCACGATAGAGACGACAGTGGGACCGTCTCAACTGAACAGTCGCTTCAGCCGAGCGACGAGGCTCTTCGAGCGGTCACCGCCGCGGCGGCGCTGCTGGTCGGACCCCGTCTCCGTGGACTCGGTCCCGTCGGAGTCGACTTCGGTGTCCGGCACGTCGCCGTCGGCGGCCTCGATGGCGTCAGCGATCATCCCTTCGGCGTCGTTAACGGCGTCTTTAACAGTGCCTTTGATCAGCGGAATATTGCTGAACCGGTCCTGGCTGACCGATGTGTCCGAGGCGATGATGGCGGCGTCGGCGGACTCGATGTCCGCTTCGGAGAGCTCGTTTTCAGCCCCCATCGCGCCCTGGACTTCCACTTTGATTTCGTGGCCCAGTTCTTCGGCTGTCTGTTCGAGGTTCTCGGCTGCCATCTGACTGTGTGCGATCCCAGTCGGGCAGGAGGTGACTGCGACGAGTTTCATAGTTCTAGTGTGTCGTGAACTTCGCTGCGCGTTGCGGCGAGTCGGGCGCGGTCTGCGCGCTCGCTCGCGGCACTGTGCTCGGTTTCGCTGACGGCCGTCTTGACTTCCGGAATCGTCACGGCGCTCATGCTGAGTTCGTCCAGGCCGAGGCCGACGAGCAGTTCCGTCAGGTCCGGGTCGCCGGCCATCTCGCCGCACATCCCGACCCAGGCGTCCTCGTCGTGGGCCGACTTGACTGTTTGACGAATTGCGCGGAGGACGCCCGGATGCGTGGGGTCGTGCAGGTCGCCGACGCGCTCGTTCTCGCGGTCGGCGGCCATGACGTACTGCGTGAGGTCGTTCGTCCCGATGGAGAGGAAATCGACGCGTGCGGCGAGTTCCTCGGCCATGAACACGGCGCTTGGCGTCTCGATCATCACGCCGACTTCGGGGTCAGCGACCTCGGTTTCACGGCCTTCGAGGTCGGCCGCCGCTGCGTCCAGCGCATCGAGTGCCCCGTCGAGTTCCTCGACGGTGGCGACCAGCGGGAACATGATGGCGAGGTCTCCAGCCCCGTCCGCAGCGGCGCGCAGCAGCGCACGGAGCTGTGTGGCGAACAGATCCGAGTCGGGGTCGAGCGAGCGCCGGATGCCGCGCTCCCCGAGGAAGGGGTTTTCCTCCGCCGGCAGGTCGAGGTAGGGGATTCGCTTGTCGCCGCCGATGTCCAGCGTCCGGACGACGACGCGGCCGTCCGGAAACGTGTCGAGCACCTCGCGGACGGCCTCGTACTGCTCGTCTTCGGACGGCGGCGTCTCCCGGTCGAGGAAGAGGAACTCAGTGCGGTAGAGGCCAACGCCGTCGGCACCCCGTTGTGCTGCGGGGTCCAGTTCCGCTGGCTGTCCGATGTTCGCCGCGACCTCGATGTGTTTCCCGTCGGTGGTTTCGACGGACTCGTCGACGATAGCTGCCCCAGACCCGCTCGCTGCGGCCTCTCGCTCGTCGTCGTCGGGACCGACCAACAGCGTCCCGTCGTCGCCGTCGACCACGACTTCTGTCCCTCCCTCGACGGATTCGAGCGTCTCGCCGATACCGACGACCGCCGGCAGGGCCAGCGAACGGGCGAAAATCGCCGCATGGGATGTTCGGCCGCCGGTGACCGTGGCGAATCCGGCGACGCGTTCCGGGTCGAGCTGTGCCGTGTCGCTGGGGGTCAGCCGCTCGGCGAGGACGACGCTTCCCTCTGGTAGGTCACCGAGATCGACCCGCTCCCCGTCCGTCAGCAGCCGGAGGAGTCGGTCACGAACGTCGCGAAGGTCGTCCGCGCGCTCGGCCATTCGGCCGTCCATCCCCTCGAACTGCTCGATGTGTTCGCCGAACGCGGCGTCGACGGCGTTCGGTGCAGGGAGCCCGTTGCCGACCATCGTCTCGACGGCGTCCTCGATAGTCGGGTCTTCGAGGAACTGGATGTGCGCGTCGAACACCGCGGCCTCGTCTTCGCCGACGCGTTCGGCAGTCGCCTCGCGCTCGGACTCCAGTTCGGTGCGGGCGGTGTCGACGGCGTCGGCGAACCGCTCGATTTCAGTCTCGGGATCGACTTCCACGCCGTCCGGGTCCAGGAGCGAGATGTCTCGGCCGTACCAGACAACCGACCCGACGCCGGAGCGCGGCGTCGCACCGGTACCGTGAAGCGTGCGTTCAGCCATCGTCAGTGTCCAGTTCCGCCTCTGGCGTTGTCAGTATCCGCTCCAGTTCGTCGAGCACTGCTTCTGCATCCGGCCCGTCGGCGACCAGTTTGATGTCGTCGTCCTGTCCGACGCCGAGGCTGGTGACTGCGATCATACTCGCCGCCTGAACCAAGTCACCGTCCGGACGACCGGCCGAGACCTCGGCCTCGTGGTCGTTGACCGCCTGGACGAACGCCGACGCCGGCCGAGCGTGCAGGCCAGCCTCCGGAACAATCGTCACAGTGCGCACGACCGTCATGCGATTGCCTCCCGGAGTGCGTCCTGAACGGTCGTCTCGTCCTCTGCCTCGTGGAGTCGGTCCCGAACGTCGTCATGCATCAGGGCCCGCGAGAGGGAACTGAGAATGTTGAGGTGCTCCTCGCCGCCGGCCTCCGGGACGAGAATCATGAAGATGAGCGTCGCCGGCTCGCCGTCCATCGAGCCGAAGTCGACGCCTTCTTCGGAGTGAGCAAATGCCAGTGACGGGCGGTTCACAGCGTCAGTCTTCGCGTGTGGAATCCCGATCCCCATGCCGACGCCCGTAGTGGTCTCCGATTCGCGTTCCAGCAGCGCGTCGAGTGCGCGGTCGCGGTCCTCGACCTTGCCGCCGTCGACTAGTAGGTCGAGCAAGAACTCGATACACGCTTCCTTTTCGGCTGGTGGCTCGGACAGCGAAATGTGGCTGGCCGGAATCAGTTCTTCGATGTCGTCCGCTGCGATTGCGTCTGTCATTGTAGTCTCCGTAGTTAGTCGTCCGTCGGTTGCGTGGTGCTCGTCTCCGCCCCGGCGTCGATACGGTCTTCGAAGTCCGGTTTGATCACCGTCGCGACGACGGCCGTCACGAGTGAGCCCAGAAGGATGCTGCCCAGGAATGCGAGTGGCTGGTTCGAAAGCAGGACCACGAAGATACCGCCGTGGGGTGCGGGCATCGTGACGCCGAGGGCCATCGAGGTCGCGCCGCCGACAGCGCTACCGGCCACAATAGCCGGGATGACGCGCAGCGGGTCCGCGGCTGCGTACGGAATCGCGCCCTCGGTGATGAACGACAGGCCGAGCACGACACCGCTTTTTCCGTTCTCGTACATCTCGGCCGCGTACTTGTGCGGTGCAATAAAGTTTGAGAGCGCGAGGCCGATCGGCGGAACCATCCCGCCGATCATCACCGCGGCCATCGGTGCGTAGATCTCCTCCGTGATGAGCCCAGTCGCGAACACGTAAGCGACCTTGTTAACGGGACCACCCATGTCGAAGGCCATCATCCCGCCGAGGATGAGGCCGACGACGATAGCCTGGCCGCCCTGCATCGACTGCAGGAAAGAGGTCAGGGCTTCGTTGGCGAGTGCGACAGGGACGCCCAGCACGAACAGCATGATGGGCGTTAGAACCGCCATTGTCGCGACAGGGATCAGCAGTACCGGCATCATCGGCTGGATGAACTCGGGGACGTCGAGGTTCTTGAAGAAACGCGCGACGTACCCGGCCAGCAGCCCAGCGACGATTGCGCCGAGATAGCCGGCACCGGCTTCGCCGCCGGAGATACCGATTACTGTCGCCGCTTCGGCGACGACGTTCCCTTGCTGGAGAATGTATGCCAGCAGGAATCCCGGGGCGAGTCCCGGACGGTCGGCGATGGCATACGCGATGTATCCGCCGAGAATCGGAACCATAATCGTCAGCCCGGCGGTACCGACCTGTGCTAGGAACCAGCCTGCCGAGCCGGTGTTCTCGAACACTGTCTGTGTGTCCCCTATCGCGTACGCGACGGCGAGGAAGATACCCCCGATAGTCACGAAGGGGATCATGAACGATACGCCCGTCATCAGGTCCTCCTTGACGGAGGTTACGTGGGCGCGAAGCGCACTCTCGGCCCGGTCTTGATCTGTCATGGTCAACGACACCGACAGCTACGCCCATTGTGTAATATAAAGGTACACGTTTGAGAGTGTTATTTACCGAAATTGTTTGCTATCTGGATTTAGGCGATTGTTTCTGCACGGAACTAGATCCGCGAATCCGTTGGAATAACAGACATATGCTTGTTAGCCGCAGGCAACTACTGGGATAGAAATCGGAATGTGTGGTGCCACACGCGCCATAGTGCTTATATCCGTCACTCGCACACACCGAAATATGGGTTCACTCTCGGTATCTGGGGAGGTGGCTACGTTCACCGTCGAAAAAATCGGGGGGATCGACGAGACGACAGTCGAGGTCCCACCAGGGGTGACTGTGCTCCGAGGCCGGAACGCGACTAATCGGACATCGTTTCTACAGGCGGTGATGTCCGCTCACGGGAGCGAGTGGGCGAGCATCAAAGGTGACGCCGACCAGGGGCACGTCGAACTCTCACTGGGGGAGGAGACGTACACCCAAACACTGACCAGAACGGACAACGGGGTTACCGGGTCGGGCCTCGGCCTGCTCACTGACCTGACGGTTGCGGATCTGTTCGCGTTCCTGCTCGAAGACAACGAGGCCAGACGAGCCGTCGAGCGGGGTGAGGACCTTCGCGAGATCATTATGCGGCCCGTCGACGTGGCGTCGATCCACCGACAGATACGTGCGGCCGAACAGCGCAAGGAAGAGATCGATGCGGAACTCGATCGTATCGCGTCGCTCAAGCGTGACCTCCCGGATCTCGAACGGCAACAGGCAACTCTGCGCGACGAGATCACTGAGACCAGAGACAAACTCCAGCGCGTGGAGGACCGAATCGACGAGCGGGACGTGGATTTCCAGACGACCCAGGAAAACAGGGACGAACTCGAAACGGCCCTCGATGAACTCCAGGCGACTCGATCCGAACTGAAACGTGTGCGAAACGATATCCAGTCAGAACAGGAGAGTATCGCGGCACTGCGCGACGAGCGAGGGAGCCTCGCGGTCGAACGATCCGGGCTTCCGGAATCGCCGGACGAGCGACTCGAAGCGCTCGAATCGGACATCGACCGGCTTCGAGAGCGCAAACGAGAGCTCTCAGAGTACACCACCCGACTGCAGAACGTCGTCGGGTTCAACGAGGAACTGCTGTCCGGCGAGCACCGGGAGATAACCGACGCTATCGACGCAAAGCCAGAAAGTGTGGGTGACATCACGGACCAGCTGTATAAGGGGTCAAAGACGACCTGCTGGACCTGTGGCTCGCGAGTGAAACCGGACCGTATCGAGTCGACGCTCCAGAGTATGCGTGACCACCTTCAGGAGACGGTCACGGAGATCGACGATATCGACGATGAACTCGACGAACTGACCGACCGACGTGACGAAATTGCGGAGACGCGCACGCGAGCGCGAGAACTCACCGCCACGATTGAGGAGGTCGACGCCGAAATCGAGCGCCGGCAGACGACTGTTGTCGACCTCCGAGAGCGACGCAACAACCTCTCCGCCCGCGTCGAGGAACTCGAGGAGCGGGTCACCTCGCTCCGAACCGAAGAGTTCGACGAAGTGCTCGAACTCCATACGAAAGCGAACGAACTGGAGCTGGAACTGGACCGGCTCGAATCCGAACGAGACGAGGTACGCGAGGAGATCGCCGACATCGAGTCGGACATCCGCCGAAACGACGAACTGGCTGCCCAACGGGAAGACGTGGTTGACGAGCTGATCGACCTCCGGTCACGTATCGACCGCCTCGAAGCCGAGGCGACCGACCAGTTCAACGAGAAGATGGACGACCTGCTCGATATTCTCGGCTACGGCAACATCGAACGGATCTGGCTCGAACGGACCGACACGCCCGATGACCCGGTCCATAACAGCGACGACAGCGTCACTGGATCGACGTTCACGCTCCACGTCGTCAGGAGTACCGACGGTGGAACTGTCTACGAAGACACTGTCGGCCATCTGAGCGAGAGTGAGCGGGAAGTGACCGGGCTCGTGTTCGCACTCGCCGGCTACCTCGTCCACGACGTGTACGAGGACGTCCCGTTCATGCTGCTTGACTCACTGGAAGCCATCGATGCGGAGCGCATCGCCTCGCTCGTCGAGTACTTCGCGGAGTACCCCACCTATCTCGTCGTCGCGTTGCTCCCCGAGGACGCGCAGGCGCTTCCGGATAGTTACAACCGGATTACGGATATCTGATCCTGTTGTGGTCCCCCCAAAGACCGAATCTACTGAGCGCTCACTCACAGTCACAGCCGCCGCGGTCGAGAAGGTCACTGATGCCGTAGCGTGTCCCGCAGTCCTGACAGCGAATATCGATGCTCACGAACACTCGGTACTCGCCGACAGTGAGTTTGTCAGCGGTGTTCAGTCGGTCGACCGTGTCCCGGACGATTGTCTCGACGCGGCTGCGGAGGCGGTCTATTGTCCCGCGTTCCTGCTCGACCTGTTCAGTTTCGGATTCAGGCTCGTAGCTCACATCACGAACCTCTGTGAGATAGTACCGAATCGCCTGATACGTGACGAACTGGCTTTCCAGCGTATCGACGTCGATACCTGCCCGTTCGAGTCGGTTCCGCGCTTCGATCCGTTTGCCCGCACTGACGTCGTCGTCCGTCAGGAGTCGATAGAAGTTCGCCGGTTCGCCGTCGATGACGTCCATGCCCGAATTGCGGATTGCAGCCACAAGCAGCGCTTGATTGAACCGATCAGCGAGGTCACGGAGACTCTGCCGTTCCCTATTCTTCCCGAGCCACGCGTGCTCCAGTTCCGTTCCCATCGACGTCAGTCCATACGTTTCGATCAACTGTGCGACTTTCGACTGCGCTGACCCCATTATCGCCAGAACGCGTCGATCCGGTTTAGCCGTTTTGTTGCGATATCTGCGTCTCTCCACCACTTAGCAGCCATACTTCTTGGTTCCAGAAGACATCACTCACAGGGATGTATTTGACCGCGGATGTGTATAATATAAGCCAATAGAGCCGAATATAGTTACATAAGGCCTGAATTCGCAGATATACAAGTACCGAATACGATAGAAAGTCGCTCCTCGATCTATTCTTCGGGATGTCTGGTACGCTCTCGGTAACGTCCATCTACCACGAGAATTTTATACCTGACATTACAAGCGGGAAATTACACGATGGTCCCCTCCACTCGACGTACCCTCCTCCACAGCGCATGCGGGCTAGCGACGATGCTGGCCGGCTGTAGTGGAATGTTCGAGGGCAGCGACGAATCAACACGCACCGCTTCCGAAAACGATGGCTCGACCGCTCCGAGAGCTGGCATGGAGTCCGACCCGGCGGCAGTTGTCACACGCGTTGACGCCGACCGGCAGCCTGTCTGGCTCGACGATGGAGACGGTCGGCCAACCGAAAGCCAGCATTCCCATCGATTGGAGTCCAAGATTATCGATACGGAATCTAAAGCGGACCGGCTCGCCGTCGCCGGAGACGTGGACAGTTCGCTGGTCGAAACCTTCCTCGACGAGACTGACTTCGACACGGAAACCGTCTACGTCCAGAACGTGATGGTCGAGGAGTGCTTTCGACTAACGCTCTGTCAGGTCAGCTGGACGACGAACAGCGTCTCGACCGACTACGGCCGAGTGAGTCGCCCCTACGACGAACCGTGCACAGCAGGCAACAAGGTGTACGCGGTGTGGTTCATCCGGATTCCCGATACAGTCAACGCCGACGACATCTCCAGTTACTCCTCCTCCATCGGTGGGAGCGCCTGTGACAGCCAGCGAGTCGATGCCGAGGGCGAGGGCGGGGGCGGGTCAGCCTCGGATAGCGACCGCCGAACCCAGACTGGTGGTGAGCAGGCATGACCGACGACACGTCCGCGACGGGCGGGGAGTCCGGTCGGATGACCCGCCGTGGTGTGCTCGCCCTGGTTGGGGCCAGTGCTATCGCTGGTTGTAGCAGTATCGACAGTCTGGGTGGGGAACGCGAGGCAACTATCGATGCCTACAATCTGCCCGATGTCCCGCGCGACGAAGAGCGAGAATCCCCTGTCTCTCCTTCGATCCCGGTCGACATCACAGCGGAGCATTTCGACGCCGCGAGGGAGCGGATACGCTCGCTGCTGGCGACGCTTCCCACACCGTTGGGCCCCGAAGAAATCCCGAACGGTCACATCCGACAGCACCTGACAGATGCCGCCAGTAACGCCTCAGACGGCCTCGACGATGCGCGGACGGCCCGAACCGGGTTGATGGCGCTCCGGTCGTTGCGTCGCGCTCGCGAAAACGCCCGCTACGCCGCTGCGGGGTGGAGTGTTGTCGAGAGTGGCCGTACCGCTGCTCCGCTCCGAAACGAGCACGAAAGGACCGTGTCTGCGGCCCACGAAACCCGGCAGAAGCATGACTACATCGGGATTGACCCGGTGCGCGCGGCGCTAGTCCACGCCCGTATCGAGACGGGACTGGAGCGGGCCAGTGACATGGACGTCCTACCCAGAGAAGAGTCGGAGTTACTGTCGGTCGCCGAATGGGGTGAGACGGCCGAGTCGGCACAGGCGTATCTCGACGACGCTCGCCACCTGCGGGCGCGGTTCGCTGCTTCGCTTCCATCCGATGCTGGGACAGTCAGGCCGACGCTGACAGATGCAGCAGAAACACTGCTTGTGGACATCCGCGACAGGCAGGCGGACCTGCCGCCGGAAACGGCCGCTGACGAGCGATCTCCGGGACAGATGGTTGTGGACGAACTCCGCTGGGAGGTGGAGAGCGGTCTCAGCCGCCTCACTGATGCCGTCGGACCCGCGAGCGCTGTTGTCGATGCGAACAGCCAGATCGCCCGGTTCCGAGCGCTTGACCGCATTCAGTCACGTCGGGAGGCGGACGAACTCGCTCGGCCATCGGATGCGAAAACGGTTCGAGACATCAGACAGACCGCGTACGGTGCACTCACCGCGGCCCTTGAATCGACTTCACGGTCAGCACTGGCCCGGACAGTTCTCGTCGACGCCGGCCACAAGGTCATGGCCGCTGACCGTGAGTTAACACATCATCAAGGAGAGATATCGGCCACCACGCTCGATAGAAGCGTTGCGGACTACTGGCACGCGACGGCACTCGCCCGTTCAGTGTCGGCAGCGACGCACCAAACAGTCCGGGCGCTGCAGGCCGACTGAAACGGCACGACAACAGCGACACAACTGCTTCGGCGATCGTCGACCACGCGCCGCCACACTGTTATGTAGTTCCTTCTTCACAACATCCCTCTGATACTGATAGGCTCTGTGAGCTAATGTTGGTACGATTGTTATTCTCGGCCCCGTGGACGGCCAGCCCGACATCGAATGGGCTGTCGCTATTCCTGAACTGCACCGCCCTATAGAAATCGGGACCGAAGCAGCACCCACCGCTATCAGCGCGAGTGATGTCGGGAGACCGGTGACAGAGCGGACTCTCAAGGTTCAGGCAATGCCTTCGGCCTGCTCTCTTGGTATTACTCAGCGGGTATAATACACGACAGTAACAGTCGGTGATCTCTCTTGGCGTGAAATCATGACGTTACCGTTGTCATTCGAGCACGGGGTAGTGAGGACAGCGGCGTGGTACGTCACGTCATCCCGTTTGGCTGTAATGGATTCCCGGGAACAGGAGCCTGCACATCAATACGATACTGCGACCCAACTGACGGAGGACTCTCAGGCCGGGTCGAAACCGGTCATGCGTACCTTCGATCCGGAGACCGAGACGACGACCAGAGAGCGCGTCGGAACCATTCCAACGGACGGCACAAAACTCATACCATTGGTTTTTTTACAGAATGAGTATTCTGCCCGTCCCTCCGACTCTGAAACGTCAGCGTGGCCCCGTCGACGCGACTACCGAACAGAAACAGGGGTTTATAGCTGCTGACTCCCTGAACAACGAACGATTTCCGGCGGTCTGCGTCCCAGATATATACATATATATAAATCACCGCAGAACTGTGGCCCCTGCTTCTTTCCGGAAAGAGGCCACCCTCAAAACGGATGATGTTGAGAGCTATCACCACGAGCGGCGAGAGTACAGTTCGGTCCGCCAGCATACGGGTGAGACCGCGATGAGTTCGAACTCGCTGCCGTCAGCGGCGAAGACAGTACTCATCGGTGGCGGTATCGTCGGAAACAGTCTCGCGTACCATCTCGCCCGGATGGGGCGAGAAGACATCGCGATTCTGGACAAGGGGCCGTTGCCCGACCCCGGTGGCTCGACGGGTCACGCCTCGAACTTCCTGATGCCGGTGGAACACTCGAAGGAGATGACCCACCTCACCCGACGGAGTATCGAGCAGTACCGGGACATGGACACGTTCACCAACAGCGGCGGTATCGAAGTGGCACGCACCGAGGCACGGGTCGAGGAACTGAAACGCCGAATCCAGTCGGCGAAGGCGTGGGGCGAACCGGCGGAGCTGTTGACCCCCGAGGAAGTCGAAGCGCTCGTACCCTACGTCAACACTGACCTCGTCAAGGCAGGGTTTTACAGCACCGGCGCCGGGACGTGTGACCCGCTCCGGGCCGGTGAAGTGATGCGAGCGCGGGCGGACGAGTACACCGAGGGTGGCCTGCACGTCTCGCCCAACACCGAAGTGCTCGACCTTCACGTCGAAGACGGGTCGATACAGGCGGTCGAGACCGACCGCGGGACCATCACGGCCGACGAGGTGGTCATCGCGGCCGGGCTCTGGAGCCCGAAGCTCGCCGAGATGGCCGGCGTCGAGATCCCGCTGACGCCGGCGGTGCACCAGATGGTCAGCGTCGGTCCGATCTCCTTCTTCGAGGATTACGAGGGCGAAATCTCGTTCCCGGTCGTCCGCGACATGGACACCCAGATGTACGAGCGCCAGCACGGGAACGACCTCGAAGTCGGGTCGTATCAACACCGGCCGATACTCTGGGACGTCGAGGACATCCCGTCCATCGACGAAGCGCCGCTGTCGCCGACCCAGCCGCCGCTGACCGACGACGCCTTCGAGCAGTCGATGGCCGACGCGCTGGAGATCGTCCCGGAACTCCTCGACGACCCCGAGGCCGGCATCCGCCACGAAATCGACGGCCTACTTTCGCAGACGCCAGACGGTGCACCGCTTCTGGGCCCACTGCAGGACGTTGACGGGCTCTGGTCGTGTGCCGCAATCTGGATCAAAGAAGCCCCGGCCATCGGCGAGGCGGTTGCCCAGTGGATGACGCGTGGCTGGTCGGATATCGACCTCCACGGGGCCGACGTGAACCGGTTCTACGAGTACGGGACCTCCCGCTCGTTCGTCAAGGACCGGGCCAGCGAAGGGTTCCAGAAGATATACGACATCGTCCACCCGGCCGAACAGTACCAGTCGGCGCGGGAACTCCGGACGAGCCCGTTCTACGAGAAGCAGGCCGGCCTCGACGCGGAGTTCTTCGAGGCCGCGGGCTGGGAACGGCCGCAGTGGTACGAATCGAACAGCGATCTACTGGGCCGGTACGAGGACGAACTCGCCGAGTTCCAGCGGCCCAACGAGTGGGATTCGCGGTGGTGGTCGCCGATTATCCTCGCGGAACATCTCCACACCCGCGAGCACGTCTCGATGATCGGCGATATGGGCTTCAGCATCTTCGACTTCCGCGGGTCGGACGTCGTCGACTACCTCGAACGGATGGCCGTGGGCCGCATCGACGTCGACGTCGGCAAGACCGTGTACACGCCGATTCTCGCCGAAAACGGCGGCTTCGTTTCGGACCTGACAATCGCCCGACTCGGCCCCAAGCACTACCGAGTCGTCACCGGCGGCGCGGCGGGCGGGTCCGACCGGGCCTGGTTCGGCGGCCACATCCCGGACGACGCCGACGTGACGATGATCGACCGCTCCGAGTCGCTGTGCACGCTGGGCGTCTGGGGACCGAACGCCCGCGATATGGTGGAGGGCGTCACCGAGGAAGACATGTCCCACGACGCGTTCGAGCCGTACACGGCACAGGAAATCACGGTCGGCGAGGTAGACGCGTGGGCGATGCGGCTCTCCTACATCGGCGAGCAGGGCTGGGAGATCTACGCTCCGATGGGTCAGGGCCGCCGGCTCTGGGACGTGCTCTGGGAGGCCGGCCAGGACCACAATGTCCGGCCGGCCGGCATGGGCGTCTACGGGACGACCGGCCGCCTGGAGAAGGGGTACCGGCTGTTCGGGCACGAACTCGAACTGGAGTACAACCCGGCGGAAGCGGGGCTGACCTTCCACAGTGTCAAGGACGCCGATTTCATCGGGAAGGAAGCCTACGCAGAGGCTATCGACGAGGAGAATACGGCCACGCTATGTACGCTGTCCGTTGACGACCACGCGCCAGAGGGCGGCGAGCGCCGCTTCATGCTCGGGAACGAACCGGTCCTCGATGAGAACGGGGACGTTCTGGTCGACGACGAGGGTCGTCGGTCGTACGTCACCAGCGCCGGGACCGGCCCGAGCGTTGGCAAGCACCTCCTCATGGCGTACCTCCCGCAGTCCCACGCCGAGGAAGGGCAGAGCCTCCAGGTCGAGTACATGGGCCAGCAGTATCCGGTGACCGTCGAGGTCGTCGGGAGCCGGCCCCTGTTCAACCCGGAGAACGAGCGCATCAGGAGCTAGCACAGCCAGTGAACCGACTGCAATCGAACGACGGAGACACGACATGGACACCGTAGCCTGCATCAAACGCGTGCCGGACACCGGCGCGAAGCTCACACTGACCGACGACGAACAGGAGATAGACACGAGCCATCTGGGGTTCACGATATCGCCCCACGAGGAGTGCGCCGTCGAGGAGGCCATTCAGGTGGCCGACGACCACGACGGGACGGCCACCGTGATGTCGCTCGGATCGGTGGACGCCGACGAACAGCTCCGGACCGGGCTCGCGATGACGGCCGGCGAGGCGACGCTGCTGGAAACCGACGGGGAGGAGTGGCGGCCTCGCGAAACGGCGGCCGCGCTCGCGGACGCCCTCAGCGGCGACGCCGGCACCGATCCGGAGTTCGACCTCCTCCTGTTCGGGAACGAATCGGCCGACGTGGCGAACCACCAGGTCGGGGTTCGCGTCGCCGAGCGGCTGGACGTGCCGTTCGTCGCGGGCGTGTCAGACCTGACGATTGAGGACGGGACGGCCGTCGCCGAGCGCGACGTGACTGGTGGGACCGAGGTGTACGAACTCGACCTGCCAGCGGCCGTCGGCGTGAGGGAGGGGCTCAACACGCCCCGCTACGCCTCGATGCGCGCCAAGATGCAGGCGCGCAAACAGTCGATCGGGCGGCAGGACCCAGTCGCCAGCGAGTTCGACGGGGGTATCGAGAAAGTCCGGTTGGAAGCGCCGGAGAGCACGGAGGGCTCGGCCGAGGTGCTCGGCGATGGATCGGACGCCGTACCCGCAGTCGTCGACCTGCTCCGCGACGACCTGGAGGTGATCTGACTGTGATACTGAGCCTCGTCGAACATGCGGGCGGAAGTCCCGAAGAGCCCTCGCTGGAGGCGCTCACGCTGGCCCGTGAACTGGCGACGGCGACCGACGCGGCGCTCGAAGCCGTCGCGTTCGGCGCAGAATCGGCGGCGCTCGGGGAGAAACTCGGTGACTACGGCGTAGAGACGCTCCACCACGTCGGTGACGAGCGGCTTGACACGTACGCACCCGAGGCCTGGGCGGAGAGTATCGCGCAGTTGCTCGACGCCACGGACCCGGACGCAGTCGTCGCCCCGGGGACTGACCGCGGACAGGAGGTGCTAGCCCACGTCGGTGCCAGGCGCGACCTGCCGATGGCGGCCAACTGTCTCGACGTCGAGGCCGGCGACGTGTACGAACTGTCGCGCCAGCGATGGGGTGGTAGCCTCGTCGAACACACACGCCTTGACAGTGACACGAAACTGGTGACTGCGGCGGAACACGAGTTTTCGCCGGAGACGGCGACAGAGACAGTTGAGTCGACGGTCCAGCCGTTCGAGCCGTCGCTCGACGAGAGCGCGTTCCGGGTCAGTGTCGACCGAGTCGAGGAGTCCGACGAGACCGGTGTGTCGCTCGGCGAGGCCCGCGTCGTCGTCGGCGGCGGGCGCGGTGTCGGTGGTCCGGAAGATTACGACAAACTGGAGACGCTGGCCGATAGCCTCGGCGGAACCGTCGGCGCGTCGCGGGCCGCCGTCAACGAGGGCTGGCGACCGCACAACGACCAGATCGGACAGACGGGCACGAAGATCAGCCCGGACCTCTACGTCGCCTGCGGTATCAGCGGTGCGGTGCAGCACATGGTGGGCTGTAAGGGTGCGGACAACATCCTGGCTATCAACACCGACCCGGAGGCGGCCATCATGCAGAAGGCCGACTACGCCGTCGTCGGCGACCTCCACGAGGTCGTGCCGGAGCTGAACGACGCGCTGGGAGACGGGGGCTGAGACGGGCAGCCGTTCCGTGTGCGGACTTGGTTGACGGGCTGGCCGCCTCGGCTCATTCTTTGACGACGTAGTCCCCGAAGTTCTCGACAGTTCCCACGGGCGGCGCGCCGAAAGCGAGCCAGACGTGCGTCTCTTCAGTATGGTTACAGAGATTCCGGACCGTGTCCGGGTGGACGCGGACGACCCCGCCCTCGGGGACATCGTGGACGTCACCCTCGATGACTATCTGGCCGCCGGTCGTCGCGACGAACACCTCCTCCTGGCCGTCGTGTGTATGCGGTGTCGTCACCGATCCCGGTTCGACGATGACCTGATTCACCCGCATCTCCGTACAGCCGAGCGGGTCCGTGAGCTTCCGGACCTCTGTCTCACAGGTGTTGAACTGCTCTGTCGGTACCGTCGCTGGCTGGACGATTTCGAACGAAGACGCCATACAGCGTCTTGACAGAGTCCGGTCATAGCCTTTGTGACGGAACGGCCCACGCGGAGGGCGAATACCTTCAGGGAAATCATTAGGCGAGTGGGGCGAGAGTGCCGTGGTATGGACAGTCAATCACCAGAGCCGACTGGGGTTGAGCCCGACAGATGACGTTCGCGGACCAGCCTATCAGTGAGTTTCTCGACGACGTCGCGTCGGACCAGGTGACCCCGAGCGGCGGTGCGGTCGCGGCCGTCGGCGGCGCGATGGGCGCGGCGCTCTGTGAGATGGTCTGTATCCACACTGTCGGCACAGACGGGTCCGAGGCAGCGGCTGATGAACTAAGCGAGGTTGGTGACACGCTGGCCGACCGGCGAGAACGGCTGCTTGCCCTCGCCGACGAGGACGCAGCCACGGTCGACGCGGTCGGGGCCGCAATCGAGTCCGGGGACGACGCCCGGATGCAGGCGGCTTCGAAACGTTCGACGGAAGTGCCACTGGAGACGGCCGAGGTCTGTCTCGACGTCGTTGAGCACGCCCGCACGGTGACTGCGAAGGGGACGCCGGTCGCTGTCCCGGACGCGGCCGTCGGGGCGCTGCTCGCGGCGGCGGCGCTACAGGCGTCCGTCGCGACTGTCCGGGCCAATCTCGACATGATCGACGACGAATCATTCGTGGCAGCGATGAAACAGCGGGCAGACGAGGCAGAAGCGGCCGGCAAAGCGGCGCTCGACGAAGCGGTCGCAAACGCGGAGCGGTGAGCGTCGTCACCTCGTCGAACGCCGAGCGGCATCCGTTAAAAATCGAGCGGACGAGCCACAGGAGCTGGGACGCGAGGCCGGTTCGTCAGAACAGCCCCGAAATGTTACCGTCTTCGTCGATGTCCATGTCGGCGGCAGCCGGTCGGGCCGGCAGGCCAGGCATCGTGAGCGCGTCGGCCGTGAGAGCGACCAGGAAGCCAGCTCCGGCAGACGGGTACACTTCGCTGATTTCGAGTTCCCAGCCCTCCGGCGCGCCCTTCTGGCTCGCGTCGTCGCTCAGCGAGTGGAACGTCTTGGACATGACGACCGGGTAGTCGTCGAAATCGAGCTCGTTCATCTGCTCGATGTCGTCGAGCGCGCCGCCGGTGTATTTCACGTCGTCAGCGCCGTAAATCTCGGTCGCGACGGTGTGGATCTTCTCCTTGATGCTGTCCTCGTCGTCGTACAGCATCCGGAAGTCCTCCTCGTTGCTCTCCTCGGTTGCCTCGATGACGTTCTCCGCGAGGTCGACGCCGCCCTCGCTGCCGTCGGAGAACACGTTCGACTCAGCCGCTCTGACCCCGAGGTCCTCACGGCAGTGGTCCAAGATGGCCTGAATCTCCTCGTCGGTGTCGTCCGGGAAGCGGTTGACGGAGACGACGACCGGGACGCCGAACTTCTGGAGGTTCGTCGCGTGCTTGTCGAGGTTCGAGAAGCCCGCTTCGACGGCTTCGACGCCGGCCTCGTCGATTTCGTCGTAGTCGACCGGCCACTGGTCGAGGCCGTGGTATTTGAGCGCGCGGACCGACGCCACCAGCACGACGGCGTTCGGCGTCATATCGCCCTTGCGACAGACCACGTCCATGAACTTCTCGGCCCCGAGGTCGGAGCCGAAACCAGCCTCGGTGACGAGGTAGTCGCCCATGCCGAAGGCAGTCTTGTCGGCGACGAGCGAGTTCGTCCCGTGGGCGATGTTCGCGAACGGCCCGCCGTGGACCAGCGCCGGCGTCCCCTCGATGGTCTGGACGACGTTCGGCTTGATCGCGTCCCGGAGTAGCATGGTTGCTGGGCCGGTCGCTTCGATATCTTCGACCGTGACCGGGTCGCCGTCCTCGTCGTAGGCGACGATGATGCGACTGACTCGCTCTTTGAGGTCGCCCAGGTCACTCGCCAGGCACAGCACCGCCATCAGTTCTGAGGCGGCGGTAAGGAGGAAGCTGTCCTCCCGTGGCGTCCCACCGGTTTTCCCGCCGAGGCCGACGACGGTCTCCCGGAGCGCGCGGTCGTTCATGTCGATAGCGCGCGGCCAGGAGACGTTGTTGATGTCGATGTTCAGGTCGTCACCCTGCGAGATCTTCGCGTCGAGCATCGCGGCGATGAGGTTGTGTGCGGAGGTGAGCGCGTGGAGGTCGCCGGTGAAGTGGAGGTTGATGTCCTCCATCGGAAGGACCTGCGACCGGCCGCCGCCTGCTGCGCCGCCTTTGACGCCGAACACCGGGCCAAGCGACGGTTCCCGGATGGCGATCATCGCTTCCTCGCCGACGTGGTTGAGCGTCTGTCCGAGGCCGACGGTCGTTACCGTCTTCCCCTCGCCTTTCGGCGTCGGGGTCATCCCGGTTACCAGGACGAGGTTCTGCTCCTTGTCCTCGGCCTGTTCACGGAGGCGCTCGATGGCGTGTTGTTTGACTTTCGCGGTGTATTCGCCGAAGTACTGGAGGTCGTCGAGGCCGAGTCCCCACGGCTCTACCAGTTCCCAGATCGGTTCCATCTCGGTCGACTGGGCGATATCGTAGTCCGTAGGAATCGGCTCCTGTGTCTCTTCGGTCGCGGATTGCTCATCCTGTGAAGACATCTCGACTAGCCCTTCCCTACACCGTCGTAATAATGTTAGTGAACCTGATACTATCGGGATAGGATGTGTTCGAGACGCCGTTACGGACCGCGTAAGCCACATCATGTATCTCGGCTTACGAGATTGGTTCCGTGGCCCAGCAGCAGTCCGGACGGCAGCGGCAGCGACGTCGGGATCTACGAAATGACTCGATCACGGTTTCCGGGCCGCCATTGAGGAGTTTCTCGTGGGTTTCGGCCTGAAGAGGGTGCTCCACCTCGTTACGTGCTATCGACGCAGAACCCTCTGGCGATAAATTAATCAGGCCGCCGCCGCCCAATTATGGTATGGAGTACCACGAGTCGGCGGACTACCTGCAGTCGCTACAACGCCGTCGGCCCAAGTTGGGGACCGATACGACGGCGCGTATGCTCGCACATCTCGGTGACCCGGACAACAGTTTCGACAGCGTGCAGATCGCCGGGTCGAACGGAAAGGGAAGCACCGCCCAGATGACCGAGAGCGTGCTCAGAGCCGCCGGGCTGGACGTCGGCCTGTTCACTTCGCCGGGATTGAACGGCTTTCGGGAGCAAGTCACGGTCAACGGCGGCCGGATACCCAAAGAGCGGGTGACGGAGTTCGTCGAACAGATCGAGCCATGTATCGACCGCCTGGCCGCCGAGGACGACAAGCCGACGCATTTCGAGGTACTCACCGCGCTTGCGCTCTATCATTTCGATGTCGAAGACGTCGATGTGGCAGTTCTGGAAGTCGGTATCGGCGGCCGGTACGACGCCACGAGCGCGGTCGATCCCGTCGCAAGCGCCGTCACCAGTATCAGTTTAGAACACACCGATCTGCTCGGCGACACAATCGAGGAGATCGCTCTGGACAAAGCACAGGTCGCGCCCGGAGACGCCCCGCTCGTGACCGGAACGACCGGCGCTGCCCTCGATGCAATCGAGGGGATTACCGACACCATCACCGTCGGCGGCGAGGCGGCCGACGTCACTGCGGTGGAGAACGGGATGCGCTCGGCCGTCGAGAACCGCATCTCCCTCACGGGGCCGGACTGGGCGCTCGAATCGAACCTCAAACTGCTCGGTCAGCACCAGGCCGAAAACGCCGGCGTCGCCGCGACGCTGGCCCGACAACTCACCGACGTGGACACGGAAACCATATCCGAGGGGCTGCGGGCCGCGACGCTGCCGGGGCGGTTCGAGGTCCGGTCGACCGACCCGATGGTCGTCCTCGATGGCTCCCACAACCCCGGCGCGATGGCGACGCTGGCGACACTCATCGAGCGATACGACTACGACGACCTCCATGTGGTCTTCGCCGCGATGGAAGACAAAGAGTACGAGCAGATGATCGCGACGCTTCCGGCCGTCGAGACAGCGTTTGCCGCGCGACCGAAGGTGGACCGAGCCGCGAGTACGGAGTCGCTCGCTGCGGCGTTCGAGGGCCAGGCAGCCCAGGTCCAGCGAGTCGAGTCCGTTCCGGAAGCCACCGAACGGGCGATAGCGGCGGCCGACGCGGACGACTTCGTGCTCGTCGCAGGATCGCTCTACGCAGTCGCCGAAGCTCGGGACCGCTGGAGCCGGCTGGTCGTTCCCGGGGACAACCTCCAGCAGGCGTCGACGGGAGAGACTGCTAAAGCCGGAAGTGAACCAGAAATCCACCAGCAGATGCTTTCGGTCACGTTGCGGCGCGACCAGGCGGGAGTCCTAAAACAGGAGCTCGAGGACTGTGGCGGTACCTGTACTTGTTCGACTGTCGGGATGCCTGAGAAGCTCGTCGACACGACGCTGTCGGGAACGCCGCGACAGTTTCAACAGCTCACTGACAGACTGGCTTCGACAGGGCTGGGGCTCGGTCGGCTCGCCACGCAACTCGAAGGCACGCTGTCTGACAGGTCGTTCCCGCCGCCGTTCGACAGGGAAGAGGCGGCCGTGATGGGTATTCTCAACGTCACGCCGGACAGTTTCTACGACGGCGGCGAGTACAACCGCCGCGACCTCGCGGTCAGTCACGCGGAACAGATGATCGAGTCCGGGGCGGATATCATCGACATCGGCGGCGAAAGCACGCGGCCCGGCGCAGATCCGGTGTCCGTCGAAACGGAAATCGACCGCGTAGTGCCCGTTATCGAGGCCGTGTCCTCGCTCGATGCGACTGTCTCCGTCGATACCCGAAAAGCCGCCGTCGCTGACGCGGCGTTGGACGCGGGTGCCGACATCGTCAACGACGTGTCGGGACTGTCGGACCCCGAGATGCGGTTCGTGGTTGCCGACCACGACGCGTCCGTCATCCTGATGCATAGCCTGTCCGCGCCAGTGGACCCAGGTCGAACTGTGACCTACGACGACGTCGTCGACGACGTGCTTCGAGACCTCACAGAACAGATCCTGCTCGCCGAGCAAGCCGGCATCGACCGCGAGCAGATTATCGTCGACCCCGGCTGTGGTTTCGGGAAGAACGCCGCCGAATCGTTCGAACTCGTCGACCGACTCCACGAGTTCCACGCGCTCGGCTGTCCGGTGCTGGTCGGGCACTCCCGGAAGTCGATGTTTGCCGACATGAGCGACGCCGGTGCGGACAGGCTGCCACCGACTCTGGCCACGACAGCGCTGGCCGCCGAACGTGGGGCTGACGCAGTCAGGGTCCACGACGTCTCCGAGAACAACGCCGTGCTCAAGACGGTCTCAGCGACGGCGTCGCGACCGTCTCAGATGCGACAACAGTGATACCTGTGCAGCCCGAACAGTATGTATGCTACAGTTTCCAGTTCAGCTCGGTTCGGGCCTGCTCGAATCCGTCGGGCAGGTGGCAGCAGTCGCTGGCACCGTCGTCCTTCTGCTGATGCTCGTCGGTCTGGGTGCCTTCGCGTACAAGAGCCTCATCGGAGACGGTATCCGCTGGCCCGATGAGCGAGAAGAGGCGGACAGTGAGGAGGACGACGGCGTCGTGCAAGGGAGCCGTGAGGACGACTGGAAGTATTACTGACGGCAGAATCCCACTCGCGTGTTGGAACTGGGCATCACCCTGCTTTTGATCTCGTAGCCGTTTCGAAGCAACGCATACCGGCCAAACGGCAGCAGTGATCAGTGTACCCATCGTCTCAATCAGTACTGCGGTCGTAGGAGTGTTCGAACTCCCAGTGGTACCGACAGTCCGTGCAGGTCGCCCACTCGGGGATGTCGAACCGCTCGGGGTGGCGTTGCCCGTGCTCCATCCGGCTCCGACAGACCGGGCAGGTGAGATACAGGAGCTGCAGGTCGGCGAACTCGTCGTGGCTGTATTCGCCGACACACCGCGGACAGTCGATGCTGTCACGCGCGTTGTGCTGGAAGATTTCCGACTCGCATCGCGGACATTCGACCGTCGCTGGCGGCCGTCTCGCCCACCCAATGTCACCGTCGTACGTCGTCGTTGCCGTGTCCATGCTCGACAGCCTGAACTTGTTCGGCCCGTCACTCTGCTGGAGTGGCGCGGCCACCCGCTTGCCGACCCAGACAAGCTTCGAGAGCAGAGCTGCGAGCCATCCAGACACTGTGACATGGTATGTATTCTGACGGCTTAAATTTCCGGGCAGTACGAACGCTGACCCGATGGTGAGCGGTCGATAGGTTTTCACGGCGACCCGCGGTATGTGGCATATGAGTGTTGACGCGGCTGTCGGTGTTGCGCCGACCGTCCCGGGACTGGCGGCAACTGTTGTGAATCCCGTCGTGGGACAGTTGATGCCCGGCGTTGGCACCGAACTGTCCAGACCGCTCCGCGGGCTCGTCTCGTTCGTTCTCGTGCTCGTGGCCGGCGCATTGGTGCTCCGGCTGCGGCGGAACTACGTCAACGAGTCGATTGACGCGATTTCGGACAGCCCGGCGACGGCCGTCCTCTACGGCATCGCTGGGTACGTGATCGTCGGTATCGTCGGCCTCTACGGGGCAACAACGCTAGCCCGCCTCAGCGTCGCTGGCGGGGTATTCGTCCGTGTCGCGATTCTCATCAGTAGTGCGTTCGTCCTGGTACTCACAAGCTTCGGCTTTCTCGTGGTCGGCACACTCCTCACTGATATCTTTGGCAGCCGCCGACCAACATACGGGCTCCTCATCGGAGCGTTTCTCAGCGCTGTCTCGTGGGTTCTGCTTTCACCCGCCGGCAGTATCGTGTCCAGCCTCGCCATCGCCGCGTTCGGAATCGGCGGCTCTGCCCGGATTTGGATACACTCTGAACGGACGGTCGAAACAGAACTGGGCGGCCGGTAGCGTGAACGGTTTCGGCCGCTGTTGGCTATAGCATCTGACACTACCGGTCGCGTCGGAAAACGCCAAAACGAGAGGTTTCAGTCGGTACCCGTCGCCGTGTCGTCTCCCGGGTCGGAGATATCTGTCACCATTTCGTCGCCGGCGGTCACGACGTCGACATCATCCCGTTCAGAGAGGTCCTGAATCGTTTCTGCGAACTCTTCCGATTCGAGTATCTGGTACTCGTTGTCGAGCCCCAGATACACTGTATAGCACATCAGACACAGGATGAACGCGAACGGGAGTCCTGTGGTGATTGCGGCCGTCTGGAGCGCCGTCAGACCGCCACCGATGAGCAGGATGGACGCGACAAGGCCCTCGGTAAGGGCCCAGAATATCCGCTGTGTTCGCGGCACGTCGTGCTTTCCGCCCGAAGTCAGATGGTCGATGACCAGTGACCCGGAGTCAGACGACGTGACGAAGAACGTGATGACCAGCAGCGTCGCGATCAGTCCACTGACCACGCCAAGCGGGAACTGCTCCAGCAGGGCGAACATCGCGACGGTCTGGCCGACCTCGTTGTACGTCGCCAGCGCCTGTCCGTTCCCCAGCAGGGAGTTGAACATCGCGCTGCCGCCGAACACCGAGAGCCAGAGCGTCGAGAACATCGATGGAAGGAACAGCACGCCCAGTACAAACTCCCGGACGGACCGACCCTTCGAAATGCGCGCGATGAACATCCCGACGAACGGCGACCACGCGATCCACCAGCCCCAGTAGAACACGGTCCAGGCGGTGGGGGTCCCGTTCGCCGCTTCGTTGAGCGTCCCGGTAAAGAACCCGAGCGCCAGAATGTTTCCGAAGTACGCGCCGAGGCCCTCTGCCCACGTCCCGAAGATGTACACCGTCGGACCCACGATGACGAGGAACCCGAGTAGTGCGAACATCAGGTAGAGGTTCAGCGTACTCAGCCGCTTGACACCGCCGTCGAGCCCCGCTGCGACCGAGAGGGTCGCGATGAGCGTGATCCCGGCGATGAGCGCGACTTGCGGCCAGGTCCCTGTCGGGACACTCACCGCACCGAGCATGTCGCCGCCCACGTAGGAGAGCCCCGTGTTGACCTGTGCAACACCGAGTCCCAGTGAGGTTGACAGCCCGAACAGCGTCGCGAACACCGTCACGAGGTCGATGATGTGGCCCGGCCAGCCGTAAATCCGCTCGCCCAGCAGGGGCCAGAATATCGACCGGAAGGTGAGTGGGAGTCCCCGGTTAAACGAGAAGAACGCGAGGCCGAGTCCCACTAGGCCGTACACCGCCCACGGGTGAAAGCCCCAGTGGAAGAACGTCTGCGCCATCGCGGCGGACGCCGCTGCGCCGGTCCCCGCTTCGGCCCCGAAGAAGCTCGGGGGTTCTGGAAGTAGTACAGCGGTTCCGAGACGCTGAAGAACATGAGGCCGATACCCATGCCGGCGCTGAACAGCATCGCCATCCAGGAGAAGTCGCTGAACTCCTTTTCGGCCTCGACGCCGCCGATTCTGATATTGCCGTACTTGCTGAACGCGAAGTAAAGCAGTGTGATGATGAACACGTTCACCGCCAGCAGGTAGAACCAGCCGAAAGTGTCCCCGATGGTATTGAACAGCCATGTGTACGCCGAGGCTGCGGTGTCACCGAGCAGTATCGTCACTGCGATGAACAGCGCAATGATCACCAGCGCCACCGGGAATACCACCGGATGGATGTCGAATCCAGCCGCCTGAATGTTCGTATCACCGGGTTCGCGGTCGGACTCCGGATGGAACAACTCGACCTGAAGCCCGTCAGACATTTCCCCGGTTTGGTCGTCACTGTTTGCCATACGTTACCCCTCTCGAACGCGGTACTGGTCTGTGGTGTCTCATTGTCGTAGTCGCGGTCGTCCTCTGTCGTAGTCCGTTGCCACCGTCATGGTAACGACATCCCGGCGTAGCGCGCCTACAGCAGTCGCATCCTGTTTGTCTTACTGTACTCGCTCGGGCGGACACGACGTGCCCGCAGGGCTATTGTCGGCGTGTTTTGTGTGCTACACAGTCTCATACTTATGCACTGATGCAACTGTAATAAAACTTCACCTTAGACACCAATATATCACGGACTGAAGCACTGTACGGCTGTGACTCGGCAGACATTTCTCCTATCTAGTACATTGAGGTTTGCTGGCTGTCGACGAGTCTTCGATTGTCTCACCGCTTGATGGGTGCGTATTTATTTCGGACTCCCACTTAGCATCAGTATGGCACGACTTCTGGCAACAGGGGCAGCCGCGGTGGCAGCACTGCTGATGGGCGTCGGCCTCGTCGGGATGACAGTCGGCGACTTCCGACTCGCAGGATTCAGTTTCCTCAGCGCCAGCCTGGTGATCTACATACGTGAGACGCGACTGATAGACGCGTAGCTGGTGTCAAATGTCGTTGACACTCATCCGCTGACTGATGACTGGAATGCTCGACGTCCGGACCACTTTATCGGTTGTCCCACCGAGCAGGTTCCCGAGCTTTCCACGGAACGCCGAGCCCAGGACAATCGCGTCCATGTCTTCGTTTTCAGCGAACTCGACGATTTCCTCGCTGGGTGCGCCGGTTTTGAAATGCGTCTTGTAATCGACGCCGTGCTCTTGGGCGACGTTCCCGAGATTCGCCAGAACCTCTTCCCCGTAGTTTCGATACTCCTCGCGCATCTCCTCTTCGTCATCTCTGAGCGCAAGCGCACGCGGCGTGCCCGGCAGGTCAATGACGTACAATGCATGGACTGTCGCGCCGAGTGCAGCGGCGAGTTCGATGCCGTGTTCTGCCCCTCTCCGGGCCTCGTCACTGCCGTCATACGGGACGAGTATGTGGTCGTACATGGTGCCTGACTCATGTGTAATTCCCCCACACACCTGTTATAGGTTTCCCCGCTCGTGGCGTCGATCCGTCGAGCTGAATGCCGATTCCGGCTCACAGTGCGCCGTTTTGGGCCTTCCGTGCGACGTTATCGACGGGGTAGCCCGCGTCGCGTATCGCCGTAATGATGGTCTGTGCATGCTCGGCACCGCTCGTCTCGACGTTGAAGACGAGGTACGCCTCCCCGATTTCGAGGTTCTCGACGGACCGCTCGTGGCGAACGTCGTGGATGTTAGCTCCCTGCCGGGCGATGACCCCCGAGATCTCCTCCATCACACCCGGCTGGTCGTCAATGCGAACCCGAAGCTGAAGGAGCTGCTGGCGCTCCGTGAGCGCGTGGATGAGAACTTCTCGCATCTGTGTCATGTCGAGGTTCCCGCCACAGAGCAGCGGCATCACCGTTTCACCCGACACGTCGAGGCTGTCACTCAGTACGGCAGCCACGGAGGCGGCCCCGGCACCTTCCACGACCTGCTTGGCCCGTTCCATCAACAGGAGAATTGCCTGTGCGATGTCGGTATCCGAGACAGTCACGACCTCGTCGACATTCGCCTCGATGATGTCGAGCGTCGTCTCCGAGATGCCGCCGGTGGCGATGCCGTCAGCGATTGTGTCAACCTCGTCGAGCACGACCGGAATCCCTTTGTCGAGACTTTCGTGGACCGTCTCCGCGCCGGTCGCCTGAACGCCGACGACGCGCGTCTCGGGCGAGAGGTGCTTGACTGCGGTCGAGACACCGCTGATAAGTCCGCCGCCGCCGATGGGGACGATGACCGTGTCGACATCAGGGCAGTCGTGATACATTTCCGTACCGAGGGTCCCCTGTCCGGCAATGATGTCCAAATCGTCGTAGGCGTGAACGAACTCGGCGTCAGTCTCCTCGACGACGGCTTTGGCGTGAGACATCGTCTCCTGAAAGTCGTTGCCGACCAGTTCGACGCTCCCCCCGTAGCCTCTGGTGGCGTCGATTTTGGCCTGTGGCGCGTTCTCCGGCATGAAAATCGTCGACTCCGCCCCACATTTCGTCGCGGCGAGGGCGACGCCCTGTGCGTGATTGCCGGCGCTGGCGGCGACAAACGACTCCACGCCATCGGCGACGTCCTGTGAGATCTTGTTGAACGCGCCTCTGGTCTTGAACGAGCCTGTCCACTGGAGGTGTTCCATCTTCAGGTGGACCTCGGCGTCGACGAATTCACCGAGAGACGTACTCCGTTCGACCGGCGTCTTCTTGACGACTGTGTCGTCGTCAAGGCGTTCGCGGGCTCGTTCGATGTCCGCGTATGTGACGGGCAGGGTGTCCGATTCGGTTTGTGTCATGTGTTCGTATCGTCGTGGGCCTTATGTCAAAGTTGGTGGGTCGGTGCGCTGGCCTGTCATCTGGTGATGCGCTCCCGAGCCGGATCGAACAGCGGCTCGTCCCGCACCGTCGCGTCGTAGGTCTCACCCTCACACTGGATCTGGACTGATGTGCCGGCTTCGGCGTATTCGGTCGGGACGTACGTGTACGCGATTGATTCGTCAATGCTGTAGCCGTAGTTTCCGGCTTGCACGTAGCCGATGGCCTCGCCGTCTTTCAGCACCGGCCGCCCACTCAGCATGATGTCCGTCGAGTCGTCGAGCGTGACCGGCGTGATTTTGCTGTCGATACCTGCCTTGCGTGCGGCCTCCAGAGCTTCTTTGCCGATGAAGTCTGTGTCCATGTCGACAGCGAAGGGGAGTCCAGCTTCGAAGGGGTTCGAGTCCGTGTCGATGTCCGTCCCCCAGAGGCGGTAGCCTTTCTCTAACCGCATTGAACTGAGTGCACCGCCGCCCATCGGCCGGACACCGAGGTCCTCTCCGGCGTCCTGCAGCGTCTCCCAGAGCCGCTGGCCGTACTCCGTCGGCGTCCACAGCTCCCAGCCGAGTTCACCCACGTACGAGACCCGGAGCGCGATGACCGGCACGTCGCCGACGTACATCTGCTTGGCGCTGAAATAGGGGAAGCCGTTGTTGGTCACGTCCGTGTCGGTACACCGCTGGAGGAGGAGCCGCGAATTCGGCCCCCAGAGGCCGATTGTGGATTTCGCGCCTTCCTCGACGTGGACCGACACCGTCTCGGGGGCCTCGTCTTCCAGGTGACCGCCGTGGATGCCGGGGGAGTTCCCGCCGCCGGTCGTCACCATGAACTCCTCGTCGTCGAGTTTGACGACCGTGATGTCCGCGAGAATGCCACCGCCCTCGTTCAACAGCAGCGAGTAGCGGACCTGCCCGACGTCGAGATCCATGTCGTTGCTACAGACCCGCTGGAGGAACGCCTGGCTCCCCTCGCCTTCGACCATGATCGAGCTGAACGTCGTCATGTCGAACATCGACACCTTGTCGCGGGTGTGGAGATGCTCGGCGGCCTCGATTTTCGAACGGTTGATGCCCTGCCAACCGTCCTGGGCGGGAATCCGGTCGTCGTACTTCTCGACCAAGTCGGCGTTCGACTCGTACCACTGTGGCGTCTCCCAGCCGCCGCTCTGGTAGAACTCCGCGCCGAGTTCCTTTTGCTGGTGGTAGAACGGACTCGTCCGGAGCCCCCGGTGGTCGTCGGGCTGCCACCGCGGCTCGACGATACTATACACCTGCTCGTACTGCTTGGCCCCGCGGTCCACGAAGTAGTCCTTCTCGCCCGCGTGCGGTTCGAACCGTCGGACGTGAATGCCGCCGGTGTCGACCGGGCCGGACGGCAGTCGCGGAACGCCGTTCTCCATCCACTCGGCGAGGATGCGGCCGTAGCCCCCGGAGTGGGTCCACCAGATAGCCAGTCCGGTCCAGAGGCCGTCGACCTGCGCCGTCTCGCCGACGGCCGGCATCCCGTCGGGCGTGAATACGAAGATACCGTTCTCGGTGGCCTCGTATTCCACGTCCTGTGTCGCCGGCAGCAGTTCGTCGAAGGCCTGCTTTGCCGACTTGTCTCGGCCGCGGTGGGTCGGTGTCTCCCAATGCTCCTTCGTGAACCCTCTAACTGACGCTTGGTGTTCCTCGGAGTTCTTCCCCATCGCCTCGGGGTCGACCGAGAGCGTCTCGTGGTTGTACGAGCCCATCCCGAGCGCGTCGCCGTGGGTCCGGAAGTACAGCGAGTGGTCCTGGTCGCGGCCGACTGGCTGGTGTGGCCCTTCGCTCATGTACTCAGCGATAGAGCGGTCCCCAGGGACCTCCAGTCCGGTCGTGTTGTCGCCCACCGAGGTCTCAGCGTCAGCGAGTTCGTCCATCGGTTCGGTGACGACGTACTGGTGCTCCACTGGCGCAATCGGGAGGTCGAGCCCGGCCAGCTGGCCGGTCTGGTAGCCCCAGTTGTTCGTCGCGATGACCGCTCGCTCGCAGTCGATGCGGCCCTGACCGGTCTCGACAGCGTTGATTTCACCCCCCGAAACATCCAGATCCGTGACCTCCGTGTTCCCGTAGAACGACGCCGAAGAGTTTTCCATATACCACTGGAGCGCGCCGATGCCGTCGACGCGTCCATCAGTCGGCGAGTAGTAGCCACCGAGGATTTCGTCCTCGTCGACCATCGGAAGGTGCTCGGTGACTTCCTCGGGCGAGAGCAACTGCGGTTCCGGCAGCCCATAGGAAGTCGCCCACTCGACGCGTCGACGGAGGAAGTCCATGCGCTCCTCGCTCCGGGCCACTTCGATGCCACCGACCTCGTCGTAGACGTCGGCATCAGAGAGGAGCCGACTGGTGTAGTAGGCTGTCTTCGTCTGTATCTTCGACGGCGACGTCTGGAACATGATGCCGGGTGCGTGGACTGACGACCCGCCAGTGACGGGCAGCGGCCCCTGATCGATGACTGCGACGTCTTCCGCGCCGAGTTCCGTCAGGTGATACGCGACGCTACACCCAACGGCCCCGGCACCGATAACAACAGTATCCGCCCGAGACGGGGGAGTCTCTGTGCTCATGTATCTCGTTTGTGACTGTCTCTGTCATATTCTTAAATACACCGGTGGCCGGAACCCACGCAAAAAGAGAACGTCGGGTAGAGGAGTCACAGAGAGGTATTTCGACCAGTGTCGAGCCGTCGGGTATCAGTAGGTAGCGAGAAGAAACCGCAGTGCGGGACTGAACCACAGCGTGTTACAATCCCGATAGAACCAGCGGCTGGTCACAGACCGCTCTCAGACGAGCGGTTCCTCGCGGACGGTTGCGTCGTACCGCTCGCCCTCGTAGAGGATTTCGACGCTGGTCCCGGGTTCGGCGTACTCGGGCGGCAGGTACGTGTACGCGACGCAGGCCCCTTCGGTGTAACCGTACTCGGCGCTGTGGAGATAGCCGATAGTCTCGTCGCCGTCGAGGACTGGCTTGTTGTCCAGCACGACGGCATCCTCGTCGTCGAGCGTCAGGCACGCGACCTTGTGGTCGATGTTGTCGCCGTCGGCGGCCGCGGCGACGGCCTCCTTGCCGATGAAGTCGGTTTCGAGGTCGACGGCCCACCCGAGGCCGGCCTCGTACGGGTTGTGCTCCGTGTGGAGGTCCTTCCCCCAGAGGCGGAAGCCTTTCTCGATACGGAGGGAGTTCAGCGCGCCGTTGCCATAGGGCCGGATACCGTACTCCTCGCCGGCCTCCATGATGTGCTCCCAGAGGCGTTCGCCGTACTCCGAGGGCGTGTAGAACTCCCAGCCGAGTTCGCCCGCGTAGGAGACGCGGAGCGCGGTGACGGGAATGTTCTTCACGAAGAACTGCTGGCTCGTGAAGAACGGGAAGGCGTCGTCGGAGAGGTCGACGTCGGTGATCTTCGAGAGGACCTTCCGGGCGTTCGGGCCGGTACAGACCATCGCCGCCAGGCTGGAGGTCACGTCGTTGACGACCACGTCGTCGGGGGACTGCTCGCGCACCCACGCGACATGGTTGTTCCCGACTTCGCGGCCGGTCGTCAACAGGAGGTAGCGGTCCTCGTCGGTTCGCGTGACCGTGATGTCCGCTCGTACGCCGCCGGCCTCGTTACACATCAGCGTGTACTTCACGTCGCCCACGTCGATATCCATGTCATTCGTACAGAGGTACTGGACGAACTCGCCGGCGTCGCTCCCGATGACCTCTATCTTGTTGAAGGAAGTCATGTCGTGGAGGCCGACGTTCTCCCGGACGTTCAGCGCCTCAGCGCCTTCGATGGGGGACCAGTACTTCGCTTCCCAGCCCTCGCGGTCGGGGATCTGGTCACCGTACTCCGCCAGCAGGTCGGCATTTGAGTCGAACCAGTGGGGTTCCTCCCAGCCGGCCTCGGCCCACAGTTCGGCGTCGTACTTCTTGTGGGTGTGGTACATCGGAGTCCGACGGATGTCCCGCTGTTTGTCGGTCCAGACCCACTTGGGGTGCATGATGTTGTAGACGATGCGGTACTCCTCGCCGCCGATGTCCCGAGCGAAGTCCCAACTGCCCTCGTGCTCGTCGAAGCGGTTCACGTCGCAGTGGGCGAGGTCAATCGGGCCGTCAGGGAGGCGCGGGACGCCGTGTTCCATCCACTCGGCGAGCGCTTTGCCGGCACCGCCGGCGTGGGTGACCCAGATGGCCGCCGCCGTCCAGAGGCCGTCGTACTCCTGGACGGGCCCCATCACGGGGAGTCCGTTGGGCGACTCCGCGAACATGCCGTTGTACTTGTGTTCGAGTTCCTTGCCGGCCGTCGCGGGCAACAGCTCGTCGCTGGCCTGTCGCGGGGCCTTGTCCGGCCGGTCCGGATGTGTCGCGTTGTCCATGTGGTAGTCCGTGAACTCGTGGACCGAGCCCTGCTCGCCGTCGGGGTCGTTGCCGCCGAGGTCCTGTGGATCGGGCACGATTGGCTCGTGGTTGTACGAGCCGATACCGTAGGAGTCCCCGTGGTTCCGGTAGTACATCGCGTTGTCCTGGTCGCGGAGAATCGGCCGGTCCGGACCCACGAGGAGCCGTTTTGCCTTCTCCCCGGAGACGTTCTCGTAGTTCTCGAACAGCGGGTGGTCCGTGATGTCGACCGCGCTGTCGGCCAGTTCGTCGAGGGACTCCGTCATCGTGTACTGGTGTTCGACCGGCGTCACCGGCAGGTGCACGTCGAGTTTCTCGCCGAGTTGACGGGCCCAGATGTTCGTCGCGACGACGACCTCGTTACACTCGATACTACCGTTCTCCGTGACGACGGCCTGGACCTCGCCGTCCGCTGTTTCGACGTCCTCGGTGCGCGTGTGCGGCACGAACTTCGCGCCCCCGTCCATCGCTTCCCTGGCCAGTGCGTCACACGCGACGACGCCCGAGACCTGCCCGTCCGTCGGGGAGTAGTAGCCGCCCTTGATCTGGTCGGCGTCGACCAGCGGGAGGTGCTCGGTGACTTCTTCGGGCGAGAGCAACTGCGGGTCCTCGATGCCCCAGGCCTTGGCGTATTCGACGCGACGCTGGAGGAAGTCCATGCGTTCCTCGCTGCGCGCGACTTCGATGCCGCCTGTTTCGTTGTAGGCCTGCTGCCCATCCGCGCCCTCGAGGTCCGAGTACAGCCGACGGCTGTAGTCCGCAAACTGGCTGAGGACTTTCGGCTCCGCGGTCTGGAACATGATTCCGGGAGCGTGGGTGGATGATCCACCAGTGGTTGGCATCGGCCCCTGGTCGACTACGACCACGTCCTCACGGCCGAGCGCTGTCAGCTGGTAGGCGATGTTGCAGCCGACGATTCCGGCACCGACGATGACGGTATCGGCCTGGGTCGGCAGGCTATCGGTAGGCTCCATGACTCTGGGTAGAACGTGCTATGGCGTGGCAATATAGTTACCGCCTGGTCCACCTCCTTTGCAAACTGACATCGCATTATCACGTAGTGTTTCAGAATAACAGGAGTACCATTGTTAATAGATTTGGGTCCCCTGTGGTGATTGTCGCTTCCGGTCAGAAACTCCGAGCAGTGTCCAACACGCTATTGTACTGTCAAGTTATATGTTAACAGCCCTCTGTGATTTTTATGATACGGGGTTTCACACCGGCGACAGCCGCTCTACCGGTCAGTGATTCTGTTCCGAAGGAGTATCACAGCACCGCTCCGTGTGGCCCAGCGACGCTCCTACTCCCAGCGCTTTTGCCTGCGCGCCGCCGGGCATCGATATGGACTACACCGCCGTCACGCACACGACGACTGACCGACGGCTCGGGAGACTCCCGTCAGGACGAGCCGTGTCCGTGACTGTCCACCGGTACGTCGGCAGCCCCGGGCCGACAGTGTATATTCAGGCGGCGCAACACGGCATCGAACTCAACGGCCCAGCCGCGTTACGGCGACTGCACGACCGCCTGACCGACGCGGCTATCGCCGGGACAGTACTTGTCATCCCAGTCGTGAACCAGCTCGCGTTCGATCACCGGTCGTACATGACCCCCGGCGAGTACGACGTGATGAACCCGAACCTGAACCGCGTGTGGCCGGGAGACGAGTCCGGAAGCCTACAGGAACAGTTTGCCGCTCGGCTGTGGGAACTCGTAAAAGACGCGGACGCCGCGGTCGATCTCCACACCGGCACGGCAGATATGCTGGAACACGTCAGATGCCGGGCGGGCGACCCGGCCGCCGAGCGCCTCGCCGAAGCGTTCGGTACTTCCTACAGAATCACCGACGAGTCCGAGGACACCGGCGACGACGGCTCTGGCGGGACGTTCCGTGCTGCGGCTGCGGCAGCCGGAATTCCGGTTATCACGGCGGAGCTATCGAACAGTCGCCGGATAGCACAGGACGCGGTTGCGGCTGGTGTCGACGGGATACAGAATCTCCTGCGCGAGTGGGCAGTCCTCCCGGCAGAGCCGGAGTCGAAGGCGGCACAGACGGTACTCCGAAACGACGCGGAGCCGGTCACCGCGTCGGAATCGGGATTGTTCGAATGTCGGCCGGACATCGCCGTCGGTGACACTGTCGACGCCGGGGAGCGACTGGGGACTGTCTACGAACCCTCCTCGTTCGAGCAACAACAGGTCGTCTCAGCGACAGAACGAGGAGTGATATTCTCGCTTGCCAAGGAGTCTGTCGTCGTGAAAGGGGAACGCCTCGCAGGCATCGCGACACCGCGATAACCGAGACGTATCCGAGGAGCCGCCTGCGGGCACTGTTTCAGACGTGTGTTGCTAGCCGTAGTTTTGGGGAAGTTTATAAATGGGTTCGGTATTCCACACCTATCTCTACAGCATAACGTGTCATAGTCACTCAATGACATGGGACTTCACACCGCATTCACGGCGCTCGCGGAGGTCATCGATGCGTACGAATCCCGCGGTCGGTCCATCGAGACCGTCGAAGCATTGCCGGCCGACACCGGTGATGCAGTCCTCGATGTGACGGTGGCGATGCCGGTCTCGCTGCGTTCCGGCGGCGGCGCTGACGAAGGTCTCAGCCCGGAGACGGCGAATCTAACCGACAGTGGTGACCTCGAAGTCACGTTCTCACCGTCGGCCACTGAACTTCCGTCGACCGCTGGGACCTCACTGTCGATAGGTGATGCCTCGGCGACGGTTACTGACGACGGCTTGCTCCTGACGGTAGAGCTGACAATTGATGCCATGGGCGCGCCAGACGAGGCAGCCAGCGTCGACTGTGGGCCGGAGCCAGCTGTCGATAGCGATTCAGCAACAGGCACCGTAGCGCGTTCGGCCGATGCCGTCGAGAGTAACATTGACGCGCTCGACGGTTCGGATATCTCGGATTCAGAGTCTGTCAGTGAGGGAGGTGACGGTTCACGGGAAAGCCCACAGTCGGACGGCGCGGCTACAGCGGCTCCTGAGTCTGATCGCGAGAACAACTCTGAATACGGCCCGTTCGCCGCCGTCCGCAACGACTCCGTCCCACCGTACGAGGACACCGACTACCTGCAAGCACTGTACGACGAGTGTGACAACTTCAGGGAGATCGCCGAGCAGATACAGATGGATGTCTCCTCCGAGACGGTCCGACGATACATGATAGAAGCGGACATCCACGTCCCGAACACGTACAACACCTCCAGCGACGAGGAAGAAGAAGCGGCCGAATCAGGGCAGTCTGACAACGGCGCGAGCCAGGGTGAAGTCGATGCCGGGGGCGGACAGGTCAGTGTGGCCGAACCCGTTTCGGCCGAGTCAGTTGGTTCCGAGAGTTCGGTCGGGGAACTTCCAGACGAGCAACTGGTCACCGACGGGATTGGACTCCCAGCTGATGTCCAGCTGCAAGACGTCGCGGACGCGGTCGTCGATTCCGACACGGTGTACGAGGTACAGCGATGCCTGAGTCTCGACCGTGGCCAGACCCGGGACCTGCTGGCGGAACTCAATCTGTTAGATCTCGTCCTGTGCCGGCTCGCGGACGAACCGGACCACGCTGTCTCCTACGGGACTGTGGCCAGTCGGATCCGGCAGTGTGCGCCTCATAGCGCGTGATAGAAGCGATTTCTTATAAATGGGTTCGATGCCCCACCCACAGAGAAAAGTACGGGTGCGCCTTATGTCTGGCAACTCATGGCCCTCGGAACACGCGCTGTCTCAGACAGTCAGGGTGTCCGGACGCTGCTGACGAGCGCCCGGTTCGAACTGATGCCGTTCGAGAGCTTCGACGAGGAGATTACCCACCTCCCCGACAATGCGACTATCGCAATCACGACCTCACCACAACTCGGCATCGAGAAAACCGTCGAAAAGACGGAGGAAGCTGCCGAAATGGGGTACGATGTCGTGCCACACATCGCGGCCCGGTATGTGGAAGACCAGGAGCAACTCGAAGCGATTGCAGAGCGACTTGAGCAGGCAGGCATCACGGACATCTTCGTCCCAGGAGGTGACCGCGAGGAACCGGCCGGTGAGTACGAGTCGGCGCATGACCTGCTCGAAGCGCTCGCAGAGACCGAGTACTCATTCGCGGAAGTAGGAATCACAGGCTACCCCGAGGGCCACGACTTCATCGACGACGAGACGCTGGCGGAGTCGATGGCACAGAAAGCGCCGTACGCGACGTACATCGTCACCCAACTCTGTTACGACCCGGAGACCGTGGTAGAGTGGGTCGAAGACATCCGTGCTCGCGGTATCGAACTCCCGGTCGAAGTCGGTATCCCGGGCGTGATGAACTACCAGCGCCTGATGCAAATCTCTCAAAAGGTCGGCGTCGGTGATTCGATCAAATTCCTCAGGAAGACGACGGGCATTCTCGGGTTCGTCAAGCAACTGGTCGGCTCCCGCGGGACCTACGAACCCGACGAACTCATCGACGGCCTCGCGCCCTACGTCGGGGACGACGAGTACAACATCCGCGGGGTTCACATCTACACGTTCAATCAGACGCCCGACACGGAGCGGTGGCGGCACAACCGTCTCGACTCCTGAAACTCACCTACTTATTGTCCAGACTCGGGAACCCCAGCTCCAAGTAACCTGTTTTCGGCCGTCTCGCTGGCAGTCTCTGCCAGCGAGCCATACTGTGGCCAGAGTATCCCCAACGCAGTCCAGCAAGAAACGTGAGTTGATATTTTCCGAGCAGCATCTATACGGCTGCGGAACTGCAGGAGAGGGGGCGGAGGGCTACAACAGTGTCAGTGAAGACCGGAATCTACAATCTGTAGCAAAAACGGCGTCGGGCGACAGATGAGTGTGTGAATTGCTGGGACAGACGGAGTGGGGATTAGTCGTCGCTTTCGGCCTCTTTCCGGGCGTTGAGCTTCGCCTGCTCACGGGCGCTCGGGTTGACAGACTCCTTGAACGGCACTTTCGCGGCGGTCGCGAACACCGGCTCACCGGGCTCGTCGGCGTACTCGTCGGGGAGATGGACCTGGAACTCCAGATCAAGTTCCTCGTCGTAGATCTCGTCGTTGAGCGGCGTGTCGGTGACTTCCTGAATCTTCTCGGCCGGGACGAATCCCATCCCGATGTTGGTTTCGAGATCCGGGTTCCACCACGGCGAGGTGAGGTAGCCACACTCTTCGCCCGTGTCCGGGTCGGAGATGAGCCAGAAGTCGGGGGCGTAGTCACGGATCGGCTCGCCAGCGATCTTCAGGCCGATGAGCTTGTGCTCGAACGGGTAGTTGCCGTTCTCGATCTGGTCTTTCTGCTCTTCGAGGACCTCTTTGCCGATGTAGTCGGCCTCCTTGTCGTCGGGAACGTGGTAGCCCAGGTTGACCTGGAACGGCGAGGTCTCGTGGTCGAGGTCCTGGCCCCAGGACATGATACCGGCGGCGATCCGGCGGTGGTGTCCCGGTGCGATCTGGCGACCGTCGTGGTCTTTGACGGACTCCATGACGGGGTCCCAGACCTGTTCGGCGTTTTCCATCGCGTCTTTGACGTAGACCTCGAAGCCTTTCTCACCCGAGAAGCCGGTCTGGCTGATCAACACATCACAGCCGTTGATTTCGGCGTCCATCAGGCCGTAGTACGGGACGTCTTTGACCTTGTCGCCGACGACGTCGACCATCACGTCGAGCGCCCTCGGGCCCTGGATCTGCATCGGAGCCACATCGATCTCATCGATTTCGACGTCGAAGTCGTTGTCGACGTTGACGCCCTGCAGCCACTGCATCAGCGTCGAGTCCGAGATGGAGAACCAGAACTCGTCTTCCTCGGGGCGCAGGAGAACGGGGTCGTTCAGGACGCCGCCGTCCTCGTTACAGAGGATGACGTACTTTCCGTCCATGGCGTCCATACCTGTCACGTCGCGGGTGACGACGTAGTTCGTCAGCGCCTCGGCGTCGGGCCCTTTGACCCGAATCTGGCGCTCTACGGCGACGTCCCAGAGGGTGACAGTGTTGGTCAGTGCGTCGTACTCCTTCATCACGCCGCCGTCCTCGGGCTCGATGAGACCGCGCGGGTGATAGAGGCGGTTGTAGACAGTTGCCCGCCAGGCACCCTCCTCGTTGAACGACTTGTGGAAGAACGGGGACTTTCGAACGCGCGTTGACACCAACATCTCGATGTTGGGGTCACCAGTCTGGCGGAGGTTACGGGGGACAGTCCGATCTGACTGGTCGACACTGGGATGGTTAGGATGTTCCTCGTTACCGGTCATGCCTATGAAAGAAGATGTGAAATACTAATAAAGGATATTGTTACTTGCTTCTGGGTTTTATATGCGGGAGGGACTTTGCGGGCAATTTCGACACTCAAAACCGTTGTTTAACAGCCCCAGAACATGAATATTCAACAGTATCTGGTATCTCGCTACTCGGCTGAAACTGGTAGCTGTAGTACGAAACGACCGGCACGGAACACGACCGAGCGGTTGGTGTGACTGTTCGGACAGATATCAGTCCGAGTCACTGCTGGCTCGGGTGTATTTGACGATGTCGAAGTCGCTGTGTGTCGTTCGTTCCGTCTCGGACCAGCACGACCAATCGACGGTCGGGAAGACCGTATCGCCGTCGAATGTTGCCGTTAGTTCGGTGAGGATTAGCTCGTCGGCCTTTGGGAGAAACTGCTCGTACACAGTAGCGCCGCCAATGACATACGTCGTAGATGCGCCGCTGTTGGCCGCTTCGGTCAACGCCGCCGTCGTCGAGGTGACAGCCGTGACACTGTCAGGAAGGTGACGCGGCGTCGTAGTCAGAACAATGTTCAATCGCTCCGGGAGTGGGCCGTCGAGATCACGGCGGATGCTCTCAAAGGTACGCCGGCCCATAATCACCGGATGACCGATAGTCGTCTGTTTGAAATGTATCAGATCCTCGGGATACTGCCACGGAATGTCGCCGCCGGCACCGATCACGCCGTTAGTCGCAACAGCGGCGATCAGCGAGAGTTTCATACGTACCTCTTTGTCGGGCTGCTGGTAATAAGTCCGTCCCACCGACGAGCGAGGCCACCGCTCGAAACCGACGCATCAAATCCGCTGCCCGAGCTATAGTAACAATTGAAACGATGTACACACTGATCGCACTGCCGCCGTGCGATCAGGTGTGCATTGATTTTCAATGGCTACTATACGGACATTGTTTCAAGTGACAGCAAGTCGTATTCTGGAACTGGAATCCTGCCGTTTGGATCTGAATCAGTTGGATGTCGCCACACCAATGCTAGCCCGGACCTTGATAGCGTATCTCGCGCGCGACTTATGAGGTACCAGCCATATAAAACGCCGTATGGATACGATTCACCTGTCGCCCGGTCCCGCCGCTGCTCAGGCGTTTCGCCTGGGAATTATCGCGAGCGCGGTCGGTGGACTCGCCGGGATTGCAACACTGTACTGGCTAGACGTCCTGACACCGGTGTTTGCTGGATACGCACTTGTTCTCTTGTTCCCCGTGTATCTTGTCTTCGCCGCAACAGCGTTGAGCGTGTGGTTGGGATACAACAAAGACGCGACAGCATTGCGACCGGTCTACCGCCAAAAGGATTCGAGCGGGCGATCCGAGTAAACACCACGGTTAGATAGGTTCAGGATCTGCCCCAATGACTCTCTTTTTGATAGTTTTGTGCACATACTCCAGAATACAGTTTCAAATGCGGTTCGGTGTCACGAGAGTTGGTTTAAATCGGTAAAACGATTGGAACGCCTTCCGAGCGCTCCCAGTGGCGGATCTGTGGACTCACTCCTTTCTGTCGATTATTGTTGCTGCAATGAGGTTCCGCATACCCCGCCGGAGACGGCCGCTCATCGCTGTCGAGGACAATCCGATTTCGTCTGCGACTTCGTTCAAGGAGATATCCCTGGGTTCTCCGAAATAACCGTTTTCGTATGCGGTTGTCAGCGCGGTCCGCTGCTCATCGGTCAAGCCGTACGACGATTCGCCGCCGGTGTCCGTGTTTCCGTAGATTTCGATGATATCGAGCGAGATGTCGTTCTCGTTGGCATACTCCCAGATCGTGTTGAGTGCCTCTCGGTCGGGGAGGAGGAGTCGGACGAGCCATCCGTTGCCCTTCGTTTCGGTATGGACGAGAAATCCGTTGACATCCGTGACGACTGAGCTGATGAGTTTCGTTTCGGGGGTGTGTTCGATGTAGTATATGCCGGTCTGGTCGGTCCAGTCGACGAGTTCGTAGCTCTGGACTGTCGGATCGGCATCGAGCATCTCTTCGAGTCGGTCTCTGTCACGATACTCGATGAGGAACGGAAACACGGTGGAGCCCGGATCGGTATTCCCCTGTGTGATGACACGTATCGCTATGTCTTCGAGGTTCTGTAACGTTGGAACCAGAGCGAGGCGTTCGTGTTCGATGTGTATTTTCGTCGTTATTGACATTTTAGGTACGAAGATTACAATCGAAGCGTCAAAGACGAATACCAGTTCGACAACGGAGTGGCATCATCTGTGAACTGCTGTATGTACGCGGAGTCTCCACGTCAATGTTTACATGCACAGGTGCACACACGAGGGCAAAAATAAAAAGCTGACTGCCGTCCCAAATGGCCCCGATCGTGTTAGCGAGACTGTGTTTTCACCAATGAGAACGAGTCTCCGGACGCAGTCTAAGCGACGAAGTAACGAGAAACAACTCAGAAGACATGTGTCATTGAACCAGCCAATTCGGCGAGTAGCACACGTCTCTATCGGAATGTGTATTAACAATCGTTTATAATTGTGCGTAATAAATACCCGTAATTATCCTACAATGAGCTTAGAAGGCTGTACCCAGTATATTGTATTGACATGAGTGAACCACAAAACCAATCCACCGCGGATAGCGAGTTCTCAAACGTCGATTTCTATCTACCGGCAGTCGCGCTACCGCCGAACTTCGGTCGTATCGAGGCGGCTGTTTCCGACCTCTTCGACTTCCACGGCGTCGTGCTGATTCCGGACAGTTACAATAAGTAACTCAGCCGCGTAGCATGTGTGGTTTATTTGAGGGTACCTATAGTAACAATTGAAACGATGTACACACTGATCGCACTGCCGCCGTGCAATCAGGTGTGCATTGATTTTCAATGGCTACTATAACTAATCGTGGTCAGTCGGTCAGTTTATCGGCGACAGCTTCGACAGCCTCGACAGGAACGTCGTACTCGTCGGCGACCGCTTGTGCCTGTGCTGCCGAGAGTGAACTGGTTCCGGCGACCGGATTTTTGCTTGGTTCTCGCGGCTGTGAGGGCGCCAACGTTTCGTCGTTGATAGACAGGCTCACTGCGTCCCAGCGGGTGTAGTGACCCATCGCATCGAAGTACGCCTTTGTCGCCCGCCGTTCGTCGTCCTGGAACTCGGCAGTCAGGAGCCCCTCCTCACCGACCAGCGGACCAGCCTTGACAATCCCCGCCGGGTTGATGAGCATACTCCCGCCCGCGGCGACGTTGAACCCGAGTTCGTCCTCAGAGAAACCGTCTGGAACAGCGTCGCTCATGTACGCTGAGCACGCAGCGACGAACGACTGGGTTTCGAAGGCGTACTCCCGCATGGCGGGATAGATATCACAGGTATCCACGGCCTCGCTCGTCTCCGCTCGAGTCTTGTCCCCTGGATGACCGTGTTGTTTCCAGAAGCCGGGCCAGACGGCGGCGTGTATCTCCTCGCCCATTGCGGTCAGCGCCGCTTTCGAGAGCGTCATGTGGTTCTCGTAGCAGATGAGACCGCCGAGCCAACCGATATCCGTCTCATACGTGGCCAGGCTGGATGGGTCGCCCCGGCCCCAGATGGCTCGCTCCTCGTGGGTCGGCATCAGTTTCCGGTGTCGACCCATCAGCTCCCCCGTACTGTCGAAGTAAAACAGCGAATTGTAGAGCGTCTCGCTTCCCTGCCGGTCACTGACTTCGTTCGTGCCCAGCACGAGTGTGAGGTCCGCCTCCGCGACTGCCTCACCGAGTACCTCGATAGCCTCGTCGTCGACGTGGAGACTGTTCTTCTGGAGGTCCACCATCAGGTCGGTCCATCTGGAGATAGAGACGCTACCTCGCCAGTATGGGTACCCCGGGAAGTACGTCTCCGGGAAGACCACGATGTCTGCACCGTCCCGTCCCGCCTGCTCGATATACCGGCATGTCTTGTCCAGCGTTCCCTCCTTGTCGTGGTAGACTGGCTCTACCTGCGCGGCCGCGAGTGTGAACGATTCGGCTGGCATTCGTTCGCAATATACAGACCATCATCAAATCAGTTTGTCCGAAGACGGTGCGAATCTGGGCTCAGCATTCCGTCGCCATAGTCTGAACTGCGTCCGTACTACCCTACTGACGTTCCGGTTCTGGGGCCTGCCAGGCGACGATGAGACCGGCGACAGCAACCGTGCCAGCCAATAAAAACGCTGGCTCAAATCCGACGCTGTTTACTACGGCTCCACCAGCGATCGGTGCAACAAATGCCCCTGCCAGGCCGATACTGGTCTGGAACGCGACCGCCGTCGCAGCGACGGGCGGATCAACGAGCTCTCGAACATACGTAAACGAGAGGCCAAGCGTCAGTTGGACCGCAAACCCGATCAGCAGGAGGACGGCAACAAGCAGTGGCAACGAGCGAAACTGCGTAAACCCGAGGAGAAGCGGCGCAGCAAGGCCGAAGGACGACAACACGACCGGTCGCCGTCTGCCGTTGAAGACCCGGTCCGAGATGAGCCCGCCGCTGATTCGAGAGACCACACCAACGGCGGGGAACACGGCAACGACGAGTCCGCTTACGGCCAGGGAGAAGTCCAGTCCTTGCGTGAGGTACGACGAGCCCCAGCTATTCACGAACAGGTACAGCGCGTAGCCGAGGAAGCCGAGGACACCGACGAGCCAGACGTTCCGGCTCCGGAGCACTGCCCCGAATTCCTGCAGGGACGGGGCATCGCCGCGGCTCCCGCCGTGCCCGCGGCTCGCCGGCCAGAAGACGGCCAAGCCCGCGAGGGCGGGGCCAATGAATGCCAGAAAGACAGCCGGCCAGCCGAACCGCTGGGCGATGAGCGGCCCCGTTCCCTGTCCGAGTGCGAAGCCGACCGGCCCACTGGCAGTGAAGATGCCGACTGCTGTCGCACGGTTGGAGCCGTCGACGGCCCGGCTCACCATGTCGATGCCGGCGTTCCAGACGATGACATACGCAGCTCCTCCCAGTGCACGCGACGCGAGGATTGATTGGTACTGGCCACGCCGACCGGCTAGCCAGCCCCACGTCCCGGCGATGACTAACGTGCCCACCGCAAGTGCCATCGCGGTCCTCGAATCGGTCCGGTCCAGCACAGCCCCGACAGGGAGACTGACGACGACAGCGGTGCCGAACATGACCCCGACCAGGAGGCCGGCGGCTGTCGGCCCGACCTGTAGTGACTCCTGAATGAGTGGTGTCACGCTTGCAGGGACGATCTCGTAGGCAGCCAGTCCCAACGAGATGAGGCTTGCACCCGCTACAAGCCACCACGTCGAGTCGGCTGTTTGAACAGGTGTCTCAGCAGCGGTGTCCGAAATATCGGAATCAGTAGCCTGTGGTGTCATTCTGGCGGGGATGAGCGTTCGGTCATCGTACTGTCGTAGTCGGCACCGGAGCTATAGTAGCCATTGAAAATCAATGCACACCTGATCGCACGGCGGCAGTGCGATCAGTGTGTACATCGTTTCAATTGTTACTATAGAAGTGAGAAGCTCAGTCAGTTCGAGTGGCGAGCGTCTGGCGAGCAGTTCCCGAACAACACCGAAAAAACTGCTTGGTGAGGTGCGGTGGCGACTGAGAGTCACTGTTTCCGAATGAGATAACAGAGCGTATTGAAACCATGGGGCCTGAAGCGGATGATACAACAGAGTGGTTGCCGAGTGCGGCGTAGCACGAGCGTGGAACCCGTGGCACGACACCCAAACAGAAGCAGGAAAGCAATCGGATATATAGACACTCACCCATAGTATAGGTACAAGCATAGAGGTATGGTCTGGTATTTCCCAATTTTCGTTCTATCTTTTCGGTTATACAAACTACCAGTCTGAACTCAGTATTCGTTCGGGGCATATTCAGAAGAACTGTGCTGGATATGTTTATACTCGCAAGAGGTGATACGTAATTCAGTATTTGTATTGAGCCTCCAGGATTGGCTATCAAATCAGAACAGTGTGTTTCATCGGGCAAGTCAAGGCGGGGTCACCAAGCGTGAACGATTCAGCCCGGGTCATCAGTCGGTCGACGAACTCGTCGTGGATGTCTTCGTGGACGATGGCCCGCGACAATGCGTCACAGGTCTCACCGGTGCTGTAGTAGACGCCTGCCGTGGCCGCGTCGACTGCCGTTTCCACGTCCGCATCGGGAAAGACAACGAGCGGCGACTTCCCGCCCAGTTCGAGAGTAACGGGAGCGATGCGGGCGGCAGTGGTCTGTATATGTAGTCGAACCAGTCCCAGTTACCGACCCAGCCCTGCCAGTCGCTCCGGCAGACTCCGCAGGAATTGACCTGAGCGACGACGCCATCCGGGTCCGGCTCCGGGCGGTCGACGTCTTTCAACGTCGGCCACCCGTCTATCCGTCTATAGTACTGTATTCGTAGTACTGACTTCGAACTTCGATTTCGTTTTTCGTATATCGAAGTATCTCTAACAGATTTGCCATATACCTAGAGGTGAATCTATCTCTGGGCCCAGTGATACCGAGGGAGACCATGACCTCCTGTTCGTCGTTGAATATCGGCACGGCGACACCGCGAACGCCCCTGAGATGCTCCTCGTCGTCTATCGCGTAGCCCTGGTCACGGACTCGCTTGAGGGCCGCTTCGAGATCGGACCGGGATGACAGCGTGTTATCAGTCCCTTTCGGAAGTCCATGGTCGGCAACGATTTCGTTTCGTTTTTCGACCGGAAGATGCGCCAGAATAACTTTGCCCAGCGATGTCCAGTGCATCTCGGTGTGATTCCCGATAGGGATTTCGTCGCCCGCAGCCTTTCCGCCTGAACTCCTGTAGAGGATGACCCGCTGGCCGTTCTCTTCGATGCCGGCACCAGCAATCTCACCGGTCTCTCTGCTGAGTTCCTCAACTTTATTGCGAAGCAGTCGACCGATGTCTAGTCTCTGCCGAACGCTGCCCCCCAGCTCCAGAAAGCGGAAAGACCGGCGATACTGCCCGGATTCCTTGACGACGTAGTCACGCTGGACGAGTGTGTTGAGGTGAATAAACACAGTGCTTGTGGGTATATCCAGATGAGACGCGAGATCGGAAAGACCGACCGGTTCACGTTTTTCGAGCGCGGCGAGAATATCCAGCGTTGTCTCAACCGCACTGATCGTTTTGTTGTTTTGCGAGGCCATGGATGCGCTTTTTTTTTTGCAGAGTGAAATAGATTCCGCCGAGAGCCAAAATGTTTCCAATCACGTTGGAAAGTGGTACTATCCACCGATGTTGTCTATTCTAACATGAGTACGGATGTTATTTTCCTCGGCCTTGTCACTCGCGAAGGGTGACAACATACCACACGAGCATGTGGGACGTAAGATCCAGTCCCTAATTCAGCAGTTACAGTTACTCTAACGTCGCTTTGTGACATTCGTCTGTTCCACACGAGCGCAACAAGTGGCTTTCAATCTGGTTGAAAGGAATTGGAACCGCTCTGAGATCCCATTTTCCGCGAAGTAGTAGTTCTCTGCTCCGTCTTCTGTATCACGGAATGAGGTCGTACGTACGGGTGTGACGTTTGGGCCTCGGTTCAGAACCGCCGGCTACGCAGTCATACCGGGCGTTGCTCCGCAAGGCGCTGCCGGTTTCGATGTGATCGGTCTGCCTGACTGTGCCGGTACTACCAACATTTATTAATGATGATTGCGATGCTTCTTCTACTCGGTATGAGCGAAGTTACACTATCAAACGTCAGCAAGGTATACGACGACAACGTCCTTGCGGTTGAGGACCTATCTCTGGCCGTCGAGGATGGAGAGTTTGTCGTCGTTGTCGGACCATCCGGGTGTGGCAAGTCGACCACACTTCGGATGATCGCCGGCCTCGAAACAGTCACCGACGGTGAGATTGCTATCGGCGGGGACGTAGTCAACGACGTTCGTCCACAGGACCGGAACATTGCGATGGTGTTCCAGAGTTACGCGCTGTACCCGCACATGACCGTACGCGATAACATGTCCTTCGGGCTTCGGCTGTCAGGCGAGTACGACGATCAGATCGAGCAACGCGTGGCCGAGGCCGCCGAGCTACTGGAGATTTCGGATCTCATGGACGACCTACCGAAGCAACTCTCGGGTGGCCAGCAACAGCGCGTCGCGCTTGGGCGGGCTATCGTCCGCGACCCAGAGGTGTTTCTGATGGACGAGCCGCTGTCGAATCTCGATGCGAAGCTTCGGACCCAGATGCGTACGGAGATCCAGCGGATTCAGGAAGAGCTTGACGTGACGACAATTTACGTCACACACGATCAGACGGAAGCGATGACGATGGCCGACCGGATCGTGATTCTCAATCAGGGTGAACTCCAGCAGGTCGCACCGCCGGAACGCTGTTACGACGAGCCCAACAACAAATTTGTCGCGGGATTCATCGGGTCGCCGTCGATGAACTTCTTCGAGGTGAGCGTGACAAATAGCGGTGGACGTACGACGGTCCACTCAGCAGGTGTGGAGTTTACGCTCAACGTCGATATTCCGGATGGAGAGTACACGCTAGGCGTCCGTCCGGAGGATTTCGTCGCCGAGGACGCCGGGTCGTACATCGATACGGTCGTGGACGTCGTAGAACCCATGGGTTCGGACAATTTCCTCTATCTGGAGACAGCAGACGGGTCGAAAGAAGTCGTGGCCCGAGTCGATAGCGAGTACCGCCCGGAACGGGGCGACGAAATCGCGTTAGGATTTCATACGGAGGATATGCATCTGTTCGGTCCCGACGGCGAGCGAGTGGAACTGAACCAGCTACAGCGGACAGAATCAGCGTAATATGTTGTACGATACTATCGGTCGGAAAGAGAGCGAGTGGGCTGGAATGACGGCGAGTCAGATCCGAGGTGTCGGCGAACAGCCGGGCTCTGTTCTCGTTATTCCCGTCGGAAGCGTCGAACAGCACGGGAACCACCTCCCGGTCGTCACCGACACACTCCTGGTCGAGGCGATGGTCGACACTGCTGTCGAGCGTCTGGACGACGTGCCTGTCGTCGTGACGCCGCCGATCTGGAGCGGGTTCTCGCCACACCATCTGTCGTTCGGTGGGACCCTGTCGCTCGAATTCGCACACTTACGAGCAACGCTTGAGGATATCGCACACGCTGGCATCCAGAACGGATTCGACGCGGTGCTGTTCGTCAATGGCCACGGCGGGAACAGTTCGCTCATCGACGCCGTCGTGAGTACAGTGGGCGTCGACACCGATGCGGAAGTACTCGGAACGACGTACTTCCACCTGGCGTCGGATCGAATCGAGGAACTCCGAACGACGGAGACGGGGGGATGGCCCACGGCGGCGAGTTCGAGACGTCCCTCATGCTTGCGCTCCGACCGGACCTCGTGGGCGACCCGGAGGTCCGCGACGGGGAACCGATGGACGAACACTACAGATGGGGTGGACAGGACCTGCTCGACGGGGGCAACGTCGCCGTTTATCGTTCCTTCGACGAGTATTCCACGTCCGGTGCCATCGGAACGCCGAAGCAGGCGACTGCCGAGACAGGCGAACGAATCCGCTCGGTCATCGGCGACGAACTCGCGGCCCTCATGACCGCGATTCACGAGAGCAATTCCTGACCAATGAGCCACAGAACACAAAGAATTATGTACATGGAAGTAGGTGACATTAATGATGCAGCCCGATAACAACGACAGGTCTGTCGAGGACAGTATCGACCGCCGACAGCTTCTCCAAGCACTCGGCGCAGGCGGTGCCATCGCCATCGCCGGGTGTAGCGGCGACGGTGGGAGCGGTAGTGACGGTGGTGACGGCGACAGTGGGAGCGGCGGTGACGGGGGCGACGGCAGTACGCAGAGCGTGCAGTTCCTCACGATGGGCGTTGGAGACAACATCAAGCAGTTCTTCGAGGAGAACAACGCGGCCTTCGAGGACGAACACGACGTCGACGTAGAGTTCACCAGCGTGACGTGGGACAACGCACGCCAGACCGTGAACAACCGTGTCGACGGCGGCGAGGCGCCCGACGTCAGTCGGTGGCCGGCACGCTGGATCCCACAGCTCGTAGGCAAGGACGCGCTCGAACCGCTCGACGACATGATGGACGGGGAGTTCGGTGAGCAGTTCTACGACGGCGTGGCCGAAGGAACGATGTACAACGGCTCTCACTACGGCGTGCCGTGGGCCGCCTCGAACAAGTGCCTGTACTACAACAAAGACGTCTTCGAGACGGCTGGGCTCGACCCCGAAGACCCGTCGCTCGATTCGTGGCAGGATATGCTGGATGCCGCAACGCAGATCCGTGACAGTGATGCGAGCGTACCAGCGCTGGGACTTGCAGGGGCCGACGCAATCGAGACCGGGTCGCAGTACTACCACTACCACTGGTCACACGGCGCGGACCTCGTCGACGACGAGGGACTGCCGGTCGTGAACTCCAGCGGCGCTGTCGAGGCCCTCTCGTTGTACACCGACCTCCACCTCGAACACAACGTCACACAGTCGTCACCGCTCTCCTCGACTCGGCAGGACATCCGACAGCTGTTCGAGAACGGTGACCTCGGGATGGTTATCGGGCACGTCTACACGGGACTCAACATCACCACCGCAAAAGAAAACGGCGAGGTCGACTTCGACTACGGCATCGTACAGGTGCCGCGTGGCCCTGAGGGCCGGTACAGCCTGTTCACTATCGACACGCTCGCCGTCCTGAGTCAGAGCGAGCACAAGGACCTCGCCCGGGACCTGATCCGGTTCTACTTCGACGAGGAGCGGCGGTTCCAGTACTCGAAGCAGAAAGGGTTCCTCCCCGTCGTCGAAGCCGTCGGTGAGCGCTCGTACTTCTCGGATTCGGAGAACTGGGGGCCGTTCGTCGAGGCGGGACAGTACGCTCGTGCCCGGCCGAAGCTCAGCAACTTCAGCGAATTCAACGACCGGATGGTCCAGGCCATTCAGGAGGCACTGGCGGACCGGAAGTCACCGCAGAAAGCGCTCAACGATGCCCAGAGTGATCTCGAAGATGCCATGGAGTGACAGACAGGGATGAGTCTGGCAGAGGAATACACCGAGACGTCCGACGACTCACGTCTCGAACGAGGATTGGCGTACGTCCAGCGCAACAGCCGGGCGTACCTTCTCATCGCCCCCGCAGCGGTGTTCCTGCTGGCCGTCGTCGGGTACCCGATTATCGAGACGTTTCGGCTGTCACTGTACCAGTCACCCGCCGACTCGAACATCGAGACGTTCGTCGGGCTCCAGCACTACGTCGAGATATTCAACAGCGACATCTTCTACCGCCTGCTCTGGCAGACCGGTCGCTGGGTCGTCGTTGGCGTCGCGGGCAAGACACTGCTTGGACTGCTGATAGCCGTTCACCTCAAGGGAGACATCCGCGGTCGGAAGTTCTTCCGCACGGCGTTTCTCATTCCGTGGGGGATTCCATACGCTATCTCCGCTGTAGTGTTCCGATGGATAGAGCACCCGCAGTTCGGCTATCTCAACGCGATCCTGCTGAAACTCGGCATCATCGAGCAGGGAATCGGTATCCTCGGAAACCCGAGTATCGCGTGGCTCGGCGTCGTCGTAGCCGATATCTGGATCGGAACACCGTTCATGGCGATTATCTTCCTCGCGGGCCTGCAGTCGATACCCCAGGAACTGTACGAAGCAGCCGCCATCGACGGTGCCGAGAAGTGGCATCAGTTCCGGTACATCACGCTCCCACAGCTGAAGAGCGTCGTCCTGATTGCCACGCTACTGTCGACGATATGGACGTTCGTCAGTTTCGACGTCATCTGGACGATGACCGGCGGCGGCCCGATCAGTTCGACGGCGACGCTCGTCATCCACATCTATCAGGTGGGGCTCCAGAACGGGAACCTCGGACGCGGAGCCGCCTACAGTGTCATCGGGTTCCTGTTCCTGTTTGTCTTCGCTATCATCTACCTGCGCATCTACACGCGAGGGGGTGACGAGCTATGACGATGGCAGGCCACGACCGGAGCAATCTCCGCAAAGTCCGGCTCTACGGCGTGCTGATCGGACTGCTCGGGCTCATGATGTTGCCGTTCTACGCGATGTTCTCGAGCACGCTCAAGCCGGAATCAGAGATATTCGCTGCGCCAGCGACGCTGGTCCCCAGCGACCCCAGCATACAGGCGTATCTGCAGGTCTGGACACAGACCGACGTGTTGCTCTGGGTCGGGAACAGCTTCATCATCTCAGTTGGGACGGTCGTGTTGACGCTCCTGTTAGCGATACCGGCCGCGTACTCGTGTGCTCGGAACGACTTCGTGGGGAAACGGACCTTCCTCCTCTCCGTGCTGGTCGTCCAGATGTTCGCACCGGTCGTGTTGATCGTCGGCCTCTTCGACGTTATCACCCAGATGGGGCTGTTCAACACCTATCTCGCTGTGATCGTCCCGGCGGCGGCGTTCACGCTCCCGTTCAACGTCTGGATGCTGTACGGGTATTTCAAGACGATACCCGTCGCGCTCGAAGAATCTGCGCGTATCGACGGGGCGAGCCAACTGCAAATCCTCACGAAGATTGTACTCCCGCTCACGAAGCCAGCGCTGGTCGCCAGTGTCACCTACACCTTCCTCTACGCCTGGAACCGGCTGCTGTTCGTGCTCACCTTCCTCACTGACAGTGCGAAGTACAACATCCCGCGCGGGGTCTTCTCGATGGTCGGCGCGCTGCAGACCGACTGGCGGATGATGCTCACTGTGTCTGTTATCGGCATTATCCCACTCTTGATTTTGTTCGCCTTCTTGGAGGAGTATATCGTCGCAGGGATGACGGCTGGCGCGGTCAAAGAGTAGCTGCCTCTACTTTTATTATCGCCGCGATAGTTGGTCGCGTATGGAATTCGCGATGTGGGCGTACCCGTGGGACCTTCTGGACGAAGGGCCAGCGGAGGTGGAACGGCGACTGCGTGACATCGGCATCGACGAGCTGAACCTCGCGACGAACTATCACACTGTGCAGGCGTTCACGCCGCACAGTCCGGAGCGACGGACGCTGTTTGCCCGCGCGAGTTCGTATTTCGAGCCTGGTCCGGAGTACGGCGACCTCGAACCAGTTCCGTACGAGAAGATGGACAGCGACTGGGTCGCCGACATCGCCGCCGACCTGTCGGAGCTTTCACTCAATTCTTGGACAGTCGGCTGTCACAACTCCCGGCTCGGGATGGCCAACCCCGAATACACGCTGGAATCGGCACACGGTGACGACCTGATCTTCGGCCTGTGTCCCTCCCAGCCCGCGGTCCAGACGTATCTCTCGGCGCTGGTTTCGGATCTGGCGTCCCGCGATGAGTTCGCTCGGATCGAACTGGAAACGTTCGATTACTTCTACGGAACGGGCTTTGGATGGCATCATCAGAAGATCCACGCGCAGTTGGGCACACTCGGCGAATTCTTGCTTGGGCTGTGCTTCTGCCCGCACTGTCGCGAGAATGCGAAGGCCGCGGGCGTCGATACTGAACGGGTACGCGCGACTGTCGCCGGCGCGCTGGACGATATCGTCGCCGGGGACGTGGCACACGATCGTTCGCCGGAAGGCTGGCTCGCGGAGCACGAGACCGTCGCCGCATACGTCGATGTCCGCGAACGGACGCTGTCGTCACTGTACGCCAGACTGGCTGACGCCGCTGGAACGACGCCGCTTGGCTACTACGTCGGCGCACCGGAGCCCGGCCGCGAGTGGGTCGTCGGGGCCGACCTGCAGGCACTCTCGAACCATGTCGATTACTACTGCCTTCCGGCTTACGAGTCGACGAGCGAAGCGGTCATAGAGGCATACGACGCCGTCGAGACAGTTGTCGATGACGTGCCACTCCACGTCGGGCTCCTGCCGGGCCATCCAGCCATCCACGACGAGGCGACCGTTGTCGATATCGTACAGACCCTCAACTCGAAGGGAGTGCCGCGGCTCTCGTTCTATAATTACGGACTGCTTCCGGAGCAGTCACTGGAGTGGGTCGGAACCGCCGTCGACGCGGTGCGCGGATAGGGGCAAGCGGTACTTTGATATCGGTTCCCGAACGACAGGGATGCATGGAGATAACCGGCGTGTCAGCGGTCACTGTAGATGTACCGTTGGCCGACTTGGATGAACATCTCGGTATCGGGCCGTACGTGACAAATCACGGGAAACTACACTCGATGGAACGCGTGCTCGTCCGTGTCGACACAGATGAGGGGATTAGCGGTTGGGGAGAGATGCGCGTCTTCCTGTCACCGGCGGCCACTGAATCCATTATCGAAGACGGCGTTGGCCCGATGATCGAGGGCCAGTCGCCGTTCGAAATCGAGCGGCTCCGACGACAGGTGTTCGTCGAGTACACGAACGTAGATATGTTCTTTGCGGCGGTCGAAACAGCCTGCTGGGACATCGTCGGCAAAGCCCTCGACAGACCGGTATACGAACTTCTCGGCGGGTGGACGGCACCGACACAGGGCACTCAGCAACACCGGCAAACCGTCGATGGCAACAGTACTGCACCGACAGCTGTCCCCGTTGCGTTCTGTCTTGGTATCCTCTCGCCCGAGGAGTCCCGTATCAAGGCCCGAGAAGCGCTCGAAGCCGGCTTCACTGTCCTCAAAACGAAGGCGGGTCGGGACTGGCGACAGGACGTCGAGCGAATCAAAGCGATGCACGATGAAGTCGACGGCCAGCTAGAGTTCCGGCTCGACCCGAACCAGGGCTGGACGCTCGACCAAGCAGTTCGGGTCGGCGCGATGCTCGAAGACGCTGGAATCTACCTGCAGTACATGGAGCAGCCGATTCGAGTCGACTCACACAGGTCGCTTGCCCGACTCCGGCAACGACTCCGCCAGCCTATCGCGCCGAATGAGGATACGTACATCTCGCATAATCTGCAATCGCTCGTCGAAGCCGGCGCGATGGACGTCGGCGTTATCGACCTGACTCCGGCCGGCGGCATCAGTGGTATTCGACAGCAGGCCGCCATCCTCGAAGACGCCGGTGTTCCCTTTACGCACCACTGTGCGTTCGATCTGGGGATTCGAACCGCGGCGATCCTCCACGCGTTCACCGGCATCCCGGGCTTTTCGTTGCCCCCGGATTCGACGTACTACGGCTGGGAGGCAGACGTCATCGAGGCTCCGTTCGAAATCAGCGACGGCTGCCTCCCCGCCCCGGAGGGACCCGGTCTGGGCATCAGTATCGACGTGGACACCGTCGAGGAGTATCGAATCACATGAGCGGCGGAGAGCAACTTTCAAGAGGGCAGCTTACGTGGGTGTCGGTGTCATGGTAGAGTTATCATTAGCGGACCGGCCAGCCATTGTGACTGGAGCGTCGCGAGGTATCGGGCGCGAGATCGCGGCCCGGTTCGCCGAAGCGGGTGGCGACGTCGTCGTCTGCTCGCGCACTTACGAGGACGTCAAAGCGGTTGCGACGGAGTTGACCGACACACACGATGGCCGCGTTGTTCCGGTCGAATGTGACGTCACAGACCGGGCGGCGGTACAGGACCTCGTCGACACGACCATCGAGGAGTTCGGGGACATTCGGGTGCTCGTGAACAACGCTGGCGGCGCAGACGAGTCCGCCAATCTGTTGCACCGGTGTGACGAGGAGACCTTCGAATCGATGGTCGACCTGAACCTGAAAAGCCAGTTCCTCCTGAGCAAAGAGGTACTGCCAGCGATGGTCGCCGCTGGCGGTGGGTCGATAATCCATATGGGCTCAGTCAACGGCCTGTTCGGTATCGGGCTCTCCGGCTACTCCGAGGCGAAAAGTGGACTGCTGGCCCTCTCCCGGAACATTGCCGCCCACTACGGTCAGCACGGAATCCGCTCGAACGTTATTTCGGCGGCGACCATCGAAACAGCGAACAGGCGGGCAGAGATGGAAAACACGGAGGAACGGACCGGTGAGACGAGCGCACGGGAGCGCTGGCTCGACCAGTACCCACTCGGTCGGTTCGGCACACCGCGGGAAGTCGCAGATACGACCCTGTTCCTTGCCTCCGACCTGTCGAGTTTCGTTACCGGTGAGAATCTGGTGCTCGACGGCGGATTGACGACGAGCCTGCCGACATCGTTCATCAACGAAGTCTACGACGCAGACGACCAGCCGACAACCAATTGACTCACGACCCATGGAAGAACTAACAACTGACGACGCCCCCGATAGTATCGGCCCGTACTCACAAGGAATCGCTAGCGGTGACCGCATTTACGTTTCCGGTCAGGGACCGGTCGACCCGGATACCGGCGAGGTAATCCAGGGCACGCCCGCCGAACAGACTCGGCGCACACTCCGGAACGTAGCGGCTGTTCTGGATGCCGGTGACGCTTCACTCGACGATGTGGTGAAAGCGACGGTTTTCGTGAAGGATATGCGGTACTACGACGAGGTGAACGAAGTGTACGGTGAGCTCATGTCACCCCCCTATCCCGCTCGCAGCGCTGTGGAGGTAGTTAAACTACCAGTGGACATCGACGTCGAGATAGAAGTTATCGCGGAACGGTAGTATGTCGCATCTAGTAGTGTTCGACCTCGATGGGACACTCACTCGACAGCGGGGTGGGTTCGAGCTGTTGCACACACTCTACGGAACGACACCCGCGGCCGATACACTGATGGAGCGGTTCGAGGCCGGTCAGATTACGTTCGCGGAGTGGTGTCGAGGCGCGGTCGACGTGTGGCGTGCGAACGATATCACCAGAGCAGATATCACCCGTGCGACCCGGGCCGTCAAGCCGAAAGCGGGTGCCGTCGACCTCCTCGAGCACCTCCAGCATACGGATATCCGATTCGGCATTCTCAGCGCCGGCGTTGCAAACCTCGCGACGCAGTTCGAGCAGTACGAGCCAGCGTTCGTTCGCGGAAACTGGCTTCGGTTCGAAGATGGCCGGATTTCGGGTATCGATGTCGGTGTCGGGCCCGACCAGAAAGGAGAACTACTGAGAGAGATCCGAATCAAGCAGAACCCTTCGTCAATCACCTATATCGGCGATTCACACACTGATACGGAGGCGTTCGTCGAGGCAGATACCGCGGTGTTGTTCGACCCGGACGAACGCATTCCCGAGACAGCAATCGACGAAGCGGATACAATCGTAGAGAGTGCGGACATACGAGAGGTTCAAAACCTCATCCCGAGAATTTAGCCTCGTAATCTCCAAATGAGGGTGTATATTTCCAAATGAGTGCTTTGTTCCAGTGTATTTACAATATATGCTTGCAAAACTATCTTTTCCTTGTTCAGATAGTAGAGAGTATATCCAGACACCCGTCCTCAAAGAGACGTAGCGTTCGGTGTGAGAGTTGGCCCACTGTCGAAGTAACGTACTGACTCCGGCCGGTATTATCCAGGCAGATCCGATGTAGCCGTCAGCTCTGCGTCAAGTGTTCGCTGGCGCAGTGGCAACATCTAGCAATTTGCAACGGGCTTCGACGGCCCTTTTACCGTCGGGAGGTGACCGACAACTGAATGAGTCGCTATCGAACGACCGGTTGCTTTCTCCTCCTGGCTGCAATCTGGGGTACTGCCTTCATGGCGACAGACGTCGGCCTCGCCGACCTGCCGCCGGTACCGTTCGCCGCCGCCCGCTTCGACATCGCCTCCGTCCTCCTGTTCGCCGCGTTAGCCGTTACAGGGTCGCTAGAACGACCGCAAACGCGCGATGACTACGTGTACGTCGTCGTCGGCGGTGCGCTTATGATCGGAGTCCACCACGTATTCTTGTTCACCGGGCAGCAGTACGTCACCGGGGCTGTCGCCGCCGTCCTGCTCGGTCTCGTCCCCGTCGTGACGCCCGCGCTGACGAAGCTCGCGTCCAGCGATGACACGTTCACCGCGAATACCGGTGTCGGCGTAGTACTCGGGTTCGTCGGCGTCATCGTCATCGCTGACCCCGACCCGGCGAATCTCCTCAGCAGCACTATCGGGATCGCGCTCGTGTTCGCGTCGGCGCTGGCGTTTGCTATCCCGGCCGTCGTCACGCACGACACCAGTCCGTCGATGTCGTTTCTGGCCACACAGGCGTGGTTGATGGCTATCGGGGCCGTTGTCCTCCATGTCACCGTGCTCGCGCTCCCCGGACAGTCGTTTGCAGACGCATCGTGGACGCTGTCCGCGTTTGCGGCGCTACTGTATTTGGCCGTCGTCGCCGGTATCGGCGGTTTCCTGCTGTACTTCCGGCTACTTGACCAGCTGGGTCCTATCGAGATGAGCTTCATCGAGTACGTGATTCCGCTGTTCGCCGCGCTCGCCGGCTGGCTCGTGCTTGACCAGCAGGTCACACTCGCGACCGTTGGTGGGTTCGCATGCATCCTCATGGGATTCATCGCAGCGAAGTGGGCAACGTTGCGAGCGGAACTGCGTCGGGTCGTCGAACCGAAAACCAGCCCCCCGGCGGACTGAATGGAGTCAGGGGTCGCAGGCCGTCACTGCTTGAACAGAGTCCGAAGACAGTCATTGAGTGGACCACCCTGATGGGTTCGAGAAAATAAACAGCGAAGCTGGAAACGGCAATAATGACCGTCAGGCAGGAGTGACAGCGGCCTCGGGTTTCTGAAAACAAGCGGACTACAGCCGCTATTTTGTTATCTTTTCAGTGGATCGGCGACAGGACTTGTTATGTACCGACAAATCCGTCTGCAAACGGGATCTTGTAAGCGAAGCCCGCATCATAGCCGCGTGCACATACTGGCGGGGCTGACGGGTTTTTATAAGACTACCCGTTGCTGTATACTATGCTACAACCCATTCACACGCTATGGAGCCGGTATCGATCTATCCCACTCATCTGGCGTATCTTCGTCGCCTTCATACTGGGTGCAGGTGCCGGTATCGCGTTCGGGGAGCAGATGGCCGTGGTCAGACCAGTGGGCGACCTCTTCCTTCGGCTGCTCAATATGCTGGTCATCCCGATCATCGTCTTCACACTGCTGACCGGGATTCGACAGCTCTCCCCCGCGAAGCTTGGGAGGATCGGCGGTGCGACAGTCGGGCTCTACACCCTGACGACGACCCTCGCAGGCATCATTGGCCTTGCGGTTGCGAACGTGCTTCAGCCGGGCCGTGGCCTCGAATTCGGCGGCGGTGAAGCGCAATCGAAAGCACCGCCGTCGTTGCTGGATGTCGTTCTCGGAATCGTGCCGAACAATCCGGTCGCGGCGCTCGCGGAGGGGAATCTGCTGGCGACGGTTTTCTTCGTCATCGTATTCGGAATCGCGCTGACGTACGTCCGCTCCCAGCAAGACGCGCTCGCGGATAGCGTTGATTCGGTGTTCGAAGCGTTTGAGGTTGGTGCTGAAGCGATGTTTGTCATCGTTCGGGGAGTCCTCGAATTCGGTGTGCTCGGCGTGTTCGCGCTGATGGCGTCCGGAATCGGCACTGAAGGGATCGGCCTGTTCTCCTCACTGGGCGAACTCGTGTTGGCAGTCACTATCGCAATCGTCATTCACATCGGCTTCACCTATCTCGTTCTCTTGATGGGCGTGGTTGCCGACGTGTCGCCGATTGCGTTCCTCAGCGGGGCGAAAGACGCGATGGTGACCGCGTTCGCGACTCGGTCCTCGAGCGGAACGCTCCCTGTCACGATGCGCAATGCGGACGAAGACCTGCAGATCGCCGAGCGGGTGTATTCGTTCACCCTCCCAGTCGGTGCGACGGCGAACATGGACGGGGCCGCCATCCGGCAGGCAGTCACCGTGATGTTCGCCGCGAACGTCGTCGGACAGCCACTGGTGCTCACTGAACAGGTCTTCGTCTTGATAGTGGCCGTCCTCATCAGCATCGGAACCGCCGGCGTTCCGGGAGCGGGCATCGTCATGCTCACCGTGATTCTCACACAGGTCGGCCTCCCACTGGAGGTCGTCGGGTTCGTCGCTGGCGTCGACCCGATCCTCGGGCGGATTGCAACGATGAACAACGTCACCGGCGACCTCGCGGTTTCGACCGTCGTCGGGAAGTGGAACGACGGACTCGACCTAAATGAGGGCGTCTGGTCACGAAATCTGAGCGGCGTCGCCGAGTTCGTTCCCGGTGACGACTAGAGGACCACGGCGGTAGAGATTGAAACAGAAACTAATGCTGGTACAGTTGTTATCTTAACCTATAAGAGCCGAAATACTTCTGGCGGCTGAACTGACAACAGCAGTGTGAGCGATTTCCGGGCCGGTGACACCAGTCAGGCCCGTTTGTCCGACGAGTAGTGTAGTTTTGCGGTTTCAGAAACCGTGCGGTACCGTCGCAGTGTTATTTGGTTCGTTTCCGTTCCTGTGTCGGGTGGTCAGTGACGTACACTTTCGTCTCGTCCGGAACGTCGTCGGTGACCCAGGAGTTCGCCCCGATGCTGACGTGGTCGCCGACGGTGATAGCGCCCAGAACTTTCGTGCCCGCGCCGATGACGACATGGTCGCCGATGTCGGGGTGTCGTTTGTACCCCTTTTTCAGTCTGTGTTCGTCGCTCTCGTCGGCCTCGAAGTGGAGCGCGCCGAGCGTTACGTCCTGATAGAGGCGTACCCACTCGCCGACGGTCGTGGTTTCACCGATGACGACACCGGTTCCGTGGTCGATGAAGAAGTAGTCGCCGATTTCAGCGCCGGGGTGGATGTCGATACCGGTCTCAGTCTTGGCGTATTCGGTGAGTTCGCGAGCGTACTCGGATGCCCCGGCCTCGTAGAGTGTGTGTGCGACCCGCTGTACGAGTATCGCCATGAAGCCCGGATAGGACCGGATTATCTCCATGTACGTCTTCGCCGCCGGATCGCCTTTGAACGCGGCCTCGACGTCTTTTTTGAGTCGCGCGCGAACCGCTGGGAGCTGATCGATGACGGCGTCGACTGTCTCGGCGGGGTCAGATCCGGCGTACGGTCTGATACCGGCAAAGAAGAGGCCACCAAGGGTGTCGAGACGGTCCAGCACGGCGAGTTCGTCCCGGACCAGTTCAGCGGCGTTCCAGCAGGTCGGGAAGAACAGTCGCTTGAGGATGTCGACTTCCGGCCGTCGGTGTTCCCGCCGCGGAAACTCCATCTGTGTCTGTGTGGGAAACGGCTCTTCGTCGGCCTGGTATGCCTCGAACAGTTTCTCGTGTGTGTCGCCCGTGTAACAGTAGTCCATATCGGATGGTTGGGCTGAACCATCTTAGTTTTGAAACAATAGTTGTCTTTTCCGCTATATGTTGTGATCTCGCTGACGCTGTAGAATTGAAAACGAGCAGCATCCCACACTGAGAGGTAGCTATTTGAGACTGGCTTGTCATCGAGTCTGTATGAACGGCGAGTGCTACTTCTGTCACGGCATCGTCTCCCCACCGGAGGAGGGCCACATCTGGCTGCGTGAGCACGACAGCCACGAGGTGTATATGCACGAACAGTGTGCTAGCGGCCACAACGTCATCGAAGGGGGGCAGAACCCGGCCGGTGAACTCCTGATTACGTGCCCGGAATGTGGCGAAGTCGAAACCGTGTAGCAATCCACGCAGGTAGCCCGGCGGACTGCCAGCGCGCCCATCCTACGGGAGTGAAATATCGACGCCGGACTGCAGGCTGGCGGCTTTCACGGTGTTGTACATCAGCATCGCGATGGTGAGCGGGCCGACGCCGCCCGGGACCGGCGTGATGGCGTCTGCCTTCGCTTTCGCGCTCTCGAAGTCCACGTCCCCGACGAGTTCGTACCCCTTGTCCGTGTCAGCATCGACCCGATTGATACCCACGTCGATGACTGTGGTGCCCTCCGAGAGCATCGATCCGTCTATCATTTCCGGAACCCCGGCGGCGGCGATCACGATGTCCGCGTTGCGAGTCTTTTCGGCCAGGTCGTCAGTTCGGGAGTGGCACACGGTCGTTGTCGCGTTTCCGCCCGGGCCGTACTGAATGAGCAGGTTCGCCATCGGCTTGCCGACGATGTCCGAGCGACCGACGACAACAGCGTCTTTCCCCTCCGTCTCCACACCAGTTTCGGCCAGTATCTTCTGTATTCCGTGGGGCGTACAGGGCTTATATCGAGCATTGCCGGCGACGAGCCGGCCGACGTTTTCGGGATGGAACCCGTCGACGTCTTTCATTGGATCGATCCGCTCCAAGACGTCGCGCTTGGGAACGTGGTCGGGGACCGGCATCTGGACGAGGATGCCGTGGACGGCCGGGTCCGCGTTCAGTTCGTCGATGGCCGAAAACAGCGTCTCAGCCGGTTCGTCCGCGCTAATTTCGTAATGGAATCCCTCGATTCCGATCTCCTCACAGGCCTGTTGTTTCATCGAGACGTACGTTTCACTCGCGCCGTCGTCGCTCATCAACACCGTCGCCAGCCCTGGTGTGACACCCTCGCTGACGAGTGTGTCCGTGCACGCCGCGACGCCCGCTGTGATCTGGTCGCCGATTTCGTTGCCGTCGATTATTGTAGTCATTATTGCTGTGTTCGCTATCGGCCCGGGAGTCCCCGGTCAGGCGTCCGGAGTGGGAACCGCTGCTGGACGGTCGGCTGTCGGGGCTGGGCAAGCGTTCGATACTCGTCTCAACCCCCGCCGGAATAGTCGGCGATGGGGAATAATCCAGCCTTTGAAGTGACATCGGCTATTCGTCCAGCGTGCAACCACAAGCGGTCGACAATTCGACAGTATTTCGGGTAAAGGGGCGAGGTACCGAAGGTTTTTGTCCGAACCCGTGGTTGGTCTACACAACCATACCGGGAGGCATGAGCCTCTCGTCCGGGAGCAACTGCACTATGAGTGAGATTCGGTTCAGCACCGACAGAGAATCGTTCATCGAAACCGCGAGGACCGCAGCGGACGGCGCTCGCGTGCCGGTCGAAGCGCGCGTCACAGTCCCTGACCCGTTCGAGGCGTATCGCCGCGCCCGGGACGGGAACACAGACGGCTTCTACCTCGAGACGACCGGCGGGCAATCCGGCTGGGGGTACTTCGGCGTCGATCCGGTCGAGCAAATCGAAGTCTCTGCGAGCGCGACGCCCGCACAGGACGGCGGGAGTCCGAGTATCGAGACCATCGACGAGCTACTCGACCGCGAACACCTAGAGCGCGGCGACTGTACGGTTCCGTACCCGTGTGGCGCGTTCGGCTGGCTTTCCTACGACGTGGCACGGGAACTGGAAGATATCCCAGAGACTACCGTTTCGGACGGCCTCCCACGGCTTCAGTTTGGCGTGTTCGACTGCATCGCCGCGTGGGAGGAGCCACACGACGGCGACGTCGAGATACATGTAACGGCCTGTCCCACCGTCAACGGGTCGCCTGAATCGGCATTCGAGCGTGGCCGGACGATGGCCCGAGAGCTAGCACAGGACGCCATCCACGGCGAGAAACACGTCCAGTCCCAGCCAACCGCTGCGAGTCAGGCCACGTTCGAGAGCGAGTGCGGCGAAGCAGCTTTCGCCGACCGCGTCCGGCAAATAAAACAGTACGTCAGGGACGGCGACACGTTCCAGACAAACGTCTCACACCGGCTGACCGCCCCGGCGGCCGTCCACCCAGTCGACACCTTCGACGCTGTCCGTCGGGTGAATCCGGCTCCGTACTCAGCCCTGCTTGAGTTCCCCGGCGTCGACCTTGTCAGCGCCAGCCCGGAGCTGTTGCTGGACGTCGATGGCGACCAGTTGCTCACGGAGCCGATTGCCGGGACGCGCCCGCGAGGCGCGACGCCGTCCGAAGACGAGGACCTTGAGGCAGACCTCTGTAGCGACGAGAAGGAGCGGGCTGAACACGCCATGCTGGTCGACCTCGAACGCAACGACCTCGGCAAGGTCAGCGAGTATGGGTCCGTCGACGTCGCCGAGTACCGCCGCGTCGACCGGTATTCCGAGGTGATGCACCTCGTTTCCCTCATCGAAGGGGAGTTGCGCGACGCAGTGAGCATCGCCGACGCGGTCGCAGCCGTGTTCCCCGGTGGGACCATCACCGGCGCGCCGAAGCCGCGGACGATGGAGATTATCGACGAGGTGGAGCGGACCCGACGGGGGCCCTACACCGGCAGTATCGGGATGTTCGGTTTCGACGACCGTGCGACGCTGAACATCACGATCAGGACGCTGGTTCACTACGACAGCGAGTACCGCCTCCGCGTCGGGAGCGGCATCGTACACGACTCCGTTCCAGAGGCGGAGTACAGGGAGACACTGGACAAGGCCCGGGCGCTCGTTACTGCCGTCGACGAGGCGCTCGGCGAACAGGGGTCGTTCGCCGTCGAATCCGAGACCGAACCGATGGAGGGGATGCGATGATACTCATTATCGACAACTACGATTCCTTCGCCTACAATCTGGTCCAGTACGTCGGCGAGTTCGACGATGTCACGGTCCGCCGGAACGACGCTATCGATGTTGAGGGCATCCACGAACTCGACCCGGACGGCATCGTCGTCTCGCCGGGGCCCGGGACGCCCGCAGAGGCCGGCGTGTCCATCGACGTGTTCGCCGAGACAGAGTACCCGGCGCTTGGCGTCTGTCTGGGCCACCAGGCGCTCTGTGCGGCCCACGGGACTCCTGTCGGCCACGCGCCGAGCGTGGTCCACGGGAAGCCCTCGGAGGTCCGCCACGATGGAACGAGGCTATACGACGGGATCAACGACCCGTTCGAGGTCGGGCGGTATCACTCGCTGGCCGTTGAGGCGGCAGCGCTCCCGGACGAGCTGGAGGAGACGGCCTACACCAACGACGAGCAGGGCGTCGTGATGGGCGTCCAGCACGCCGAGAAACCACACATCGGCGTCCAGTTCCATCCGGAGAGCATCCTCACTGACGCCGGGAAACAGATCGTCGAGAACTTCTGTACCGGAATCGCCGAGGCCTGAAACCGCAGCGCCCGCGGTTTATTTCTTTTCTGGTGGGTCCACATCGTGATGCGTCTGAATGTCCGGCAGTTTCCTGACCGCACGTCTGACGAGGGATGTGTGGTCCTGTTCGTCCCGATACCATGTCACGGTCAGCCCACCGACCGCCACGAGCGATATCACGGCGAACGGGCCGCCGGTCAGAACGGCCAGCGCCTGTAGCGTCTCAGCGCCCCCGAGAAGCAACACCGAGACGGCGACCGCACCCTGAAAAACGCCCCAGAAGACGATATGCGTCGCCGACGGTGCCATCCCCCGTCGCGTCGCCAGCACTGAAACGACGAGCGTCGAGGTGTCCGCCGATGTGGCCATGAACACGATGATGAGTGCGAGAAACAGGAACATCAGGAGCTGTCCAAGCGGCAACGACGCGAACAGCGGGAACCCGGCAATGGCTTCCGAACCACCGCGTTGTGCGATAGCGGCGAGGATATCGGCCCGACCCGTCTGCTGGATGAACAGCGACGTGCCACCGAGCAGCAGGAACCAGACCATCGTCGCTGTCGAGGTCGCGACGACGCTCGTGAACACGACGGTTCTGACCCGGCGACCGCGGGAGAGTGCGGCGATGAACAGCCCTGCGAAGGGTGCCCACGAAAACCACCACGACCAGTTCCAGACGGTCCACGCCGCGACCCACTGCCCGCCCGTGTGGAGACTCAACGGCACGAACGCCACCACGTAGGTCCCGAGTGCCTGCGTCCCGCGCTGGAGGATGAACGACCGCGGACCGACGGCAACGATGAGGAGCGCGAACAGTCCGAACAGGACGACGTTGAGACCGGCGATGCGACGGATGCCGCGGTGAATCCCGGTCGCGCTGGAGACCACGAATATCAGCGTCAATCCGCCGACGAACAGGACCGGTCCGACTTCACCGGCCGCCACGTCCCACTGGTAATTGATCCCGGCGAGGAACTGCTCGCTCACGAGTGCGACCGAGGTGGCGATGCCCCCGATAGTGGCAAAGACGGCCAGCGTATCGACCAGTGTGGCCCAGGCCGAATCGAGTGTATCGACACCGAGCAGCGGTGCCAGCACTGTCGAGACCCGGAGCGGAGCGCCCCGCGTGAACGCGAAGTACGCTATCGGGACGCCGATGACAGCGTAGGCGCTCCAGGCCGAGACGCCCCAGTGAAAGAGGGTGTACACAAGCGCGCCGTTGACGGCGCCCGGCGACCCGGCTGCTGCCCCGATGTACGGCGGTGGCTGGTCGTAGTGAAACAGGGCCTCAGTGGGGCCCCAGAACACCAGTCCGGCCGCGATGCCGGCGGTGAAAACGAGCGTAAAGTACGTCGGATACGTGTAGCTTGGCTCCGTGTCCGGACCGCCGAGTTTGATCTCACCCCAGGGCCCAAGCAACAGAAACAGACAGTAACAGACCGAGAGGAAGACCGCGGCGAGAAACAGCGGGCCGCCGCCGCGAAGGACTGTGGCAGCAGCGGCGTCGACGGCACCCGTCGTCCGTGCAGGGAATGCGATCTGGAGCCCGAAGAACGCGGCGAACACGAGCACCGGGAACGCGAGGATGGCTGGCTCGTGCTGTGTGAGGAACTCGCGGACGGCCCGCCTGATACTGGTCCGGCGGACACGGAGCAGGACATCGGCCGCGGCCGGCGCAGTGGCGTCTTCGGAGTAGGGAAGGAGCGCTATGTAACAGAGTCCCGAGCTGAAAAACACGAGCGCGATAGTCAGCCACGCCGGGCCGGTCACGGCTTCGCCGACGAGCGTCGGAAAGAAGAACCCCGCGAGCACGAGCGCCCCGGACGCGGCACACAGTGGCACGAGTAGCCGGCCGACAATCTCCGAAATGCCACTGGCGTCCGAGGTGGCCATACGTTGATATTCAGTATCGAATACATATATTACTATCCCAGAGCGCGCTTCAAACTGGAGTCAGGGCGTCTCGATCCTGTCGGTAGCAGGCTGCAAGACAGTTTACTCGGGGGCGTCGGCTTCGGGTCCGTCGCCGTCCGTCTCGATTCCGTCCAGCAGTGCTTCGCTCGACCCGCGGCCCAGCACCGACTGGCCCAGGAGCCGCCCGCCGATAGAGCGGGGATTGATAACTTCGTCCGCCCCGACAGCGCGGAACTTTTCGACGTGTTTCTCGGCGGTCGCCGCCGCGACTGTTCTGATGTCCGGATTGACGTTCTTCGTCGCGATGACCGCAAGCACGTCGCGGGCATCGTCGTTACTCCCCACCACAACACCGCTTGCGGTCCCGACGCGTGCGTCCCTGAGGACATCCTCATCGGTGGGATCACCGGTGAGCAGATTCACGCCCTCGCCCTGCAGCGACGCGACCGTCTCCTCATCGGGGGTAACAACCACAACCTCCGTCTCGTCGCCCAGTTCCTCAAGCAGCGATGCCGTAACGTCTCCGTACCCAAGAACCACGACGTGGTCCTCGAGGAGTGTGAGTTCTGATGCTGTCATGACTCCGAACGCTGTCGCCATTCTGGATTCGATAGCGGGGCCAATGAGCGCGCCTACGGCGACGGTGAACGCGCCGGTTCCGAACAGGATGATAGAGAGCGAGAACCACCGTGCTTCCGCTGTCACAGGTGTGATATCGCCGTAACCAACCGTCGCGATTGTGACGACGACGTAGTACACGGCGTCGCCCCAACTGTCGAGTTCGAGGAACTGGCCTCGCAGCCCGTAGGCACCCACGGTCCCGTAGAGAACGACGCCAAAAATCGCCGACAGCGATGCGATCTGAATCGGCGAGAGGTCAAGAGACTGGTCGAACCGGTGACGGTTGCGGACCAGCAGCGGGTACGTGACCAGCGTCAGCAACAACAACGGGATATCAGTTGGCTGAAACGTGGTAAGCGGCAGTACTACCAGACCGAGAAGCACGACGGCCGCCACGCGCCACGCGAGTTGTTTGCGCCGCTGGAGCCCGACCGTCACGATGCCGAGGACGAACGCGAACAACACCCCACCGAACCTGACGAACGGTAGCGGAAGGTCGACGACGGCGGTCAGCGGGCCATTAAGTGCAAGCGACGCCTGACTCAGATTCGAAAGGCCGGTCACGAACGCCAGCAGCGCGACCGTCCCGGTCAGGACGACCGTCGGTTTTGCGCCGGATAGCTCGTCCCACTCGACGAACGGGACTCTGTCAGCCGGATAGAACACGTCCTCCAGCGTCCGGTCCGACGAGTCTTCTGGGACGTTAGCCATTAGCATACTTTTGTCGGAGTCAATATAAAAAACACGCGGCGAGCGGGCACCGAACTCAAGTCAGCGGGCCACATACGACCGAATCAATGCGTCGATTGCACGAGCATGGGTGTCGCCGTTCGCCAAGGACGCTTAGAGAGAGTTGGAGCCGACTCATCTGGAGAGCGGACAGATGAACGCCGCCGTCCTGTTCGGGCTCGGGACGATGATAGCCTGGGGGTTCTGGATAGCGTTTGGCAACGTCGCGTCAAGTACAATGGACCCGGAGACCGCGGCGTTCGTGTCCTACGCCGCTGCAACGGTCGTCACCGGGATATACGTCGTTGTCTCAGACGCATCGTTCGTCGTCACGAACCGGGGGATGATGTTTGCCGGCGCAGCGGGCGTCGCGGCGGCCGTCGGCGTGGTCTCGACGTTCGTCGGCGTGACTGTGGGGCCCACGTCGATCGTGTCCACCATCGGCGGGATGTACTTCATCACTGCCGCAGTCATCGGCGTTATCGCGTTCGGGGAGTCCATGACGTTGACGAAAGCCGCCGGCATCGGTCTGGCGCTGATAGCGATTGTCGTCATCAATCAGTGACTGGACACAACTGGTTGGCTTTCGAGAACGTTGTGTGAGTGTCCCCCGTCACAGCAGGGGTTTATGAGATGGGGGCAGGTACGGCCGGATATGAAGCGCGTAGTCAGTACCGACGAAGCACCGGCCGCGGTCGGCGCGTACAGTCAGGCAACGTCGAACGGCGACCTCCTCATCACCGCCGGACAGCTCCCGCTAACGACAGACGGCGAACTCCTCGACGACGAGCCAGTCGCCGACCAGACGCGGCAGTGTCTTCACAATGTCGCGGCGATTCTGGAGTCAGAAGACCTCTCGCTGGACGACGTACTCAAGACAACCGTCTATCTCGACGACATCGACGACTTCGACTCGTTCAACGAGGCCTACAGCGAGTTTTTCGAATCGGAGCCACCGGCGCGGAGCGCCGTCGGCGTTGGTGCGGTCCCGAAAGGTGCAGCGGTCGAAATCGAAGCTATCGCGACCACCGAGTAGCGAGCGCGGCCGTTCCGTATCTTATCGCAACTCCATCTGTTCTGCTCGCTCTGCGGCGAGCGTCGTCAGTTCGTCGACGCTACTGTCCGAGCGGTCCGCAAGGACGCGAAGCAACATTCCGAGCTGTATGGCCGCTGCCTCGCGGAGTTCGGCCGCCTCCTCGGTGTCGTTACCGAAATAGTACTCGTGGCGGCCGTCCTCGTGGATAATGCCGGTGTACACCGAGCGCAGGTCGGCCTCGGTTATCGCGGCTGACGCCTCCGTCTTGACTTCCTCGAACCGTGGGTTCATGATTTCGATTGGGGGTAACGTCCCGCTGCCTCATTGTTTCAGCGGAACGACTCGGCCAGCGCTGTCCCATTATTGTGTAAGCAAGTGATATGTTGTGTGGGTCGATGACGCCACTGCAACCAGTGGTCCCGGGACCGCTCGGCTGGGGTTTTTAATCGTTCAACACGAGGCACAGAGTATGACACGGGAAACCACGGCCCTCGCTCATTCGACCGCCGTCCGGGTGTCGACGGACGGCCGGTCACAGAACGGGGACCGGGTCCTCGCCGCGGCGCGGACGACGGCGGACTCGACACCGGTCGTCAGGACAGGGCCAACGGGCATCACAGCAGCCACACCGCTAGTGATGGTTACACGTAGCGGACGGACAGCCTTCTACAGCGACCCGTCACCGGCGACCGTCCGTGACCTCATCGACGAACTGGAAGCGGGGACAGTACCGACAGCCGATGCGGACGCTGTCGTCGAGCACGACCCCGAAACGGCGTCGCTCCCCGCCCCGGAGCGTGGCCCGCTCTCAGTCGGCCGCCGCAACGTACTGGGCCCCTGTGGCTGGGTCGCCCCGCTTTCGCCGGCCGACTGGTCGTTCGTCTCAACCCAACGGACCGCCGACGTTGCAGCGGGAGCCGGGCTGCTGGGCCGCGGTCGCGGGGACGCCGCCGCTGACGAACCGGTCGCCGATACGTGGGAAACAGCCAGCGAAACCGACGGTGACCCAGTGGTCGTCTGTAACGCCAACGACGCCAGCGACCTCCCGACGGGCGACGACACGCTCCTGTCCGGCACACCGATGGCAGTCCTCGACGGGATTGCGGCGGTCGCTGAGTACGTGGACGCTGGCGACGCTGTCGTCTATGTAAACGAGTCGGAGACCGACTTGCAGGCGCACCTCCGCGAGGCAATCGACGCAGCCGCCGACACCCTCCCTGTCGTTCCACAGTTGGTAGCCGGCCCGGACGAATTCCGCGCCGGCGAGCCCACGGCGGCGCTCGAAGCACTGGAGGGGGCCGACCGCGTAGAACCGCGGCTCCAGCCGCCATCACCGGCCAAACGAGGCCTGTACGGCCGCCCAACAGTCGTCCACACACCGCGGACGTTCGCGCAGGTTCAGCGAGCCGTCGCCGAGCCCGATAGCGTCGACGCTGACGCGGCGGACCCCGGGACGCGAATCGTAGCGGTCGCCGGCGACGTTGCGGACTCGGCGACAGTCGAACTCAGGTCGAGCGCAAGCCTCGCAGCGGTTCGCGAGGCGGTCGAGATGGACGGTTCGTTCAAGATGGCCTGTGTTGGCGGCGTCCTCGGCGGTGTCACGCGCAGTCTTGATATGGCACCGACCGCACAGTCGCTCCGGGCTGCCGGGCTCGGCACCAACGGCGTCGTCGAACTGTTCGACAGCGATCGATGCACCGTCGAGACGGTCGGAAAACGGGCACGGTTCGCGTCGATGGAGAACAGCGGTCGGTGCGTCCCCGGCCGCGAGGGGACGAAACAGCTCGCCGAACTCCTGCGCGACATATACGATGGCTCGTTCGAGAGCGACAAGATACGTGAACTCGGTCGCGTGATGCGTCAGTCGAGTAACTGCCAGACCGGCGCGCACGCGCCGCGGCCAGTGACCACAGCCATCGACGAGTTCGAACCCGAGTTCCGCGCTCACACCGACGGCCACTGTCCCAGCGGCACCTGTACGGAGAAACTATGAGCACAGATAAATCGATTCCACGAGTTCCCGACCTGCACGACCCACAGCCTGAGACGCCAGTCACCAAAGAGTTCGAGACCGGAACCGCCAACGACCCCGACGTGGGTACCGATACGGACGACCCGACGACGCTCACTGTCGACGGCGAGCCGGTGACCGTCGCCCCGGGTTCGACTATCATCGACGCGCTACAGGACCTCGACGACGATATCGTCAGCGTCGACCCCGGCGCGGAGGGCGTCGAAGACGACGCCGACGTGCCAGCGCTGTGTTACTACGACCGCGATGGGGACTGCAGCGACGAGATCGGCCCGCGCAGCGAGTGTCGCACCTGCATGGTCGAGACCGACGAACACGGCCTCGTCCCGTCGTGTTCGTTCCCCGCCGAGGACGGCCTCACCGTCTCGACAGACACCCCTGACGCCGAGGAGGCCCGTAGCGTCAATCTCGACCTCGTGCTGTCGAACCACAACCTCCGGTGTACCACCTGCAACGGCAACGGCCGCTGTGAACTGCAGGACGCCGCCATCAGCGAGAGCGTCGATCACCCCCGCTACGGCGTCTTCGACGAGCGCGACCAGTACGAACCCATCGACGACACCTCCTCGTTCATCCAGATCGACCGTAACAAGTGCATCCTCTGTAACCGCTGTGTCGACGCCTGCAACGACGTGCAGGTCGAGGGCGTCCTCCGTATCGAGGGCCACGGCGAGGACACCCGTATCGGCTTCCAGTCCGACGCCGAAACCATGCACGACTCGGAGTGTGTCTCATGTGGCCACTGCGCCACCGTCTGCCCCACTGGATCGCTGACAGAGAAGGGCATCGACGGCGCGGCGACGCTCCCGTTGCCCGGCTTTACCCAACGAAACTCCATCGGGAAAGTCATCGAGCACGAGGACGTCGAGACAATCGACGACACCACAGCACCGAATCGCGGATTCGAACCCGACGACCCGAGAGCGGCGAAGGGGAAGCAAGGCCTCGCCAGATTCGCGTCTGCAGCGAAACGGCGGGCCGGCGACATCGCCAAGGACTACGGGAAGAAGGCGTTCCTCGCCGGCGAACACACCGCCGAGAGCATCGCGGCGAACACGATGCCCGAGGGCCGACTGTTCGACATCGCCAGCGCGGTCAGCGACTACCGCCTCTCGAAAATCGACAAGCAGGAAACGACCTGCGGGTTCTGCGCCGTCGGCTGCCGGTTCGAGATGTGGGGCAAGGACGGCGACTCGCTCGGCGTCGTCCCGGTAGATGACCCTGACAACGCGCCCGCGAACAACTTCTCGACCTGCGTGAAAGGGAAGTTCGGCCACGAGTTCGCCAACAGCAAACAGCGGGTCACCGAGCCGCTGCTCCGCAACGACGACGGCGAACTCGAACCGACGACCTGGGAGGAGGCGCTCGATTATGTGGCCGAGCGCTTCACCGAGATTCAGGACCAGCACGGCATCGACTCGCTGGGCTGTCTGGCCTCCTCGAAGGGCAGCAACGAGGAAGCGTACCTCGTCCAGAAGTTCGCCCGGCAGGTCCTTGGCACGAAGAACATCGACAACTGCGCCCGGCTGTGTCACTCCTCGACAGTCGCCGCGCTCCAGCAGACGCTCGGCTACGGCGCGATGACCAACCGCATCAACGAGGATATCGGCGAGGCCGACGCCTACCTCATCAGCGGCTCCAACACCACGGAGTCACACCCGGTGCTCGCCACGCGAATCAAGCAGAACGTCCGCGACGGGGCCGACCTCGTCGTGTTCGACCCGCGGAAAATCGGCATCGCCGAGCACGCCGACCAGTACACCCGGACCAATCCCGGCTACGACGTGGCCTGGCTCAACGGCCTGATTCGGTACATCATCGAACACGACCTCCACGACGCGGACTTCATCGAACGCAACACGAGGAACTTCGAGGAAGTCAGGGAGAAAGTCCAGGCGTTCACGCCCGAGAAAGTCGAAGACCTGGCGGGCGTGTCGCCGGAAGAACTCGCCTCGGCGGCCGAGACACTCGCCGAGGCCGACAGCGTCGTCTTCGGCTGGGCGATGGGGATGACCCAGCAGAGCCACGGCACGGAGAACCTCATCGCGATGGCCGACCTCGCGCTCGTGCTGGGGCAGGTCGGCAAGCCGGGCGCCGGCCTCTCGCCGTTCCGCGGCCAGAACAACGTCCAGGGCGGGGGCGGCGACATGGGAACCCTGCCGGGGAGTCTGCCGGGCTATCAGAACCCGGCGGACGACGAGGTCGGCGAGAAGTTCGCCGACGCGTGGGGCGAGCGACCGCCCGAGGAACCCGGGCTCAAAGTGCCGGAGATGCTCGCCGAGGCCCACGCGGGGAACCTCCGCGGTATGTACGTGGTCGGCGAGAACCCGGCGCTCTCGGAGCCAGACATCCAGCACGCCGCCGAGGCCCTGGAAGACATGGAGTTCCTCGTCGTCCAGGACATCTTCATGACCGAGACGGCGGACTACGCCGATGTGGTGCTGCCCGCAGCCACCTCGCCGGAGAAACACGGCACGTTCACCAACACTGAGCGACGCATCCAGCGGGTCCGGCCCACGTCTGAGCCGCCGGGCGAGGCCCGCCAGGACTGGGAAATCACGCAGGCGCTGGCTCGACGGCTGGGCTACGACTGGGACTACGACCACCCGCGGGAGGTCATGGACGAGATCAACTCGCTCGCGCCAATCTACGGCGGTGTCACCTACGACCGGCTCGAATCCGGCGAGGAACACGGCCTGCAGTGGCCCTGCTGGGACGAGGGCCACGAGGGCACGCCGTATCTCTATGATTACGAGGACGGCAATTTCAATTTCGAGGACGGCAAAGCCCGCTTCGTTCCGGCCGACGGCGGGCACCCCGGCGAAATTCCCGACGAGGAGTACCCGCTGACGCTCACTTCGGGTCGGGTGCTGTATCACTGGCACACGGGCCAGATCACCCGCCGCGTCGAGGGGCTGATGAGCCACGTCGGCGAGAGCTTCGTCGAAGTACATCCCGAGACGGCCGAGAAGCTCGGCATCGCCGACGGCGAGTACGTCCGCGTCGAGTCCCGGCGGGGCGATATCGTCGTCAAGGCACAGGTCACCGACCGCGTCGGCCCGGGGACGCTGTTCATCCCGATGCACTTCGCAGCTGGCGCGGTCAACAAGCTTACCGGCGAGACGTTCGACCCGACCGCCGGCATCCCCGAGTACAAAGTGTCGAGCGTCCGCGTGGAAGTCCTGGGACCGGAAACGGACGAAGCGGTGCTCCGGACGCCAGACGCCGGTGGGAAACAGATCCGGAAGCGAGGGGCGGGCGACGACTGAACCGGGGCGTCCGCTAATACGTGGAATCATGAGCTGTCCCACAAGATACACCAACATATTTTGCATATACAACCATATCTGATTATGATCTAACTATAAATACTAGATTTGAATATATATTTAGCCATACTAACGACATAATAGACTTTTGACTGGGAAACGTGTGTGAACTCTGTTGAAGACTGACCAAATAGTGTGATTTTAATATAAGCTGTCTGCTCTTGGCTCAGCTCTCACTCGCGCGGTCCGGCCGGTCGGTCCGCGATCTCATCGAGGAGGTCGACGAGAGACTCGGTCGCCAGCTCCAGCAGCGTCTCCCCGCGTTCGGCGCTCCCCTCGCGCGGGTCACCGACGACACCGTTTTCGGTGAACTCGTCTGAATCGAACGCGAGGTTGACGCCGCTTTGCCACTCCCCCCAGCCGTCGCTGCCACCGGCCGCCGCCTCGTCCAGTCGGTCCTCGTGGACTGTTTCGGTATTCGTGTGCTGGAGGAGCGAGGTTTCCAGCGGCCCACCGTGGCCCATATCGGTGCTGTGGTCGCCGACCGCGTTGAACCATGTGAACGGAACGGCGAAGGCCTCGTCGTGGCGGGTTATCTTGCCGGACACTTCCCGCAAGGCGTCGATGTTGCCGCCGTGGCCGTTGACCAGCACCACATGGTCCCAGCCGTGGCTGGCGAGGCTCCGGACGATGTCACGGACGTAGGACCGAAACGTCGATTCGGAGGTCCACAGCGTGCCGGTGAACGCCCGGTGCTCCTCGGCGACGCCGACGGGGACTGCCGGTGCGACAACGACGTGGTCGTCGTACTGCTCGGCACCGTGTTCAGCAACTGCCTCGGCGTCGAGCGTGTCCGTCCCGAGCGGCGCGTGTGGTCCGTGTTGCTCCGTGCTCCCGACGGGAAGCAGCGCCAGGCTCGTCTCGACAGCCGCCATGTCAGTCCAGGTTTCCGTCTGTAGATCCATGGTCACGTCTCTGTACGAAGCGGAAATAAAGCCCAGTCTCTCTCCGCCTGTTACGGTTGGTTGCCATCTACACAAAGTGGAACACGTACGGCCCGGACCACACCTCAACTGCGGAGCGACTGCTCATACTGCCGGCTGTAACTATTTCAAGAGATTCGCCACCCCGAGGTGGCGAGATTCTTCACAGACGTACAGCCGGCAGTATCAGTCCCCGGTCGAGGCAGGGTTGTTCCGCCGTGACCAGATCAGCGGTGTCCTGGCAGGTTCTACCACCCGAAAAGTGAGGGAGACAAGCGAGACGATGGCGGCATACTCGATCACACTCGCTACCAGATGTAGCTCGGTCGGGATGTGCACCGATACGACAACCGGCGGCTGATTCATCGATGCATGGAACAGGGCGACGAGCCAGAGGTTGCCCGTCAGTGCGTATACGCTCCCGTAAGCGAGTCCCATGAGCGTCAGTCCGAGGAGTCTGGCTGCCAGCATGGAACCGACGCCGTGCCCCGATGCGAGAAACCACCGCGGGAGATGAAACAGGGCAAATAGGACTGCGACGAGGCCGATACCAGCCAGCACCGCACGCCGAGTCGTCCCGCCGGCCAGCCTCGTGAATTTCTCCTGCAGGTACGTGCGAAAGAGGAGTTCTTCCGGGATCGCAGTGAACAGAAGCGAACTGAAAAGCGCCGCGAGATACAGCAGCGGGTGGGCAGCGGTTCTCGACAGCGAGGCGTCGAACCCGGAGATCCCACCCACCGCGAGGGCGACCGCAACAAGGTTGTACAGTCCCCAGAACGCGATGACCACCCCGATCACGGGTATCAGTGTGCGAACAGGCGGGAGCAGAGAGCGCGGTGAGACGGTCTCAATTCTGAGCGCACCAACGGTGAGTGCGACGAGGAAGACACCCCAGAGCATTCCCAAGACGGGCGGCGGCGATGCGCCGGGGGAGATGATCACCAGTCCGGAGAGGACGACAATTACCAGGAGGTACGCTACAACGGGAACCAACGGCCCGCTGCTGAATCTCGGCAGGCCAATATCAGGGCACAACATCCAGTCGGAATCCGATGGCCGACCCAAAATTATCTTCCATCTCGCAGTCCGGTGCAAATCCGTCGACGACGAGTACCAAGGTGTGTGAATCGGCCACAACCCACAGCTCTCGACGTTTAAAACCAGTTTTTAGTCTCTGGTAGCTTTAGTATGCTCCCGACCGACGGGGCAAACGCCGGCGACCGCCTGAGACGGTTCCCGGCTGCCAGCGCCCTCCCCGTATGCCGCCGGTTTCCACGAATCGGAATCCATCCCAGTCCGGGTGTCCACACGGCAACGGGCACACCCCGCCCTCCCCGTTGTCGACTGCTCAATTAACAGTGCGTTGGTACTACAGTTGAGACCCACACCACAGACCGAAAGTAACCATGAAACGACGTGTATGCCGGTTATACTGTTGCTATGTGAATGTACGTGCGTCGGTTTTCACAGGCGACGTGTTCTGCGATATGTATCACCGAGTGGCCGGACATCTCGGTACGGCACTCGATTCCCGGGCAGTGTTCGCTGAGAGGCCGGCGCCCCACATACCGACGGGCGTATCGCGGCAGGTGGTCAGCAGTGCGTGATCGGACTGTGCTGCTACTGGCCGTCGTCGCAATCGTATCACTCACTGGTAGCATCGCAATGCTCGCAGTGGCAGGGCCAACAGACCCCCGTCCGGATAGGGCCGATGCCGCATCAGTATCGGTGTCGGACGGAGCAGCCGGCCGGTTCGCACGTCTCCACACGGCCGGGGTCACAGGTTCGAACGTCTCGGTCGGCATCGTCGATCCGACCGGATTCGATACGGAGTCAGAAACGATTGCCGGACAGGTCACCGAAACACGGAGCTTCGGCGGTGGGTCCGTAGACGACACACGGGAGGCACACGGAACCGCGACGGCCGCCGTCGTGTCGCGGACCGCACCGGACGCCGACCTCTATCTCGCCCGGGTCGATAGCGTCGACAGTTACCGACAGGCAGTCAACTGGCTCGTTCAAGCGGATGTCGACGTGATTGTCGCACCCGTTTCGTTCTACGGGCAGCCAGGCGATGGAACCGGACCGGTCGCCCGGAGTGCGACGCGAGCGACGGAGAGTGGGTCAGTGTTCATCGCCCCAGCCGGTAATCTCGCGCAATCCCACTGGTCGGGGCAGTACACGTCCGAGGACGTAAAGAATCGGACGGTCACGTTTACCAACGGGAGTCGGGAGAATTACGTTCGAGGCGGGACCGAAATCACGGTCTGGCTCTCGTGGGACCGGGGCCATGCAGACGAGGAGTACACAGTCGAACTGTACCGGACGAACGGAACCGACTCCCGTCTCGTCGCCCGCTCACAGCCCTACCGCGGTGACGATGTACCAAACGAGCGTATCGTTGCCGACGTCAGACCCGGCGACTACTATCTCGTCGTTCGAGGGCCAGCATCGCCGACTGGCGCGCGGCTCCGGCTCGTGTCACCGACGCACGACCTCCAGCACACGACGACTCGGAACAGCATTGTGGCTCCGGGCACGGCCCGGAAAGCCATCACTGTCGGGGCGTACAACAGCCGTATCGACCAGCTCGAACCGTTCAGTTCACGAGGCCCGACAGTCGATAACCGGGTCGGCGTCGACGTCGTGGCCCCGGATAGACAGTTCGCCGCCGCAGCACCTGACGGCTTCGTCGGCTCTTCGGCCGCAGTCCCCTACGTCGGTGGCACCGCAGCCTTGCTGCTGGATGCAAACGAGTCGCTGTCCCCCGCGAAACCGAACACCTGCTGGAACGGACCACGAGAGACGTGGGACGACCGGGACTCGACAACGGAACCGGCCACGGGGCGGTCGAGCCAGTCCGCGCGGTCCGGGCTGCACAGAATCGTACTGATGGTTAAAACTCGTTTTAACCCAGCCACAGACCTTTGAAGAGTGCCGTATCATATATCCGACAGTGACCCATGTCGAGCCCTATCGAAACGTTACAGGAGCGGACCGGGACAGCAGACGAATCACCGCGGGTACTCGGTGTTGCGGAGAACGAAACCGACGACGTTCTCGACGCGCTCGCATCGGACACCAGCCGGTCGCTGTTCCGCACGCTGTACGACGAGCCTGGAACGCCGTCCGAGATAGCGGACCGGTGTGACACGTCGGTCCAGAACGTCCACTACCACGTCTCGAATCTCAAAGACGCAGAGCTCATCGAACCGGTCGAGACGGTCTACTCCTCGAAGGGTAACGAGATGACCGTGTACGGTCCCGCAAGCGATCCGATTGTGCTCGTCGGCGATCGCGACCTGGAGCCGCGTCTCCAGCAGTCGATGGCTGATGTCGTCACTGGGCTGGGACTCATCGGCTTCGCGAGCCTCTTCGTCCAATGGGGCGCGGAGAAACTGGCGACCGCGACCGCAGGCGACGGGGTTTTGGCTCCGGCGAGTCCGAACGCAGGGCCGGTCAGTGGGACGAACGCTGTCGCTAGATTCGTTTTCGAGGTCATCGAACCGGGCCTGCTGTTTTTCTGCCTCTGTCTCACGGTGCTTGGTATAGCCGCCCTACTGGTTGACGGGCAAGCCTGAGCGAGTTCCGTAGCCGAGCCGACACTTCCGCTGCGGCGATCTGCGGGCAGGAAAGCATCGCTCACTGATCTAGCCCCAACGATAACGGTATAGTTTGGTCAATAGGGACGATCACCCTGATAGAAAAGCCGACTTGCTGTGCCCCGATACTGCTTCGAAAAGCGGCCTGCGGACGTCAGGCGAAGCGTCAGTTCATAAGAGACCGCAGGCAGATCCCCACACCAGCGATGGCGAGGATGCCACCGACGGCGAGAGCGCCGGTACCGATTCCGAAATCACCGTCCTGTGACTGCCCTGGGGCCGGCGTTTCGCCGGTAACTGAATCGACGCTGTCGGAGGACGCATCCGCAGACGAGTTGGTGCCATCAGTGATCAGTAGCGTGCCGACCGCATCGGGTTCGTCGGCCGCCTCGGTCCCGCGAAACAGCGACAATTCATAGCTCGCCGCGGCGAGTTGCGAATCGAGGGCGACCTCCGAACCGGACTCGACTGCGACGGCGTCGGCGTCCGCCGCGGTTTCGAGGGTGGGTTCGTCGTGGCCGGCCGCCGTGGTGTCGAACAGGAGGACGACACGATCATCGCCGTTCCCGTCGCGGACGGTCGCATTGATCTCGTAGTTGGTGGCCGGGCTCCCGATAGAGACAGTGGCCGCATCAGCGGTTGCGAGGACGATTGGAATCCGGCCAGTGTCGCCCTGTTGAGCCCGGGTCACCGACTCCTCGAAGCCGAATTCGGCAGTCTCCTCGACCTCGAACTCCTCGTTTGCCGTCTCGTTTGCTTCGATAACGAGCGTCCCGACAGTCGGCGAATCGTCGGTCGTGCCGTCGAACACGCGGTAGGTGTACGCGGCGGGGGCAAGCGTCGACGGGAGTTCCGGCTCTGTCGCAGTCACGGTGAGCGAGTCGCCGTCGTCCGCGACACTGAGGGTCTCCGCGTCGGTGCCGGCAGCCGCGGTGTCGAAGAGGACCAGCACCTCACCGTCCTCGTCGTCGTCGCTGACAGTCGCGTTGATCTGATAATTGACTGCCTCGCTGCCGACGGAGAGCGTTTTGTTCCCGCCATCAGTCATCGAGACCGGAATTTCAGCGGTTTCTCCCTGAGAGACCGTGACGACGTTTTCGTCCTCGTCAGTCTCTGTCGGAGTCTGGATATCCGGTACTGGGTCAGTACAGTTGCTGTCGCACTCAGCGACGGTTCCAGTACGTTCAAACAGCGTGTCACCGTCGACATGAGCGGATAGTTCGTAGGACGTGTTCGCCGGCACCGCGGACATGTCGAACTGGGCGACGAACGTCCCATTGGGCTGCACGCTGACCTGTCTTTGCTGAAGGAATGGGTTCGACGCATCAGCTGACTGGATTCTGACCGTCATCTCCGTCCCGGATTCCAGCGTGGTCTCCCCGGTGATCACCTGCTGTTCGTCTGAGTGCAGTGGAAAACTGTCCTCTGAGACCGTGGCCTGCTGCTCCGCAGCGGCCAGCCCCGGAGCCGTCGCCGTTGCGGCGATAAGCACCGCGGCCAGCGCCACCGACCGAACCCTCACAGAACCACCTCCCGCAGAGCGGGCAACTGTGCGTATATTTGCGGGCGATACTGCAGACAGTACTGGACTGCAGATGGAGGGCAATTCACTGGCATACGATTAGCAGTTACGGTGGGACTGAAAAACCGTCTGCGATAGCTTAAAACCACGTTGAACTCGGCAGTACTAATCAGCTTGGAGGGCCGGCGAGGGCGCTCTGCTGCAAACGGTCATCTCTGTTATGCCGTTTCGGCGTCGGCGATGTTCATGCCATCAACATATTCAGTCGTTTTGCAATAAGAGACGACAGGGCGTGGGAAGTTGGGGGAGATCAGTATTTTTATGGTAATTTCGGGATGAGTGACTAGTATGCGAACGGTCCTCGCAAACCAGCTCTCCAACGTCCGGGTCGTGAGTACCGATGGCCGCGAAGTCGGCACACTGCAAAACATTACGCTCGATACAGCTACGGGAGAACTTCAGACAATTGTCATCAACAGCGAAGTGCAGGAGATATTCGGCGTTGAGCGGGATTCCGACGGCGACATTCGATTGCCGGCGTCCCTCATCGAATCGAAGCGGGATCACCTGACCATTCAGCCGCCGACAGAACAAAGTGTCGGCGGCGGCGATACTGTGGACTCGTAGGCGACCCGTCGGCTGTTCAAACGGGCCGAAACGAATGCGGTTGGTAGTTGAGTGTATCCGATTGTCGCTGGCTGATGGGGACGAGCGGCGACGGTTACAAGGTGCATTTTGCGAGTTTAGAACGCCCGTTCTGTAGTTCAAAAGCGTGCTTCCGTCGGCGTCAGTCGACAATACGAGGGCTCCGCCCCAGTCGGCGGGACCCGAATCACCATCAAGAGGGTATCCCCGACCAGCCACAGCTATAGTAGCCGTTGGAAATCGTTTCAATTGTTACTACAATTCGGTAGCGGTCTGTCAATGCAGACACGAACAGGTTCGGACAAATGCTCTTTTTTACAAATAGCTGAAAGGGTCTATGGAAGTACTATCGCCTGCACAGAACTATCCCGGCGTTGTCCTCGGTGTCCTCTGTGCTGGTGTCGGAGCCGTGTTGCAGGGCGTCGAAAGTAGCGTTCTATGGGGTCTTATCGGGTACTTTGTGGGCAAATCGATACAGAGTACGCTGTGGACGATTACCGGCGAACGGACCTCGTGACCCGAAGACAGTCGGCGCGAGATGCCGACTCGGACGTGGTGGCGGTCCGTAAAGCCGACTACCCGTTTCGCTTGAAGCTGGCGGCAACCATTGCGGTCAAGACGGCGAGGACGAGCAGTTTGACAGCGACAAGGTGCCCAATCGGTGAAGCGAGCAGCGCTAGAGCGGACAACCCGATGAGGCCGGCAGTCTGGTAGACGCCGGTCACGAATACGACCGAGATAACGACGGGGAGGTGGCGGCGGAACGCGTGTGCCTGTGGTTTCAGCGCCTCACCGGCGTCGGGTCGGGACCGTACTGTCGGCAAGACGACGAAGTTGTGCCACATCGCGCCGCCGAACCACAGCGAGAACGCGCCGACGTGAGCGAGCCGGACCCCCCAGTCCACGAGTGTCGTCCCCGTTTCCACCCAAGCGAATCCAGTAAGCGAAACGAGGCTGGCGAGGAGCAGCGTGGACCGAACCGACACCGCCCGGCGAGTCGGCGAGCCGTCAGCAATACGTCTGATACCGAGCAACGAGATCGCCCCGTTTTCACCTTCTCCCGTACCCATGAGCAACCCAGTTTTAGGCACACCTAATCAAAACCCTGGGGCCAGAGATGTTCGGTCGATTTCGTACCCGAGACAGAGCGAAGGGGTTCGGGACTACACTTTCCGCAATAGCTGAGAGACCAAGAGATATGTCCTCAGAATCGCAAACAGGGTCCGCTTCGTCGCTCACGCCGTCGGTTTCCGATATCGAGCGGAGCGCAGGCCGATATCTCTTCGCCGTCTCTGTCCTCTCGGAATCTCCCACAGAGCGGGTTTCGACCGGGGAACTGCAGGAGTTCTTGAACGTGACCCCGGCCAGCGTCACGGAGATGGTGTCGAAACTCGACGAGCGGGGACTGGTGGACTACGAAAAATATCAGGGAGTGACGCTCACGGATCGCGGGGACGCTCTCGCGACGGAGGTTGGGTGGCGTTTCTGCGTCGTTTCCACCTTCTTCCAATCGGTGTTAGATACGACCCTCGACGAACAGACGGCGTTCGATATCGGCTTCCTCCTCCCGAAAAACGGTGTGTTTCGTCTCCGAAGCCAGGTGGATGGAGCGTGTCTGGGCCTCTGTCCAGAGGGAGACGGCGACGGCGAGCAGTGCGTTCCATAGACGGGGAGTGGTGTCAGCACCCGCTATCGAATCTCTCGCCGATTCGGAACCGCCCGTTCCACGTCGTCAAACAAGTCAGCGGAAGACCGTGACGGCGAACGTATTAGCGAGCGGATCCGCGGCCCGTTCTCAGTCTCGAAATGGGTACGACAGTGACGGGATACCCTGACTGGGCACCGTGCAATCGGTGGAGCGATCGGGATGCTGCCGAACCCCTTCGGGACAGGTGACATCAGTCCACTCGTGTACCATCCAGTATAGAGATGCCAAGAGAGATTCAGTTGCGAGACCAGTCGGAAGGACAACGCCGTGAACAGCTCTTCGACGTACTGTCGGGAGCCGAGATCGGTGATACCATCGAAGTCGTGGCCGACAGGGATATCGACCCCCAGCTGGTGCGCTACCAGCTGGAACAAGGCCGGTCGCTGGAGTGGGAATACGCACATCCCGACGCAGAGCCGCGAGAGCTGCAGGTGACCGTCGGCGAACCGCTCGGGGACGAGTCGCACCCCACAATCGACGTCCGTGACCTGAAGCCACAACGACGACACGAGGCGCTTCTCGATATCTTCGACGGTCTGGCGGCGGGTGACGGGTTCGTCCTCGTCAACGACCACGACCCCAAGCCGCTGTATCACGAGCTCAAATCGATGCATGGGGAGGTAATCGAGTGGGACTACGCGAGTCAGGGCGGCGGTGAATGGCGGGTCGAGATCGTCAAGACCGGCGATTCCGAGACCACCGGTGAAGACATCGTTACGCGGTACGACGTCCGCGAAATCCCCAAACAGGAGCGGCATCCGACGATCCATCACCGATACGGAATGATACCCGAGGGCGGGACGATGGAACTCATCGCCCCACACGAGCCGCGGCCCCTGCAACGGGAGTTCAGACAGCGGTACGGCGACGCGTTCGCCTGGGAGGTCGTCGAATCTGAGCCCGGCCGCTGCCGCGTCCAGATCACGAAAACTGAGAGTACAGGGGAGTTCGGTGAATCGGATACCGCTGCAGATGACGTGTCGGAAGCCCCATCTGACGACGAGTCAGTCGAGATTACCGACGAACTCGATGTCAGAGATCTCCCGCCGGCACAGCGACACGAGCAGATCTTCGAGGCGTACGCCGAACTGGACACCGGGAGCGGATTCGTGCTGGTGAACGACCACGACCCCAAGCCGCTGTACCACCAGTTCGAGGCCGAGGCGGGCCCGGAGTTCCGCTGGACCTACCGCCAGCAGGACCCCGGTGAGTTCAGAGTCCTGATCGGAAAGGCCGAGACGACCGTCGACGAGTCAGCCGACGAAGAGACGGAGGTCCCGTTCTGACCATGGACTACGGACCCAAACGCCGAGAACAGGGGGAACAGAGCGCTCCCTACAACGAACGCAAGTAACAGCTACCAATGACTGAACCAATCGATCCGGACCGACCGCTCGGCGCACTCGTCAGAGAGAACCCGGCGTTCGCTCGCGTCTTCGAAGCAGTCGGGCTCGATTTCTGCTGTGGCGGTGACCAGATGCTCCGGACAGCCTGTACCGAAGCGGACCTCGATCTCGATGCCGTCCGGGAGCAACTGGACGAGGCGCGTCAAAAAAGGGAGGAGCGCGGGGACGAATGGGAATCGATGACTGCCCTCATCGAACACGTCGTCGACAGCCACCATCAGTACCTCCGCGAGGAGCTGCCAGCCCTGGAACAACTCGCTGAGAAAGTTCGGAGCGTCCACGCGGAAGAGCATCCAGAGCTGGCGGACATCGAGCGGGAAGTCCTCGAACTGGCCGAGGAGATGAGTCAGCACACGACAGAGGAGGAACAGGACGTGTTCCCCGTCATCGAGAAGCTCGACAGCAGAGACGAACTCACAGGCGAGGAAAGAGCGCGTCTGGACGAGGCGCTCGCGGACCTCGAATCGGACCACGAAGCGACGGCCGAGCACCTCGAACGGATCGCAGAGCTGAGCGACGGGTACGCGGTTCCGGACGACGCCTGTCCGAGCTATCAGAGCCTGCTCGAACGACTCGAAACACTGGAACAGGACACACATATGCACGTCCACAAGGAGAACAACGTCCTGTTCCCGCAGGTCGAATCACGGCTTGCGGGCCAAGTCTGACGGTCAAAAGGCCGATTGGCAGCCTTTAGAGTCCTGCTCATCTCCACCCAGGATTTGTCAACTAATCATTCCGAGGTGTCGAACACGTTCGTGCAAAGCATTTTCGTGTACCTGGTCGCAGTCGGGCCTGAATGTGTTTAGGTAAGCCTAAAAATGGAGGACAGACACAGCCCAGAACCCGCCCTCAGCCGTCACAGAGGAGGTGCAGTGTTCGTGATACGTGACCATATTCGGCATCTCCGTCACGTCATCGACGAACAGTCGCTGTCCATACGAGGCGTGATAACACTCGGAGCGTTGCTCTCGCTCCCGATATTCGGAACTGGTGTCCGCACCCTGGGCAGTTCCCTCGGCCTCGGTCGACTCGTCGTTCCGTTGCTAGTCCTCGCGCATGTGCCGGCCGTTATCGCGCTAATCGCCCTCTGGTCGATAGGCTGTGACGTCTGTGGAACCGAGGCTTCAAGGTAACGATAGCCGGTGTCGTCAGGACTCTGTGATGCAGACACACGGCGACTGAGCGGTGGCGGTACAAGGTGGCTGGTTACCGTAACATCGCGTCGGCGTACTCACTCGCCGTCTGTCGGGCTGTTTCGAGTTCCTCGGTGTCATCCAGCATCACGGCGCGGGTCCGGGCACCGTCGATGATCGTCAGCAGCGAACGGGTAACGTGATCCGCGTCGACGTCGCTGAACACACCCTCGTCGATCCCGTGATTGATGACCGCCTTGAGCATGTACCGAATGTACTCGTCGTTCTGTCGGAACCGGTCGCTGAACGCCTCCTTGTACGGTGCTTGACTCCGCATCTCTAACAGGGCGACCGAGAGATCGGGGTTTTCCTGGGGTTTGACGAGCAGTTCATCGAGCAAGATTTCCAGTCTGGCTTCGGGGTCCGTCGTCTCGACGTCGTGAATCGAATCGACGAACCGCTCCAGCAGATAATCAAGAAAGGCCGCAAGAAGGTCGTCTTTCGTGTCGTAGTAGTAATGCACTGCAGCCGTCGATTTGCCGTACTCGTCCGCGATCCGTTTTATCGTGAGATCGGCGTACCCGTGCTCGCGCAGCGCCCGGTAGGTCGCCTGCATTATCTCCTCGGTCTGGTCCGAGAAGGTGCGGTCCGATGGTCCAGCCATTGAGTAACGGTTTCACCTACGGTTGGATAACCGTTGTGACCCGCATAACATTGAGTACATAAATTATTAGTTAGTAAGTTTTTATCCGCCAGAATAGACGTAATCAATGCCAATCGATCACTTTGTGGATTTCAAAGCGTTTTTGACTAACTAGTTAGTAAGTTCCGTCACAGCCGCCATGGATGACGATACAGCTACCGAAATTCTCGACGCGACGTTCCGCGCCCTCTGCCAGCACGGGTACGCCGCGCTCACGGTCAAAGACATCGCTGCCGAGGCAGACCGGAGCAAAGCGTCTATTCACTACTACTACGACAGCAAAGAGAACCTCTTTACCGAGTTTCTGGACTTCTTGTACGAACGATACACTGCAAAGATAACGGGCGTCGACGGGAGTACACCGCGGGAAGAACTCGATTCGCTGTTGGACACCGTTCTCACTGATGGGCGACAGACGCCCGGTCAGGAGTTCAGAACGGCAATACTCGAAATAAAGGCACAGGCCCCGTACAACGACGCCTTCCGGACACAGCTGGCCAGGTTCGATGCCGTGCTCTTCGACCGGCTGCGGGAAATCATCGCGGCCGGCGTCGAAACCGGGGAGTTCGATAGCAGGGTCGAGCCGGCCGTCGCAGCGGAGTTTCTCGTGACGGCGATTACAGGTGCCCATACCCGACACGTCGCCACAGACCGTTCGATAGACAGATTCAAAGAGACGATTACGCGATACGCTGAGACCCATCTCCTGACGGACACGCCAGCGGAGGCGACCCGCTGATGGGGATTCGAAGTCGCGTTAGTGCGCTGTTCAAGGGGCCCGAGGAGTTCGACCTCACGTCGGGTGGCATCGGGAAGCCGCTGTTTTTCCTCTCGATGCCGATCGTCATCACGAATCTCTTCCAGACCGCGTACAACCTCGCGGACACGTTCTGGCTCGGCCAGTACAGCACGGACGCGCTGGCTGCAATCAGCTTCGCGTTCCCGATGGTGTTCCTCCTCATCTCGCTCGGGATGGGGATATCCGTCGCCGGCAGCGTCCTCGTCGCGCAGTTTACCGGCGCAGGCGAGGAGCGCGACGCCGAGTACGCCGCCTCACAGACGGTCACGTTCGCCGTCATCGTCTCGTTCGTTCTCGGCATCGCGGGCTATCTCGGCGTCGATACGTTTCTGAGCCTGATGGGCGCGTCCGAAGACGTCCTCCCCATGGCGACTAGTTACATGGAGGTCATCTCACTCGGCCTGCTGTTCATGTTCGGCTTCTTCGTCTTCGTCGCGCTCATGCGGGGCTACGGCGACACGATAACGCCGATGCTCGTCATGTTCGGCTCAGTTGTGCTCAACATCATCATCGACCCGTTCCTGATATTTGGCTGGACAGTCGTCGAGAACGCGCCGCTCGTGGGTACTGTCTCGTTCCCCGAACTCGGCATCGAAGGGGCCGCCATCGCGACCGTCTTTTCCCGGGCGCTGGCGCTGGTCGTCGGGCTGGCGATCATGTTCCGGGGGAACCGCGGCGTCCAGATTCACCTCCGCGATATGGCACCGGACCTCTCGTATCTCCGCCGTCTCGTTCGCATTGGCCTACCCGCCTCCGTCGAGGGGACGGGGCGTGCGCTGTCGATGAACCTGCTGTTGGTCATCGTCGCGATGTTCCCGGACACGGTCGTCGCCGCCTACGGCATCGGAACGCGCGTGTTCTCGGTCGTCTTCCTGCCGGCTATCGCGGTCGCTCGCGGCGTCGAGACGATGACCGGCCAGAACATGGGGGCCGACAAACCGGATCGGGCAGCGAAAGCGGCCGGCCTCGCGGCGACGGTGCTTTTCGGCGTGCTCACCCTTGCTGGGGTCCTCGTCTGGTTCACCGCCGCACCGATAGCCGACCTGTTCACGACGGACCCCGAAGTCGTCGAAATCACGACGCAGTTCCTCCGTTACGTTGCGTTGTCCTTCGGCTTCATCGGTATCATGCGGGCCTACACCGGGAGCTTCCGCGGTGCCGGGAAGACGCTCACCGCCGCGGCCATCTCCGTGCTGATGCTCGGAATCATCCGCTTCCCGATTGCGTGGTTCGCCGCTGTGCCGCTCGGCGAGACCGGCATCTGGCTGTCGTTCGCCGTCTCGAACGTCGCAGGGGCGCTCATCGCCTACGGCTGGTATCGACGCGGGACGTGGCGAGACAGCAACCTCACCGAAGCCAAGGTCGATATCGACGAAGCGGGCGTCGAGATGTCGGCTGACGGAGACTGACAGCAGGGTGCGAGCGCGTGTGACACCCTTCGAGTGAACCAATGCTTTCAGGGGAGCCGCCGTTACTGCTGCTATGCCCGCAGAACCGAACGCCAGTCAGGAGCCCGCGTCGCCGCTGTTTGCAGCTATCTACGATCCGGCTACGGCACTCGTTGAGCGGACGCTCTTGCGACCACATCGTGAGTATCTGGTAGCGAATCTGGATGGAACGGTACTGGATCTTGGCGCTGGAACCGGCGCGATGTTTCCGTATTTCGAGAGCGTTGCGACCGCCTCGACGGAGGTTCACGCTATCGAGCCAGACCCGCATATGCGGCGTCAGGCGGAGGAGAAGGCAAACGCGCAGGCCACGCCGATTCATATCGAGTCGGCACCGGCGGAAGCTCTCCCGTACGACGAGGACACGTTCGACGTCGTCATCGCCTCCATGGTTTTCTGTACGATTCCAGAGGTCGAGTCCGCGATAAGTGAAATCGTCCGCGTACTCAAACCCGGCGGCGAACTGCGTTTCTTCGAGCACGTCATCGACGACGGGTGGCGCGCCCGGGTACAGTCAGCCCTCGCACCGCTCTGGAGGCGTCTCGCCGGCGGTTGCCACCTCACCCGACAGACGGGGACGCAGCTCGTCGCTGAACAGTCGTTCGACGTCGTCGAAATCGAGCGACTCAATCTGGGCATAACGCCAATCCGGCCGTTCGTTCGGGGACGGCTCCGCAAGCGCTCGGTGTCTTCGACGCGGTAACTCGGCGGCGATTAGCTCTGACTCTGCGTGACAGACTCCTCCTCGTTTGGCTGGATGACGACAAAGCCGTCGTCACCGGTAAACTCCATCTGGATCGATTCCCCAGAGGTCTGGCCGATTTCGAAGGTCTTGTTCATCTCGATAGACGGCGAGAGATTCGAGCTCCACGCAACGGTCGCGTCCGGGTCGGTGAACACCGGCGGCGTCATCACCAGCGGGTCGCCGTGTGTCGTCAGCGCGACTTCGCCGGGGCCGGTGAGGTAGACGTTCGTCAGGCCGCCAGCAGCCATGCCAGAGAGACTGCCGACAGTGTTGATTTCGTAGTCGATAGTTGATTCGAACGCGAGCACGTCAGTGCCGTTGACCGATATCGATTCTCCGTCATCGAGGGCCAGCACCTGTACCTTCTTGCCGTTCTCGGCCACGTAGAGGTGGCCGCTCCCTTCGGCCTCCATGACTGGCGTCCCTTCGCCGCTCACGGCCTCCTTGACGAAGCCCGTGATACCGCCTTCCGCCGAGGATTTGCCAGTGAACGTGACCTCGCCGGTGTACGCGACCATCGACCCGGCTTTGACCATCACAGTCCCATCGAGTGGGATGTCAAGTAGCCTGTTGTTCTCTTTCTGGAACCCATCGCCACCGTCTGCGGGGGCGTTGGAGCGGACGAATTCCTGTAAGTCCATAGTTACATCGGGACACTCGATAGGCCATGCTCATAGGCCTCGTGAAGGATTAAAACGCATTTTGTGCGAACATTTCACATATCGAGGAGTTACACTGCGAGCGGACAGAGAAGAAGCGGAGAGCGAGTATAGCCGAATAGCTATTCCGTATCGCTATACAGTCGTTCGAGGAGATCAGTGACGCCAGCTTTGGTTTTGAGGTAGCGCCGCTCTCCATCGGGTGTTCGAACAGCGTAGTTGTACACGACGCTGTCCGGGACGTACCACCGGTCGCTGTATGTGGCCAGAACTTCGTCAGGGTTTCCACCGTCCGTGACTTCAAAAGGTTCGTCAGTTGTATCGGCATCAGAAACCGTACACTCACCCTCGGATTCAGTCAGTGGTTTCGACTCGGCACCTGTCTCAGTTGGCTGTTCAGTGCCATCACCTGTGATACAGAGGTCACCGGCTATCGGATAGTCACCGGGGATACCTGTAATGAGGTTCTCAGAGCGACCGGCTTTTAGCGCTTCTCGCATCAGGATGTCCTGTGCGCTGATCACGCGCTCGCCGTCGTCCGGATACCGCTGGTGGTACTCGCCGTCGCTGTCCATCTCCCAGAGCTTGCGGTTGTCCGAGAGGAGGAGGTCGAGGGTGAAACGGAGTTGGCGCTGGATTTTGGGGCTTGTCACGGGTGTGACTGCTTCGACCCGGTAATCGAGGTTGCGGGTCATCCAGTCGGCGCTACCGATGTAGTACTCGGGGTCGCCCCAGTCGTCTTCGGTAGCGGGGTCGCCCCGTGCGCCGTTCTCGAAGTAGAAGATACGGGAATGCTCTAGAAAGCGGCCGACGAGCGAGTACACCGAGATGTTTTCGCTGATGTCTTCCAGTCCGGGTCGGAGGCGGCAGATATCGCGGACGATGAGGTCGATGTCGACGCCTGCCATCGATGCGCGGTACAGTTCGGCGACGATACCGGGGTCTTCGAGTCCGTTGATTTTTGCGACAATACGGGCAGGCCGACCGGCCTGTGCGTGCTGTGCTTCCCGACGGATGCACCGGGTGAACTCCTTGCGCATGGTCACCGGTGCGATGAGGAGTTCGCGGAACTCCTCGTCCAGCGACGGCCCGGTGAAGAAATTGAACACCTTGGTCAGGTCGCGGCCGATGTCACGGTCGGCGGTCAACAGTCCGAGGTCGACGTATCCCTTCGCCGTCTCGGAGTGATAGTTCCCCGTGCCGATGTGGGAGTACAGTTCGACGCCGTCGTCTTCCTCCCGAACGACCAGCGCCGTCTTCGTGTGGGTCTTCAGCCCCACCGTTCCGTAGGCGACGTGGATACCGTTTTCCTCCAGTTTGCGAACCCATTCGAGGTTGTTCTGCTCGTCGAAGCGGGCCTTCAGTTCGACCATCACCGCCACCTGTTTCCCGTTTTCAGCGGCCGTTATCAGCGACTGGATGATCTGTGAGTCGCTTGCGGTCCGGTAGATAGCTGCTTTCACCGCCAGAACGTCCGGGTCTTCGGCTGCTGCTGAGAGAAACCGCTGGACGGTGTCCGTGAAGTCGTGGTACGGGTGATGCAGCAATATGTCTCCGTCTTGAATGCGCCGGAAGACACTCGGATCCGTCGTATCCGGCCTCCCAAACGACTGCTGTCGGTGACCGTTGAGACGGGGGTGTGGCTGTGGCGTCCACTCATCCAGCGAGAGGTCCGGTCGGTCAAGGTCGGTCAACTCCGCGAAATCCCGGTAATCCAGCGGACCCGGGAGGTCGTATATCTCGCGCTCATCGAGACCGAGCTGTGTCGCGAGCGTCGAGCGAATACGGGAGTCGGCGTCGGGGGAGAGTTCCATTCTGACGACCGACGCGAATCGCCGCTGTTCGAGGACGTCTTCGACCATGTCAATGAGGTCCTCGGCAATCTCCTGATTACGTCGGACCTCCGCGTTGCGGGTCAGTCGGAACAGGGCCGTGTCGACGATTTCGACGTTCGGCAGCAGCAGATCGAGGTTCGCACGGATGACCTCCTCAAGCAGTACGTATCGAGTATCGTCCCCGAGTTGGACCAACCGCGGCCTGTTCGGCGGAATCTTGATTCGGGTGAACGTCGGGTCCTCGGCGTTCGGATGCCGGGTGAGAACAGCGAGCGAGAGCGACCGATTAGAAATAAACGGGAACGGATGTGCCGGGTCGAACGAAAGCGGTGTCAGGGTCGGCAACACAGACTCCTCAAAGTAGGTTCGCAGTTCAGACTGTTCCGCGGCAGCAGCGTCGTCGTAGTCGAGAATCTCGATACCTTCCGCAGCAAGCGCGGGACGAATCGCGTCGCGGTAACAGCGGGCCTGCGTCGCTAGCATCGGCCGCAGGGTCTCGTGGACCGCCGCCAACTGCTCCTCGGGCGTTCGACCGTCTGGGGCCGTCTCGGTCACGTCGGCTTCTATCTGCTGTTTGAGGCCGCCGATGCGTTTCATCGTGAACTCGTCGAGATTGCGAGTGACGATAGCGAGGAACCGGACCCGTTCCAACAGCGGATTCCGTTCGTCCAGCGCCTCGTGGAGCACGCGCCGCTGGAACGCGAGCGCACTCAATTCACGGTTGAGATACAGCGACGAGTCGGTCAGGTCGACATCCGCTGGCTCGTACGCGGGGATGGCGGGTTCTGAATCGTGGTCCATCGGGTTACGTTGATGTCGGCGGGGCACGCTCCGGGTCGACGATGCTATCGGACGACCGGGCTTCGTGGGTCGTCTCCGGGTCCACCGTGACGAACTCCTGCGTCGAGCACTGGTACGCCGTCAACTGCCCGCCGTAGACGCACCCGGTGTCTAGACCAACCGCAGTAGGTGTCTCGAATGGCTCGGAAAGCACCGTGTGACCGAAGAAGATGCGAGGGTCAGCACGGCGTGTTTCGAACCAGTACGGGCGGTCGTAGCTTCCGTCCGAAACAAGTGAGCGCATGTTCAGCAGTTCAGTCAGTTCGTGCTCCGCGATTGACTTGCGGTGGTCGACGCCACCGTGGACGACCAGCGAATCGTCCCACGAGATTGCCACCGGGAGCGACGCCATCCACGAGAGGTCGTCGTCGGTCAACGACGGAATCGATTTGCGGCCGTCGATGAGTTTCTGCTCGTTGTTGCCACGGACGGTGAGGAAGTTCGGCGTATGCCGGACCATGTCGACGACACCAGCGCTGTCCGGACCTTTTCGGACGAGGTCACCAACGAAGACCACGAGTTCGTCCGGGGTGGGGTCTAACCGGTTCAGGAGGCGTTCGAGGGTCGGACGACACCCGTGGACGTCGCCGACAACGTAGATTTCCTCCCATCTGTGACCGCGGATTCGCTGGTGTGGTGCGCCGAGGTCCGGATGAAACGTCGGTGGTGAAGCCATCTATGTAAGGTCGTTTGTGAAACATCGGTGAATCTGGTATAGGTGCTTTATATGAGTTCTATATAGCTGTATGAGAGCGAATATATGCTCGCCGCCTGCTGTCGAACCAACCGGCGGTGACTGGTTGCTTCTCAGTTACAACAGGGCGGAAGTGACATTCTGATTTTTCAGTCCTCCGGCTGAATCACGGGTATGCCGACAAGCGATTACACTCCCGCCGACACGTTGCGCCCTGCAACGCCGGCGGGCTATCAGTCACCCCAGCCGTTTCGATACCCGCCGCTCGTGATACTCGGTCTCGTGAGTGTGCTGGTACCGGTCGCTGCGGTGGTGTTCGGCGGCATACTCTGGTACGCCCAGGGAACCGCGCTCGACGCCGTTTTTTTCGGTCGACGAAACCGCCACAGGCATCACGTTCACGCTCGCGTCTGGACTGGTCAGCGGGAGCGGCCGGCGACCTTTACTCAGTTGCAACGCTACTCAGAACGCCCGCGGGGTCACTCACGTATGACAGCGATATCCGCCATTCGTATATTTTCTGTCCTGAAGCGTAACCACGGTTTATCTGGACCAGCAACACTGTGACAGCGCACTCAAGCGCTCGTCATTGATGGACACTTCCCCCGAAACGCCAGTCCAACAGGCTCAGCGAGTTCGAGGATTGTGAGTCACCCCTCGACAGCATCTCTGGTGTGTTCGGCGTCCAGCCCGAACAGCAATCCGGCGAGAAACAGCAGTTCGTTGCCGTGATAGTACTGTTCCATTACAAAAGTGATGAGGCCGATATCCGGAGTGGTCGCGCCCAACAGCACTAAGACGAGCGCGAGAGCAGCAGCGAGTCCAGCGACCCATCGGATGACGATACCGGAGAGCAGTCCCACCACAAAGACGACAACAGCAGTGAAGAGGCTCATGTCTCGCTCCAGCGTGTAACAGCCGTTGGTCTGACAGTGGCTTCCATAGGATGAACAACACTTCCGCCATATTTAGTTCTACTAGCAGCAGGAAAATAGAGCTACGTCACTCGATCCCGGCAACGACACGCGGCAGACACCCCTCGCCCGGTTCGAAGTACGAGTAGTGGTCGGCAACGAGGTCAGTGACGTTCACCTCCTGGTAGCCGTCGGGAAGCGGCCCCGCGTCACGAGTGCCAGCGTGGCCTACGGCGTGGGTCCGATCCGATGCCCGGTACACCCACGAAAGGACCTTATCGTTGTGGCTGTAGAAGTTCGACACCGGTGCGTCAACGGCCGCTATGGCGTCGCCGTATCGGCCACCCTGCACCACGCTATCGTAGGGGATGGCACCACCGAGCAGTGACACCGAGGCAAGCGCGTCTGTCGCCCCTCGCTCGGCAAGCACCCGGAGGGTCTCACCGGTCACACGCCCACCAAGTGAGTGCGCGAGCAAATGGACCGGCCGGCCGTCGGTTTCGGCCCACTCGACCAGCCACTGAGCGAGGTGGGTACTGTTCGCCTCGGCGTTGTCCTTCGCCTGCTCCCACTCGACATCGGAATCCCAACTGTACGCGATAACCGGTGTGGGCCGTGTTCCGTCGAGTGCTACCTGCGCCGTATAGGCATTGTCGCGCGCCCTCTCGGCGTCGGTACTGAATCCGTGGACGAACAGGAACACCTCCGACGCGTCGTCGAACGACCACATGCCACCAGTCTCGAAGGCTGGCCCCTCCGCCGCGTCGAGGAGCCCGCGCGTAGTGACGACCGGCTGTGAGTCCGGCGCAGTGTACCCGCCCGAGTCGCCTTGTAGCGACCAGTACACGTAGGCACCGCCGCCCCCGAGCAGACCGAGTCCGCTTCCGAGAGCGATGAGCAGCCGCCGTCTGGTCACACCCGTTTGACTGTCCATGGCTAGTAGCTTGTGGATAGGTCACAGGTGTACCGATAAGTCAGTTGAGATTGTCGCGTCCGGAAACGGGAAGCAACGCAAGAGCTGTGTCACAGCCCGCAGGCTTCATGTTTCGGCGGGCGGTTGACGGAGCCATGACGACCTGGGACGAGCGATACCGAGCGGGCACGTACCCACAGCGCCCGGACCCACATCCGGTGTTAGAACGATACCTGCCGACCTTTCCACCGGGTCGGGCGCTTGACGTCGCAACCGGGACCGGACGGAACGCGCTCCCGGTCGCAGCGGCCGGGTACCGCGTCGATGCGGTCGACCAATCGCGAGCGGGGCTGCACATTGCCCGCGAGAACGCACGCGAAGTGGGCGTCGAAGACGATATCGAGTGGATACAGGCGGACCTCGACTCGTTCGGATACCCGGCGTCGACGTACGACGTCATTACGGTTAGCTTCTATCGCCCCGTCGACCGCCTCCCCGACATTATCGAGGCGCTGGCCGACGGCGGCTGTCTGTTCATCCAGCACCACCTCCGGACGACCGACGACGTGGACGGCGGCCCCTCCGGGGAGCGGTACCGGTTCGCCTCGAACGAACTGCTCAGGGCCGGACTCGGCCTGACGGTGTTGCACTACGACGAGCGCACTGCAACAAGGGACGGGACGACCGCAGCCACCGCCCAACTGGTCGCCAGGAAGTCACAGGGCGGTCGGCAGTCGTATCCGGACATCTCGGAGTAGGGTAGCAGACGGAGACAGGGTGTCAGACAACTCGTCACAGGCTATTGATTTCAGGCAGTGTAGACTGAACAAGCTGCACAGTCGGTCTGCGTATCTACCATCTTCACTCAGAGGGCGCAGGTTCCAACGATGTGCGGTCGAGGCCGACAGTGTCGTAGTCCTGCTCGGTCGAAAGGACTCGCTCTTCGCCGGTTGTGACGAGTCCAGCGTGGAGTGCATCGAATGGGGTGAGATCGTACTCGTCGAGGAACGCTGCGGCGGCTAGAACCGCGTCCTCGTGCTCTTCCGGCACGATTGGAACCAGTTCGAGCAGGTTGGTAATTGCCCGCGGCGCATCGATCTCGTACTCGGCCGCCTCACGGTCGTAGAACAGCACCAGAACCTCGGCGTACGCGAGTATCGAGGTATGTATGTCATCGTGCTCTTCGAGGGCGCGGACTGCGGCGTCCTGAAGCCAGTCGTCGTCCTTCAACAGTGCGGTGAGAAAGTCAGTTTCAACGTACACGACTTACGCCTCGCCATCCTGTGTCCGATCTTTCGCTTCCTCTTGAACCTCTCGTGATATCGCCTTCCGCGATTCAGTTTTCAGCTTGTCGGCCTCTGTCTCTGCAAAAGCATCGCCAACGGCCGCTCGGAGGCCCTCTAGCGGGTCCTCGTCAACTGGGAAGAGTGCGACGTGGCTCGGGAGTTCAACGATACGATACTGGTCACCGAACCGGTCGCGGACATCCTTCGGGAGGTAGATCCGTCCTCGTTCGTCTGTCGTCTTCGACATGACGTATTCAGCCTTAGTGTGGGAAAGAATAAAAATATTCCCGTAAATATAGTAGATTTCCCGCCCATATTGAGTCGTCCAGTCCGACCAATTTTCAAGCTCATTTACTGCTTGAGTTGTATTGACCGTCTCAAAGTGGGTGTGATAACGGTTCTATACTACTCTAGAGGTGACCGTAGAACAACCAAGAAGGGTACCGCGAACGGGAAACCAGAAGAACTCGGAGATCAATCCCCGGTCGGTTCTTCGCCGCCGTCGGCCAGCGCCGGGAGCCGCTCACGCTCGAACCACGCGAACTCCCGCGGGAACTGGTCCGTCGCCGCCAGGTCCCAGGGGTCGCCGTCCGTGACCAGTGGGCCCTCCAGCCACGAGGTTACGAGGTTCCAGACGAAGATGAGCTGGCCGATGACCAGCAGGACGACACCCAGCGTCGCCAGCTGGTGCAGGAGCGTAAACAGGTCCACCGGGCCAGCGGTCAGAGCGTACGTGGCGTACCGGCGGGGCATTCCGGCGTAGCCGAGCAGGACCATCGGGAAGAAGGTGACGTTGGTCCCGACAAGCGTCAGCCAGAAGTGCCACTTCGCCAGCGAGCGCTGGTACCACCGACCTGTGTAGAGCGGGAACCAGTAGTAAATGCCCGCAAAAACAGCGAAGGCGATCCCGCCCATGATGACGTAGTGGAAGTGAGCGACGACGTGGTATGTGTCGTGTAAGATGAGGTCGACGGGGATGGCGGCCTCGAAGACGCCGGTGACGCCGCCGATGATGAAGTTCCCGACGAACCCGACACAGAAGAGGAACGGCGCGGTCGTCCGCAACGCGCCGTTCCACATGGTCGCCATCCAGTTGAAGGTCTTCACCGCGCTCGGGATGGCGATGGCGATAGAGACCGCCATGAACGAGGCCCGTAGTCGAGGGTCCATACCCGTCGCGAACATGTGATGCGCCCAGACGCCAAAGGAGAGAACTCCGAGCGCCAGCGTCGAGTAGACGACGAACTTGAATCCGAACAGCTTCCGCCCACAGAACTTGGGCAGGATGTAGCTCACGAGTCCCATCGGCGGCAGGACGAGGATGTACACCTCGGGGTGGCCGAAGAACCAGAACAGGTGCTGCCACAGCAGCGGGCCGCCGCCGTCGAGCGTGAAGAACGTCGTCCCGAGATTGCGGTCGAGCAGGAGCATGACAAGCGCGCTGCCCAGCAAGGGGAAGGCAAACAGGATCTGTGCGGACTGCACCAGGACAGTCCAGGAGAAGATATCGAGGGTGGCCCATGTCACGTCCTCGCTCCGCTCGGTGAAGATAGTCGCGATGAAGTTGATCGCCCCCATCGTCGCCGCGACGCCCGAGAGGTGGAGGCCGAGCAGCATCAGGTCCACGCCGGGGTTCTGCTGTTCGATCGACAGCGGCGTGTACATCGTCCAGGCGGTCTGTGCCGGTTCGATGTTTTCGAGGAACGGCCCGCCGAGGACGCCACCCCAGATGAGCAGCGCCGCCGGCGGCAACAACCAGAACGCGATGGCGTTGATTCGCGGAAACGCCATGTCGTCGGCCCCGATGAGCAGCGGGATCAGGTAGTTCGAGAACGCCGCCAGCATTGGCGTCCCAAACAGGAACAGCATCGTGATGCCGTGGGTCGTCAGGAGGCCGTTGTAGGCACTGGCACTGAGGAAGTCCTCAGCGGGGTACATCAGTTCGAACCGCATCAGAACCACGGCGATACCGCCCCACGCGAACGCGACGACGGCGAACACGCCGTAGAGAATCCCGATATCCTTGTGGTCGACCGTCGTCAGCCACCGGAGAATCCCGCTCGGCTTCTCCGCGTGGGTGCGTTCGTGCGCCCCGTGGCCGCCACCGATCGCAATCGTATACGACCGCCAGTCTTCGATCCGTGCGAGTATCCCAGCGATACCGACGAGCAGTATCGCCATCAGTACTGTCGTCGCCAATGCGCCTACAGACACCATTTGGAGGGTCTTTATACGGACTGCCCGTGGTTCTTATCGGGAAGATGTTCGGAGACAGTTTATATGCATCCAGAGTACGAAGCGGCGCGTCTACAGACGAAGCGGTTCGGGACCGAGGTTTTCCGTCGTGCGGTCGGAACTCCTCGCGATGCACCCACAGCACCGAAACCGACAGCGAGCGAGTGTGCGCACTGGCCGGCGTTCGAGCCAGTCCGCATCGACCAGCCGCGACTTCGGCCCTGTAGTTCTTCGAGACCGCAGTGACGAGGAGGACGCGCGATGACAGCGACCGATTTCGACGCCGTCCGGGAATACGACGACGACCAGTTCTCGGCTGTCGAAGTGTTCCGCAGCGACCGGATGAAAGTCGTCTGTGGCTACTTCGAACCCGGCCAGTTTATTCCGGTGCACGCGCCCGCGAGCGACGTCGCGATACACGTCCAGTCCGGGAGCGGTATCGTCCGTGATGGAGACACGGAGCGGGCGGTCGAGCCGGGCGACGTAGTTGTCGTCGAGGCCGACACCGACCGCGGTGTCAAAGCGGACGAGGATGGTCGGCTGGAGGCGTTACTGGTGACGGCACCGCCGCCGACCGACGCCGAACACGAACCGGTCCGGAAAGGGCTCAAGCAGAACGAGTTCGATCCGTAAGCCCAGCTCAGAGGGCTGTTGCTGGGAAGTCCAAACCGGAATACGGCAGGCAGTCGATTGGATCGACGGAAGCGTCATCCGCCGCGAGTTTCGCAGGAACGGTATCGACAGCTGGAGTCACAGTTCGTCGATGATTTCGCTTGCGAAGGTCGTCATCGCCGCCTCTGGCTCCGCCGCTCGAAGCCCGACGATAACGTGGTCGAGGCCGTGCTCTTCGAGCCGTCGGAAGTACTCTCTGAACCACTCGACGCCGGCACGATAGCCCAGGTGGAGCGGTTCGGGCTCCGCCGTCGGATCAGCAGCGAACTCGACCTGAACGGCAATCGTGAACGGCTTCTCTGACGCGTGGCTCCGCCATGTGTCGAGATACGACTCCAGGGTCGACTCGGGAAGGTGGTAAAATATCCAGCCGTCGCCGTTCTCGGCGATCCACTCCGTGGACTGTCTGGCGTTGCCGGTCGGGAAGAGCGGGAGCGTGTCCGTTGTCGGTTTCGGGAGGACATCGAGTTCTCCGTCGAGGTAGCCCCAGGAGCCATCGAGCGTCGGGTATTCCTCGCGCCAGAGCACGCGAAGCGCCTCGACGCTTTCGCGGACGAGTTGGCCCCGGTTCTCGGGGTCGACGCCGAACGCCGGATACTCCGGGTCGCGGTCGCCCGAGGCGACGCCCAGCACGAGACGGCCGTCGGAAAGCCGGTCGACGGTCGCAGCCGATTTCGCCATGTGGAGGGGATGGCGCAGCGGGAGAACGATACTCGCGGTGCCAAGCGCCACCGACTCGGTGTGGGCGGCGACGTGGGACAGCAGGGACCACGGGTCGAAGGCCCCGCCGGCGTCCCCGAAACGCGGCCAGTACGTCGGCACGTCTCGCGCCCAGAGCGCGTCGAAGCCGACTGTTTCGGCGTGGCTTGCGAGCCGGAGTTCCGCGTCGATATCCGGCGTCGACTCCGTTTCGCCCGTGAGCGGGAACCCGAGGCCGAACGAGAGGCCGTCCCCCCCGAACAGCCGCCGATAGCCAGCGTTCGCGTGGTCCACGTCAGTCATCAGCCGCCTTTCACGCTGGAGGCGTATTTGCACACGGGTGGATTGCCCACTACGGGTCGTCGTCCGGCGTATCAACTGCCACGGTCTCCGACGCCCCACTCCGGGGGAGTTGCCACTCGACATCTAGCGCACGGTCCGGGAACGACGGCTTGGCAACGACTTCCAGCGTCCGGTCTTCGGCTGCCGGTGTGACGGGCGATGCGATCATCAGTCGGGCCACGTCAGCCCGCGAAACGCTGCCCCAGAGCTTCGCTCCGGGCTCGGCGACGGAGACGGTGTCAGTTCGCGGCCCGTTCGTGAGCACGCCCGGGCGGAGGATCGTGTGTCGGACCGGGGCGTCGCGAATCGCGGCCTCGGCCTCCGCTTTCGCACGTTGTATCGGCTGGATGACGACGTCGAAGGCCGTCGCGAGCGGACTGGCCGGCTCGTCACCCACGCCGATAGCGGATTCCATGACGAACGCCTCGACGCCAGCGTCGACGGCCGTATCAAGGAGATTGATGGTTCCCGCACCGTCGACGTACTCGTCCCGGGACCAGACGTCCGTGATGTTCGAGCCGACGGCGCTCAGGACGACATCAACGTCCGACAGCGCCTCGGCCAACGCAGTCGGGTTCAGCAAGTCGTCGACGACGACCTCGTCAGCGCCGGCCGCCTGCAGGTCGTCTGTTTTCGACGGTGTGCTGGTCAGTGCTCGGACCGTCGGCACGCGCGAACTGAGCAGTCGGAGCGTCGCGCGCCCGGTCCCGCCGCTGGCTCCGGCGACAAACACCGTCTCCACGTCAGAAGGGTCCATATCGTGGCTTGGGGCTGCCGGTACATGATTGGCTGGGCCTGTTTCGTCAAATCCAGATCGTGATCGCTCTACTGCAACCGCAGACGTCAGTCGTCACACGGCGGTGTCTGCTGGGACGAGGATGTCTCCTCGAAGCGGTGATAGAGCCGGCGCAGTTCCATGCGGATGGTCACACGCTCGATGAGAGCGAAGCCCGCAACGACGACCAGGAAGCCGACGAACGTCCACAGTGACACCGACGAGCCCAGCAGTACCCAGCCCATGAGCGCGGCGAAAATCGGCACGACGTACGCGACCAGATTCGCACGGACCGGGCCGATACGCTTGATGAGGCCGAAGTAGATGGCGTACGCGACTGCCGTCGAGGGGATGCCCACGGCCACGATGCTCGCAATCGTTTCGGGGCCGATGCCGATGACGGCCATAGGTGGCTCCCCGGCCAGCAGGCTCGCGATGTGGAGCAACACCGCGCCGACAGCCATCGCCCACGCAGTCAGCGGTGTACTGTCCATCTGGGGGCCGACACGCTGGAGGAACACGCTACCGAGTGCAACGGCCGCTGCCGCGCCGAGGACCAGAAGTTGCCCGATGGCGCTCGCATCGGTGAACGTCGACGGCGACGGCTGCACGATGAGGATAACGCCGCTCAGCGCGATACCGATACCGAGCGCACCGAGCCACGATAGTCGGTCACCCAGCAGCCACCAGGCGAACACGGGGGCGAGTATCGGGTTCAGGCCGTACATCACGGACGCCGCTGCGGGCGTGGTCGCGCCCTGACCGAGGAACAACAGCCCGTTGTTGAGTGCGATCAGGAACAGCGCCGCCATCCCGATTCCAACGAAGTCCGCGCGCGTCCGTGGCAGCCACGTCGACCGGGGCCGGGTAAGGACGATGTAGCCAAGCAGCGTCATCGCTGCCAGGTCGAACCGGAGACCGGCAAACAGCACCGGTGGCAGCTCACGGAGCCCGGTTTTGATCGCGACGAACGAGCCACCGAACAATACCGCGAGTAGGACGAAAAGCGCGGTGTCACGGTAACGGGCCGGGAGTGAGGGACGATCAGAAAACGTGGACCGCAGCATCGGCCAGGTCAGTTGGACCACCCGTTAGAGCGAAGATATCTCATTACCTGTGTAACGGGTCGAAATGTGAAGAGGGCTGTGGGAGACGTGGTGTCACGGACCGACAGTCGTATCGGCAACTCCCACCGGGAAAGCTCGAAATCGATTCAGTCCCAGGCGGCGGGCGACCAGTCCGGATCGACGCGTCGGTCGACCGTGTCAATGCTGTCGATACGGTCGATTTCGGCGTCGGAGAGCGACAGGTCGAGGCTCGCCAGGTTATCGGTGATGTGGGCTTCGCTCGTGGCTTTCGGGATCGCCGTCACGCCCTTCTCGCGGAGCCACGCGAGGCTGACCTGCGCTTCGCTCGCGTCGTGGTCGTCGGCGATGGCTTCGATGACGTCGTGACCGAACACTTCACCGCGTGCCAGCGGGGAGTATGCCACCAGTTCGTAGTCCTGTTCCGCCGCGTGCTCGCGGAGTTCCGACTGCTGGAGGAACGGGTGCGTCTCGACCTGGTTTGCAAACACCGGAGCATCGAGCACGTCCATCGCCGTCTCGACGTGGTGCGGTTCGAAGTTCGAGACGCCGACGTTGTCGATCAAGCCGCGGTCGACGAGTTCGTCGAACGCCGGAAGCGTCTCCTCGGGTTCGTACTCGCCCGCCGCCCAGTGGACGTACAGCAGATCCACCGAATCGACGCCGAGTTTGTCGAGGCTCTCCTCGGTCGTCTCGATCACGTCGTCGTGCGAGAGGTTCGAGATCCAGACCTTCGTCGCCAGGAAGATATCGTCGCGGTCCACGTCAGCCGCAGCGAGACCGTCGCCGACGGCGCTTTCGTTGTCGTAGGCCTGTGCGGTGTCGATATGTCGGTAGCCGGCCTCCAGGGCCGTCCGGACGCTTTCGGCGCACTGTTCCGCGTCGTCGTTCTGCCACGTTCCGAGACCGAGCATCGGCATGCCGCTCGCTCGTGGACCGCCGTCTGTCGAGGACTGTTGCTGAGTCATTATCGGATACCGGAGCCTGCGACTTTAAGCCGTTTGGAAGCCGGCGGGTAGCGCCGATTATCGGACGGACAGCAGATTGACTGGCTACTACAGGTAGTGTACGGTCGTTCAGAAGCCATAGGACCCGAAAATCCAGAGCGCGACGACGGGCGATGCGGCGAGGAACGTGCCAAGAACGACCGTCCCGAGAACCGTCTCCCACCCCAGGCCCCGAACCGGTCGCTCGTACCGCCACAGCTGGACCGCAACGTAGACACCGGCGACGACTATGCCACCGAGCACCAAGAACGGCGGAAACCCGAGTGCCGGAAACGGTGGGAAACCGACCGCCGGAAACGGGTCCGAACCACTGGAGGCCGCGAAATCGAGGCCGATGCCGACAGCGCCGACGGCGGTGGCCGCGACGACGTACGAGATGCCAGCGATGACGTGCCGGAGTGCTGCAGCCAGCCCGAACGGCTCTGCATCGGTCGGCAACACCTCTGGGGCCGCGTAACTACCGATTCCAGTGTAGAGGAACGGGACGGTCAGCACACCGACGGCGACGGCATACGGAAGGACCGACGAGATCGCGACGATGAGAACTGCCATGGTCAGGGCGTACGTGCGGCCGGTCGCGCCCCCGAGAACCAGAGGCGGGACGAACAGCACAGCGATCGCCACCAGGGCAAACAGACAGAGCGGGACGGAGTAAGGCCGGAACCGCCCGACAAAACGGGAGAGAGACATGCCAGGGTCGTTTCGAACCCAAGCGCATAGGTTTTCGGCTCTCCAGTGAGAGTCGGAGTCAGCATACTTTTACGCTCCGTTGCGGTATCGTGACAGCAGAACGTCACTATCGCGGGTGAAACGCGCTATCACTGAGTCCTGTCCGGACCGCCGCTACCCGGTGGTCGCCGGACTTTACCAGACCGCGTTCCCACCCGACACGTCCGGGGGAGCCGCAGCGGCAACCGTTCTGGACCGAGAGGAAGCCGTCCCGGAGTCGCTCCCGGCAGCAGAGCTTGAAAACGTGCAACTCCTCCCCCACCGGACGGCCCTCCTCGAACACATGCCGACCAGCGCGACCGCCGCCGAGTTCGGGCCCGGAGACGGTTCCTTCACCGAATCAATCGTCCGGATCACGCAGCCGGAGACCCTCTATCTGGTCGATCAGTGGGAAATCGACGGGGAGCGCCAGGCTGTCAAGCGGCGATTCAGCGAGCATCAGGGCACCACCGGGACGCCGAGCCGATCACCGTGCCCCGTGATGCCGACACCGACTCGCTCGACTGGGTGTATATCAACAGCTCCCAGGAGTACGAGGCGACGCTGGCCGAACTCAGGGAGAGCCAGCGGGCCGTCACAGCGGGCGGCTACATCGTGGGCGACGACTACAAAATCGTGAACGGCGTCATCCCTGCCGTCCACCAGTTCTGTGCGGAGACCGACTGGCGGCTGGCGTCTCTCACGCTCGAAACGCACGGCCGTCGGAGTTACGCGCTCTCCAGGGAGTAAGGACCGTCCGCTGTACCGACTAAGCCGGCGAATTTCCTCGGAGTCGTCACCACATCTGCGGCGAAACCCAGTGACACGAGCGGCATCGTCGGCCAGACGGTTTATACGGCCGGACAGACTTGACCCTGTATGGCAGACTTCGGATTACAGGTGCGGATGCTCGTCGTCGGTGCGATTCTGTTCGCGTTCTACGTTTTCGCCGGCACGGCACTGTCGGTGCTGTTGGGCCTGCCGCTCGTCCCGGTGCTCCTCGTCGGAATCCTCGTGGTGCCGGCGATCCAGTACAAACTCGGGAAGTGGCTGGCACTCCGTGGCGCGGAGGATATGCCGGACGACCAGCGGTTCGGCTACGTCCACCAGATGGTCCGGCGGCTCTGCAGAGATATGAATATCGAGGAGCCCCGGCTGATGGTGATGGACATGGGCGTGCCCAACGCCTTCGCGGTCGGACGGAAAGGTGCGGGTGTCGTCGTCGTGTCGAGCGAACTGATGCAACTCCTCGACGACGACGAACTGGAGGGCGTGATCGCACACGAACTGGCCCACATCAAGAACCGGGACGTCATCACGATGGTCGTCGGCCAGTCTATCGGGATGCTCGTCGGCTACGTCGCCTACTTCGCGGTACTGTTCGGCGGCGAGCGAAACGTTGGCTCCTGGATCATGGCGATGATCGCCTCCTCGCTCGCGAACGCGCTGGTCATGGTGTTCGTGCTGGCTATCTCACGGTATCGGGAGTACGTCGCCGACGCGGACGCGCGCCGCGCCATCGGCACCGGCGAGCCGCTGGCCCGTGCGCTCGAAAAAATCTCTCGCGGTGCTGAAGGACGCGAATCGAAAGTCGAGGACAGCATGAACGCCCTCTGTATCTTCAACGCCGACAAGGGGCTGTTCGAGAAACTGTTCTCGACCCATCCCCCGACTGAGAAGCGCATTCAGCGGCTCCGGTCCTGATACTGCCGGCTGTAACTATTTCAAGGTATTTGCCACCCCGAGGTGGCGAGATTCTTCACAGACGTACAGCTGGCAGTATGAATCGGGAGGCGGACTGAACCGATTGGCACGGCTGTATCGCAGCCGACGCTCTCGTACAACTCTCTGGTAACTGGCCGCTTATCCGCGTCGAGCCGGAAGTATCGCTATGTCAGACACAATGCGAGCGGCGGTCGTGCCTGAGGCAGGGGCAGACTTCGAGGTCGTCGAACGGGACGTGCCCGAACCCGACCCGGGCGAGGTACGGGTCTCGGTCGACGCCTGTGGCATCTGTCACAGCGACGTGTTCACGAAAGAGGGGACCAACCCGGTCGTCTCCTATCCGCGGGTTCCCGGCCACGAGGTGGCTGGACACGTCGATGCCGTCGGCGACGCTGTCGATGCCTGGGACGTGGGCGACAGGGTCGGCGTCGGCTGGCACGGCGGCCACTGTTCGACGTGTGAGCAGTGTCGACAGGGGAACTTCCTCCAGTGTGAGAACGGCGAAATCACTGGGCTGAGCTACGATGGCGGCTACGCCGAGTACATGACCGCACCGTCGGAAGCGCTCGCCAAGATTCCGGAGGCGCTGGACGCGGCGGCCGCAGCGCCGTTACTCTGTGCGGGCGTGACGACGTTCAACGCGCTGCGGAACAGCGATGCGAACGTCGGAGATCTGGTCGCGGTGCAGGGCGTCGGCGGGCTCGGTCACCTCGGGGTCCAGTATGCTCACGCGGCCGGCTTCGAGACGGCCGCCATTTCCCGAACGCCGGAGAAGGAATCGCTGGCGAAAGAGCTGGGAGCCGACCACTTCATCAACGCGGCGGACGTGGATGCCGGCCAGCGGCTACAGGAACTCGGTGGGGCCGACGTCGTGCTGGCGACGGCACCGTCGAGTGACGCCATCAGTTCTATCGTCAGCGGAATCGGCGTCGATGGCTCAGTCGTAGTCGTCGGCGTTCCCGGCGAGCCAGTGGAAGTGAGCGCACAGCAGCTCGTCCAGAGCCGGGGCGGTGTCGAAGGCTGGGCCTCCGGACACGCGCGCGACTCACAGGACACGCTGGAGTTCAGTTCGCTCCGTGACATCGCGCCGGAGATAGAGACCTACCCGCTCGAAGACGTCAACGAAGCATACGGGCGGATGATCGACAACGAAGCGCGGTTCCGGGCCGTGCTGGAACTGTAATCGAGCAGGTCTCGATATCGGTTGAAGCGCGTCTATACGCCACAGTCCCGGCTGAGACCACAATTTCCCGTCGTGATTTCCCGGAGAGCAACGCCTTTGTCTGTGGATCAAGAACCCGTATTCAATGGACGGCACCGCCGACGACCGCGTCTACTACGTCATCAGCGACCTCCACATCGGCGGCGACGAGCAGCTAGAGGACGTGGAATTTCTCGACGAACTACTCGATTTTCTGGGGCGGTTAGAGACCACCGACGAGCACGCCGAACTACTCATCAACGGCGACGCGTTCGGGCTGTGGGAGTTCACCGGCATGTCGGGACTGGAGAAGTTCGACGCCCTCGAAGAGACCTATCCGTCGCTGTTCGAGCAGTTGCGAAAGACCGGCGAGAACATCCAGATCACGCTGATACCGGGCAACCACGACCACGAACTCGCGGCCTACGACGAGTACGTGGAGCGGTTCGCGGCGTACAACGTAGACCTTGTCCAGTCGAAGTCGATTACCCGTCCGGTGGGGGACCAAGCCATCCACCTCGAACACGGCAATCAGCAGGACCCCAACAACCGCATCGAAGACTGGGGGACACCAACGTGACGCCGCTTGGCTACTACTACAACACGCTCGTGACAAGTCGGGCCGGCCAGCTGTCGGACCGGGGTCGGTACAACTGGCTCAAGGACGTCCAGGCCGTAACGCCGACCGAGCGGGTCCCGGTGTGGATGCTCTCGAAGTACTTCTATCGGGAGATGAACCCGCTGTTGCGGTACGCGCTGGTCCCGTTCCTGTTGCTGTTCAACATCAGCGCCATCCTGGCGATTCTGGCGGCGCTGAACCTGCTGGGCGTCTGGTCCGCGCCGGTCGAAACGACGACGTCGTTTCTTGGCCAGTTCGGCACGGTCGGCACCGCCATCTGGATGCTGCTTGTCGTGAACGCGTCGCTGGCCGGGCTGCTGTTGCTCGTGGGCATCCCGTTGTACCTTCTGCGACAGGACATCAAGAAAACCATCAACCGGTTCGGAGTCTTCGAGACCGACCTCACGGTCGATACCCAGACACCGTACAAGGAAGCCGCCCGGGAAGTGTTCGACGAAAAGGAAGACGTGGTCGTCTTCTGTTACGGTCACACGCACCGGCCGAGCGTGCAGTCGGTAGACGGCGGGCTGGTCGTCAACAGCGGGACCTGGCTCAAACGCCTCCACCGTCGGGACGGCATCATCGGGCTCCTTCCGCCGGTGTTTTACCCCTCCTACCAGCTCTGTGCGGTGCGCATTACGGCCGAAGACGGGCAGGTGGTCGTCGACTACGAGGAAGTCCAGAAACCGAGCCCCAGTCCGGAGGAGCTGACACTCACCGAACGCCTGCTGACGGTCGGTCGGACACCCAACCCCGAACTCCCCGACCGTGCGGTCGTGGAAACCGAGCAGTCGGTGCCGCCGCGGGAACCGGCCGAGTAAGGGGTGGACCGGTCCGACGGCAACGTGGTTGCTGTCGGAAGTGGACCGGATTTGGGATATCTGCAACAGCCGTTGTCGGTGCGTCGACCGGGAAGTGATTTCCTACCTTCGTGTGAAATTGAGACCCATCGAGCGTCAGACGGAAGGAGGTCGTTTGCTCCCGGATCGGAGTTCTCTGCAGAAAAGTCTATTACATACGACTGTAATGGCTACGTATGAGCAATACCGCGGACGATGGTCGGGCTGACGGGTCGCCACCGTCCACGGCAGAGTTCACACCGGAGCGAGTGCTCTCGGTGTTTCGAGACCGAACGGACCAGGCGAAGCCGTTGACGGCAACCGATGTGATGGACGCACTCGGTTGTTCCCGGAAAACGGCACACAACAAGCTCGAAGTACTCGTCGAGCGGGGTGAGCTGGAAACGCGGAAGGTCGGCGCACGGAGCCGGGTCTGGTGGATCCCGTTCTCCCAGCTCGTCGGCTCGGACGCGCAACAGCAGCAACGAGAGCCGCCGGTCGAACACAGTATCGCCGACGCGGACCTGCCGGGGACGGGGGACGTACTCGACGACCGGCGTGCAGCGCTGAGGGCCGCGTACGACTACCTCCGTGAAAACCCCAACACGGATGCCGGGAAGCTCATTACCGAGGTGTTTCAGGAGCATCCGGCGGGCTACAAGACCGCTGACGAGTGGTGGGACGCTATCGGACCCGCGCTCGAAGACCTCCCACAGGTCGACCTGGCCGCCGACCACGAGCACGTCTGGCACTACGTCGGTGGGTGAGTTCACCGATGCCAGAGGAAAAGCCGACGGAACAGTCGGACGTAACGGAAGACGCGGAGTCAGAGACATCGGAAGTGTACGCCTCTCGCAAAGAGCAGCGGTATCCCATCTCATCGTACACGCCGGTCGCCTACGACAACCTCGAGGCGGCACCGGAGAGCGATGCCCATCCGGACACTGGGACGGGCGGGCGGTTCAGAGAACTCTCCTTGCCGAAAGTGCCGAAACTCCGCCACGTCGTCGGCCCAAGCGCGATCATGTTGGGGGCGTCGCTCGGCAGCGGTGAGACGCTGTTCTGGCCGCATCTGGTCGCCAGTTACGGCTGGGGACTGTACTGGCTGTTCCTCGTGGCGGTCTGTCTCCACTTTGTCATCAATACGGAGATACAGCGGTGGACACTGGCGACCGGTGAGAGCGTGTTTCGGGCGTTCGAACGGGTCCATCCGGTTCTCCCGCTGGCCATGCTGGTCGGCGGGTTCATCAGTCTCGGCTGGCCGGGGTGGGCCGCGAGCGCCGCGCAGATCGGCGCACAGGGCCTTGGACTCGGCACGTACGACGTCGCCGGCGTCGACATCGTCGGCTGGCGACTGTTCGGCATCGCGCTCATGGTGTTCATCTGGATTACCTACCAGGTGACGCCGCTGATGTACAACGTCGTCGAGAGCCTCCAGCTTGTTCTGGTGGCGCTGTCTATTGCGTTCACCCTGCTGCTGTTCGTTCTCATCGGGTCAGTGGACGTGCTGGTCGGTGTTCCGGGGAGCCTGACGGAGGTCGGCGACTACTCGCCGGTCGGGACCATCGCCGTGCTGGTCGGGGCGCTGGCCTATGCCGGCGCAGGGGGCTACCTCAACCTCTCACAGAGCCTCTGGATACGCGAGAAGGGCTACGGGATGGGGCGGTACCAGGGCCGGATCAAGAACCCCTTCGCCGGCGACGACCCCGAGACGGTCCACGAGGACGGGTTCACGTTCACCCCGGACACGCAAAACCTCAAACGGTGGCGCGGCTGGTGGCGCGTGACACAGCTCGAACACCTGTTGACCTTCCTGCTGGGCCTCCTCCTCGTCACGACGATGCTGGTCGTCATCGCGGTGTCACAGGCACCGGGAGCGACGAGCGACGCGGTCGATATGTGGCTCATCGAGATCGCGCCGTCGGTCGGCGGGTTCACGACGAGCGTCATCTACGTCACGCTGTTTCTCGCCCTGTTCACGACCGAATACGCGATCATCGAGTCGTTCGTCCGGAACAGCTCCGACATCATCTACGAGCTGTACGGTCGGGACGCGGGCTGGAGCCTGCCCCGGCTGTTCTGGGGACTGCTGACCGTCTTCTGTGGCTGGGGCATCTTCATCCTCACCCTCCCGATATCGATATCCGATCCCTTCGGGCTCCTGGTCGTCGGCGCGGCGATGTCCGGGCTGTTGATGTGGCCGTACATCGTCATCGTCCAGCTCGTCAACACGGTCCGGCTGCCGGAGCACACGATGCCGGGCTGGGGTCGCATTGTCGCAATGTGGGTCGCCGCGGCGTTTTTCGGCTACTTCAGCGTCCTCCTGATCGGGACCGGGCTAGCGACACAGCTGGGGTTGCAGGCGTTTGCCGTCCAGACGACGGTGCTCGGCAGCGCACTGGGAGGGTACGCCCTCTGGGCGATCTGCCTGCTCGTCCAGGCGTATACGATGTATCGAGTGGGACGCGCGAAAGTCACGGCAAACGGGACAGTCACTGACGCCGCCACCGCGCAAGGGTGGTTCTCGTGACCGACGAACTCCGCGTCCACTTGCATTACACGATGCGGGGGTCGTACCCGCTCCGGATGGTCGACGTGTTGTTCTGTACGGAGCGGGCCTACTTCGTCGAGTACGACTATTTGACACCCGTCGACCTGCTGTTCGGGTCGCCGGACCAGCGGGCCGCGGCGTTCGCATCACGGGTGGTCGAAGAGGGCGTCCACGCGGCTCTCGAAACCGCCGAAACGGTCGAGACACAGTCGTACGACACACTCGACAAAATCGAGGTCCACTCTGGCGGCCGGGTCGGTCGGCCAAAGATCACAGCGCGACCCCGAACGGGCTCCGCCACAACAGTCAGAGTCCACGGGCAGTTCGACGCTGAGCCCTTCACGCAGGCGCTTCGGTCGACAGTCGACGGACACGACGTGACAGTCCGACAGCGAGACGGTATCGGGTTCTGACCTCGTAGCTCGTGGAGCCAGCGATGCGGGCCGTGCTACTGGAGCGCGGCCGCGACCATCTCGATGGGATGTGGCGGCTCCGCGTCACCGTCGCCGAAGTCGTCGATCTGGGACCGGCAGGACGCGCCGGGCGCGACGACTCGCTCGGCAGGCGAATCGTCAATCTGGCCCAGGAGGAGGTCCGCGATGCCCTCGCTCATCGAGTAGTGTTCGGCCTCGTAGCCGAAGCTCCCTGCCATCCCGCAACAGCCCGAATCAAGCGGGTCGACAGCATATCCGGCCCGGCGCAGAACGCCGACGGCGTGGTGGTCTTTCTTCGTCGCCTTCTGGTGGCAGTGGCCGTGGTACGCCAGCGAGCCGCCCGGTTCGTCGAAGGAGATAGCCTCTCCCAGCCGGTACGTGTCGAGATACTCGCAGACGCCGTACGTGTTCGCCGCGACGGTGTCGACGTCGTCGCCCGAGAGGAGGTCCCGGTAGTCGACCTGATACATCACCGCGTCGGACGGTTCGATGGTGACCACGTCCCAGCCGTCGCGGATTCGCGGTGCGAGCACGTCGACGTTCGCTCGTGCCGTCTCGCGAGCGTGGTCCAGCATACTCTTGGAGAATGCGGGACGGCCGCTATCGGTCACACCGTCAGGCACAACTACGTGGACGCCCGCCGCCTCCAACACTTCTACGGCCGCTTTCCCGACATCGGGATGGCTGTAGTTCGTGTACGGGTCGGCGATCACGAGCGCCTTCCGCTCGGCTTTGTTCGCAGCAATCAGTGCCCCGCCGCGGTCAGCCCACCAGTCCCGGAACGTAGTCCGGTGGAAGGCGGGCAGCGTCCGTTCCTCGGTGATACCGACCGTTTTCTCCATAAGGAACCCCGAGCCCGGCAAATCCAGCAGCCAGTTCGACACCGGGGCGAACGCGCTCCCAAGCGAGAGCACCGTCTCGACGTTGGCGAACAGCCGGTCCCGCAGCGAGATACCTTCACGCTGGTGGTGTTCGTGGACCACCTCGGCTTTGAGCTTCGCCATGTCGACGCCGCTCGGGCAGTCCTTTTTGCAGCCTTTACAGCCGATACAGAGGTCGAGGACTTCCGTGACGAACTCCTCGTCGGTGGGGTCCTCGGGGAGGTCACCGTCCATCGCCGACCGGAGCATGTTGGCCCGACCACGAGTGCTGGTGATTTCCTCCTCGGCGGCGCGGTAGGTCGGACACATGACGCCGCCGGTGGTTTCCTGGTGGCCGGTACAGCCCGCACAGCCGTGACAGAGTTCGACCATCCCCTGAAACCCGTTCTCGTTGTCCCAGTCGAGCGTGGGTTCGAAGCCCGCGTCGAACTCGTAGTCCGGGTCGTACCGGAGGTTCTCGGCCGGGTCGTGGTCGCCGCAGATGTTGCCCGGATTCAGCCGCCAGTCCGGGTCGAAGGCCGTCTTCAGGTCACGAAACGTCTCCCAGAGGTCGTCCCCGTAGAGTTTGCGATTCCACTGGGTCCGGGCACGGCCGTCACCGTGTTCACCCGACACCGACCCGTCGTACTGGACGACGAGGTCCGTGATAGCGTCGGAGATGGCTTCCATCGTTTCGATACCGTCCTCGGATTTCAGGTTCAACAGCGGCCGGATGTGCAACACGCCGGGGCCGGCGTGGGCGTAGTAGGAGGCGAACGTGTCGTGTTCGTCGAACAGCTCCCGGATATCGGCGACGTATTCCGGGAGGTTCTCGGCCGGGATAGCCGTGTCTTCGACGAACGGCCAGTGCTTGTCGTCGCCAGTCCGCGACAGGAGGATCGGCAGACCGGCCTTGCGCATCTTCCAGAACTTCGCCTGCCGGTCCGCGTCGTATGCCTCCAGTGCATCGACAGCGTTGACGGGGGCATCAGTGACGGAAGCCCCCCGTCACGCGGCGATTCCCGAGCGTCGTAGTCAGGCAGTCGGTCGGCGAGCAGGTCGGCGACCTTCTGCGCGCCGTCCTCGGCCGAATCCGCGTAGAACTCGACGAGCAGCGTCGAGTCCGTCTCCTCGGGGAGCATGCCGACGACGTCAGCGAACTCCGGGGTCTCCGCAGCGAGGTCGAGGAGCACGTCGTCCATCACCTCGACGGCCGAGGGGTCGTGATCGAGAATCGGGGCGACGTCCCGCATCGCCGACAGGATATCGTCGTAGGTCAGCATGGCGATGGCCGTAGCGTCGGGAACGGGTTCGAGCGAGACTGTCGCCTCAGTGACAACAGCCAGTGTCCCTTCGCTCCCGGCGAGCAAGCGGGCAAGGTTGACTTCGCCGCGTTCCCTGGCGCTGTCGACCAGTTCATCCAGATTATATCCCGAGACGTTGCGCTTGAGCTCCGGATATCTGGCGTCTATCTCCGCCGCGTCCTTCGAGAGGATCTTCGCGACTTCGGCGTAGATCCGGGTTTCGAGGTCGGCGTTCGGGCCGGCCTCGGCCGCTCGCGATTCGAGGTCGTCGACATCGACCCAGCCAAACGTTGTCTGAGTGCCGTCAGCGAGAACGACCTCGCACTCCTCGATGTAGGCGTCTGTCTTGCCGTATTTCAGCGAGTGTGCACCGGTCGTGTTGTTCCCGATTGCACCGCCGAGGACGCTCTTGTCGCCCCAGGCGGGGTCCGGCGCGAACTTCAGGCCGTGGGGTTCGAGCCGGTCGTTGAGACGGGCGATGGTGATGCCCGCCTGTGCGCGGGCCTGCTTGGCCTCGGGATCGACCGACAGCGTCTCGTCCATGTGCCGCTTGAAATCGAGGACGACGGCCTCGTTGACGGCCTGCCCGGCGAGACTGGTCCCGCCACCCCGTGGGAGCACCGGAATATCCTGCTTGTCGCAGTACTCCATCACCGCGACCACATCGTCGGTCGAAACCGGTGAGACAACGCCGATTGGGCGCTGTTCGTACGCGCTCGCATCAGTCGCAAATAGCTCACGGGTGTACGTATCGAAGCGTACGTCGCCATCCACGCGGCGCTTCAGGGCCGCCACGAGGTCCGGTCGGTGGACGCTGTCGCCCTGGTAATCGTAGTTCGCGCTCGGGTCTGTCGCCGGGTCACGCTTCTCGGGGGGTCGGGAGTCGTATGCCATAAGTAGGAAGTGAGAGAGTGGGAGAAGTTAGAACGCGGCCGGTGCCACGACGTATGCCAGGATGAGCGTCAATATGCCCGTGAACACGCCGTAGTACAGCACCGGTATCAGTTCGAGGCGGATGACACGTCCCTCCTCGCCGATGAGGCCGACCACGGTGAGGGCGGCGACCACGTTGTGAATCGCGATGAGGTTGCCGATTGCGCCGCCGACCGCCTGCGCGGCGACCACGATCTGGGTCGGCGCACCGATCTGCTGTGCGGCCTGGAACTGGAACAGTCCGAACAGGATGTCGCTGACCGTGTTCGAACCGGCGATGAACGCGCCGAACGCACCGATGAAGCCCGAGAAGAACGGGAACATCTGGCCGGTCCCGTTCGCCGTGATTTCCGACAGCAGGCCGAGCATTCCGGAGTTGATCGGCGCGGCCTCCAGCACGACGGCGCTGCCGGTCCGCTGCATGATCATGACCGTGGCGACCGCGAACCACAGTGCGACGACGGCCGGAGCGATGTTCCGAAGCGCCTCGCTCCACGAGGCCTTGATTCCATCAGTGTCCATTCCGTGGAGCGCGTACGTGATCACGGCGACGAGGACGAAGAGGCTCCCGGGGAGGTAGAACAGCTCGACGCCCTCCGAGAACGGCGTACCGAGGATGTTACTCCACAGGAGAACGCCGTTCGTCGACAATAACTCCTGAATCGGACTGACGACGCGGGTCACGACCAGCAGTGCGGCGACGAGGAGGTACGGCAGCCAGGCCATACCCAGCGACATGTCCTGCGAGTGGGATTCTTCAAACGTTGCCGTGCCGCCGTCGGCCGCGACGGTTCCCTCTCGGCTGTCACCCGTCGTGGTGCCGACGCCCTCGCCGGGCTCGATACTGCCGATCCAGTGGTCCGGCCACTGCTCCTGCGGGCCGAAGTCCCATTCGTCGTCTGGGAGGAAGTAGCCGGCCCGTAGCGTGGTCGTGACCACGAGCAGGCCAACCATCGCACCGAGCAGGGCCGGGAACGTCGGACCGAGGAAGTACGCGGTCGCGACGTAGGGTATTGCAAAGGAAGCCCACGCGAAGAGGCACAGCGGCAGGACTTCGAGCGCCGGCTTGATCGACCGCTCCTCGCCGAAGAAGCGTGTCATCATCGCCACGCCGATGAACGGGATGGCGATGCCGACGATAGCGTGGATGAGCGCCGCCCACACACCGATCTGAGCGACGTACGCGCCGACGCTCTCGAAGCCGCCCTGCTGGAGCACCTGCTGTGATGCGCCCGTACCCTCTGCGAACACCACGTCACGCAGTCCGATTATCAGCGGCGTTCCGACCGCGCCGAACGTGATTGCGAGGATGTTCCCAGTCAGCGCAACGACCACCGCGGCCAGCGGCGGGAAGCCCAGGCCGACCAGCAGCGGGCCGACGATTGCCGCGGGCGTCCCGAAGCCAGCTGCGCCCTCGATGAACGAGCCCATGAGGAAGACGAGCAGGATGACCTGCACGCGGCGGTCGTCACTGATAGAGGAGAACCCTGCGTTGATGACCTCGAACGCGCCGGACTGTTTCAGCGTGTACAGCAGGAGTATTGCCCCAAAGACAATGACCAAGATTCTGGTCGCTGTCAGCGCGCCGCGTATCGACGCGGCAGCGATCAGCGTGGGCGACATCTGCCAGCCGACAAAGGCAGCGATAGCCGCAACCGCCCATGCGATGGGCATTGTCCGTGTCGCAGGCTGGTACAGCCCGACCATCAACACCGCAATCGTCGCCAGCGGCAGCAGTGCCAGGAGCACCAGCGTGTGCTCAGACATGGGTTCTCACCACCGGAATCCGTTCGTCCGGAGACGTGCCGCCACTGTCACCAGCTACGTGCCCTGGGAAACAGTATCGCGCTCTCATTTCTGAACCACCTCGGTACGGGCCTCTATCGCTCGAAACCTTCCGATACAGCGGTTTCTGGTAGGGTGCATCAGTCACGTCGTCTGGCAGGGAGTATTTATACCTATCTACTGTTTACATTATCGTCTACCCAGAATAGCGCCGGAACAGAAGCGAGAAGCGCTGATAGCCGAAAAAACAGGCCGTATTCTGTACGAACGTCCGGAGTGCAGTACAGTCGTGTGTATCCGGTATAACAGTGCTTTACGCCCCGATTTCACTCGACTGTACTCTCACGCGAGCCCCTTACAGTCGTCTGTATCTGGTGGTTTCAGGGCGTTATTCACAGTCCTGTGGACGCAGTTGGAAAACGGGCCGTACCGGGGTTCAAGATCGAGGCTGTCGTCCCCTCGCTGGAACGGCGCTGGCGCGCGATAGAACGTGAACCGGACACTCGGCGCTGAGCGACACAAGACGGTCTCTGAGGCAGATGGATGTGTTGGAGGGTCTCCCGGCGAATACCCAGCGGAGACGAAAACGTATCGCGTCCGCCTGTCGTACGGATTGCCGCTTGGCCAACGCCGTTACGGCGGAGGTGGAAACCACGAGTATGACACGCGTTACAGTCTGGAACGAATACGTCCACGAGCAGGAACACGAAGCGGTCGCGGACCTGTACCCCGACGGGATTCACGGCACTATCGCCTCGGCACTGGAAGAGCGCGGATTCGACACGGAGACCGCGACGCTGCAGGAGCCCGAACACGGGCTTACCGAGGACGTACTGGCAGAAACGGACGTTCTGACCTGGTGGGGCCACGCCGCGCACGACCAGGTCGACGACGAGGTGGTTTCCCGAGTGAAAGAGCGGGTCCTCGACGGCATGGGGCTCATCGTCCTCCACTCGGGCCATTACTCGAAGATCTTCCGCGAACTGATGGGGACGACCTGCAGTCTGAAATGGCGCGAAGCCGCCGAAACCGAGCGATTGTGGGTCGTCGAGCCGGGCCATCCCATCGCCGACGGCGTCGACGAGTACATCGAACTCCCGGAGACCGAGATGTACGGGGAACGGTTCGACATTCCGGCACCGGATACGCTCGTGTTCAACTCCTGGTTCGAGGGCGGTGAGGTGTTCCGTTCAGGGTGTTGCTACCGCCGCGGGGCGGGCCGAATCTTCTATTTCCGGCCGGGCCACGAGACCTATCCGATTTACCACAACGAAGCGATCCAACAAGTCCTCGCCAATGCTTGCGAGTGGGCCGCGGCCGGGGACGGTCCGGAGCCATCGTTTGGCAACGCCGATCCGATTGAAGCCATCGACGAAAGCGACGAGCGGTCGGTCCACTGATTTCGGCGTCAGGTTTAGTGGCGTCGTATTCAATCGAGTCGTGTTTACACCCTATTACAACGAATACGCACAGCCGTGGACCTTGTACAGTCACTGTGGGAACACGGGCTGTGTCTTGTCTCGCCATGGTTCAGCGCCTCCTAGGTGGTCGACATCGAGCTGTACCCCAGTTCGGAGTGTTGATTCGAGATGATCAAACAGCGGATCGAGCGACGTCTCGACCGGCGACAACACCCGCCACCGATACGTACTGCCAGTGCGTTCCGATTCGAAGACGACACCATCCCCGATGTGGTCGGTGACGATAGTGGGTACTGCACGACACCGGTCAGTGTCTGTGTGGTACGTATATACCGTTCTGGCAGTCGGTCGGCGGTCGAGAACCTGGTACTCCCGCGTCCCGGAACAGCGGTGCTCGTCGAGACACTCGTTACAGCCGTCGTCGTCGAGAAACACCTCATCGAACGTGGAGATGGCGTCAGCGGGACCGTCTACGTGGTCGATACGCCACATGGCGTTTTCGGTCACGGTACATGTGGCGTTCCGGAGTCGTAGCGTCGGGTACTCGTGAAACAGGTCCATTACCGGGTCGGCACCGGCAGTGAACCTGATGTTGAACTCGAACTCCTTCACAGAGAACACATGGCTCTGTGATGCCATAGTGAATCAGTCGATAATGCTGTCGGTCGGTTTCAGAACCCCAAACCGACTGCAGTGACGTAGTAAAGGCGGCAGTGCCACAAATTACGCACTTGCTTAGCCTCATCCGGTCCGAGTTTGCTTACCGCCGAATGCAGTCCGTACTCGCCGGCCAGTGACCAGTAACACGGTATTCAGCGGTTAGCAATGAGATAGACACGTCCGGAGCCGTTTCGGAATCTACTCCTCGGGACCAAACAGCGCGTCCGCGTCGGCGGGCGTATCGAAGTCGTGGAAGTGTTCCCCTTTCTCCTTCGTGAGAATATTCAGGGCCGCCGCCGCGCCGTCGCCGGCGGAGATGACTGCCTGCCACTCCTCGACTCGGACCATACCACCTGTCGCGTAGGCGTCGTCGACACTCGTCTCCATCGTCACGTCCACGTCGACGACGTCTTCAGCAGTCATGTCACAGCCCAGCGTCTCAGCGAGGTCGCGGTTAGCCCCGGTCGCGAGGATGAGATAGGATGCTTCGTACGTGTCATCCTCGGTTGCGACCTCGAATCCGGCGTCGGTTTGGCCCACATCGGTCACCTCTGTTCCCTGCTTTCGGTCGACGCCGAAGCTGTCGACTTGTGTACGAGCAGTCTCCATGAACGCGGACCCGTCCTGAGAGCCTACTCCGAGATAGTTGAACAGGTGTGCTTTGTGCATCCAGGTCCCGTCAGTGTCGAAGACTGTCGTTTCTAGGCCGTTTTTCTGTGTGAACAGTGCCGCACTCAGGCCGGCGGGGCCGCCGCCGACGACGAGAACGTCCGTCATGCCGCCTAGTTCTGTCTCACCACTGGTAATTGTTGTCATCCAATACGAGCAGCGAAGGTGACGTACCGAAGTGGCATGAGAACGGTTTTCCACAGCCACCCCGAAGCGATCACATGCGCGCAGCCATCTACCGTGGCCCCGGTGAGATTGCCGTCGAAGAGGTCCCGCGGCCGGAGATCGAATCGCCCACCGACGCGATTGTCCGTGTGACCCACACCGCTGTCTGTGGTTCCGACCTGTGGTTCTATCGCGGTCAGAGCGACCGAGAGGAAGGGTCCCGCGTCGGCCACGAACCGATGGGTATCGTCGAGGAAGTCGGCGACGACGTGCGCTCAGTCGAGCCCGGCGACCGGGTGTTCGCCCCGTTCGTCATCAGCTGTGGGCGGTGTGAGTTCTGCCGGAAGGGACTGCACACGTCCTGTGTCAACGGCGACTCCTGGGGCGGCGACAACGGCGGCGGCCAGGGCGAGTACGTCAGAGCGACGGAAGCCGACGGGACGCTCGTCCGCGTTCCCGACCGCCACGCCGACGACGAGGACACACTAGAGGCGATTCTCCCGCTGACGGACGTGATGGGGACCGGGCACCACGCGGCAGTCAGCGCCGGCGTCAGCGAGGGAGACTCCTGTATCGTGGTCGGCGACGGCGCTGTCGGACTGTGTGGCGTACTCGCGGCCCGCCGTCTCGGCGCGGAACGTATCATCGCGATGGGCCACCACGAGGACCGGCTCGAACTCGCGGAGTCGTTCGGCGCGACCGAGACCATCGCCGCCCGTGGTCAGGACGCCGTGGACGCGGCAGACGATCTGACCAACGGCGGTGCGAACCACGTCCTGGAATGTGTCGGTGCGGCCTCAGCGATGGAGACCGCCATCGACGTCTGTCGGCCGGGCGGGACCGTCGGCTACGTCGGTGTCCCGCATGGGGTCGACGACTCCGGACTGGACGTGTTCTCACTGTTCGGCGACAACATCGCGCTCAACGGCGGCGTGGCACCGGTTCGTGCCTACGCCGACGAACTGCTGGCCGATGTGCTGCAGGGCACACTCGACCCGTCACCGATCTTCACGAAAACCGTCGACCTCGACGGCGTTCCCGAGGGGTATCGGGCGATGGACGAGCGCGAAGCGATCAAAGTTCTCGTCAAGCTGTAGTCGGTCTGCACTGGCAGTCAGCCAGGCAACCCACCCGGTAGCTCGTTACGCGTTCCGCGACTAGTTTCGGAGAATTCCCACGGACCAGGCTTCGGATCGGCCGATACTGGCGGTCAGCGGCGGTTCAGCTAAAGGCTAGAGACGCTGCTACACTAGCTTTCCGCACGACCGACAGCGAGGGCGGTCAGCCGACGGGTCGTAGGCTAACGCAACGTCGTTGCAGTGACGGCAGTATCGGTCGGAGCCGGTGGTGTAAGAGTGCGTGTTTCCTTCGTGAACTAACATATGTGAGATGATGACAGGGAGGTATAAATTCTTTCTGGACAAACAGGCCACTATACCCTTATATTCAATATATACTGCCAATAGTTACTACGATAGTAGACTATTCATCCATATCTGGGATGTCTCTGTCACAATGGGCCTATTCGATAGTATGCTCCGAGTGTCCGTGCGTCGGCTGCCGTATCGTTGTCGCTCAGGCCTCGAACCCACCGTTGATGATATCCGCGACCCGCTTGCGGTCGAATAACTGTTCCTCGGCCGGGATTTCGGGATACGGCCCCTCAGTGTACGTCGGCCATTCGCCGAACTGCTCGGGATACAGTTGCTTTGCGGTCATCTCCAGTTGGAAGAGATGCAGTATCGGACCCTGATATCTCGCTCCCTGGGGGTAGATCCGGTCGTTCTGTACGGCCGTGATTTCCGATCCGACCGGGTCGGATTTAAACGCCTCCCGTCGCTCCGGAAGGCTCGTGTTCGGCTCGAACCCGCCGAGGTGCAGGATGACGTCCGGGTCCGCCGCAAGCAGCGTCTCGAAGTCGACCACGGAGTTCGTCTCGACCGAGCCCTCGAAGGCATCCCGCGCTCCGAACGGGCGGGTGTGTGCGGTCAGGAATCCGGGGTTGTCAAGGGTATAGGCGTAGATCTCGTCGAGATCAGCCGCAGCGAGCAGTACCGCCGACGGGCGCTCCGACTCGGGCGGCAGGTTCGCGTCGATGGTCGAGCGCATCTCGTCGTGAACCGCCGCAAGCGCCTCGTATCGGGCCTGTTCTTGGAACGCCTCAGCCACGAGTTTGAACTGCTCCCAGAGAGTGTAGTACTCGTAGTCCCCCCATCCGGACGGGGGTTCGGCGTGTCGGTCACTCAGCGAGTTGCCGAACCACGGCGAGACGTTGGTGGCGATCTCTTCGAAGTCCTCACGGTCCCAGTTGTCCTGTTTGGCGATCCAGGCCGAGTCTGCCAGGTGGATATCGCTGTCCAGTTCGTACAGTTTCTCTTTGCTCGGTTTCCACGAAGAGTACAGCCCGGTCCAGTCCAGCGACACGCCCGGCAATCGTTCGACGAACTGGTTCCACAGCCCACTGTAATAGTCCGGCGCGTGCATTGCCGTGACAGTGTCCCCGCGACCCAGGGCGAGCGCCATGTCTGCGTGGTGCGTGAGCCGCGTGAAGACGGTCTCCGGTGGCGAGTCGAAGGTCACCGCTCCCATCGGGGACATCGACACGGAGTACGACCCGTCTGCAGTTGTCGTGTCCGTCTCCGTCACGGCCTCCGTCGACGCGGAGCCGGTTCCCCGCTCGGCATTACCGGTGCATCCCGCAAGCAGCCCGGCACTGAGAACCGTGCCCCCATACTTGACGTACTCTCTTCGCGTCGGTGACTCGATGTCAGTGGTGTCGTCAGCCATTGTTTTAGGCTAGCCTAAAAAATATATAGATGTTCCGGTTCACCAACCCGGAACAATCCAGTATCAAGCGCAGAGCCCGACATCCGTGAGAAAAATCCGTGGGCCAGAGTGCGATTTCGTGGTGGTCTTACTGGCCCTATTCGGCCACGACCTCCTCGGCGCGATCCGGTTCGGCACTATCGTCACCAGCAGTGCGTTCGTCGCCGTCGTGGCGGGCACGGATTGGATTCACGCGCGGCCCGTGTGGCGTAGCCGAGACCTCTGCCTCGATTTCGAAAACGTCCGCGAGGAGTTGTTCCGTGACGACAGCCTCGGGTCGTCCCCGGGCCTGTATCTCGCCGTCTTTGAGTGCGACCATCCGGTCGGCGAGACGGGCCGCCTGCTCGATGTCGTGCAGGACGACCACGATGGTAATGTCGCTCTCGTCCCGGAGTGTTTCGATGATCTCCATCACCTCAAGCTGGTGGTGGAGATCGAGGAACGTCGTCGGTTCATCGAGCAACAGCACGTCGGTGTCCTGTGCGAGGACCATCGCGATCCAGGCGAGTTGCTTCTGGCCACCACTGAGGCTACCGACTTCACGTTCACGGAGATGTCCACAGCCGGCTAGGTCAATTGCCCGCTCGACGGCAGCCTCGTCTTCCTCGGTGACACTGTCGAAGAACCCCCGGTGTGGGTACCGACCGTGGTACACCAGATCCTCGACCGAGATGCTGTTTGGCGACGTACTCTCCTGGGAGAGCAGGCCGAGCTTCCGAGCGATCGCTTTGGTCTCCAGTGTCTGGATGTCTTGCCCGTCCAGCAACACCGATCCGGCTTCCGGTTCGAGCTGATTTGCAAGGCCTTTCAGCAGCGTGCTCTTGCCCGACCCGTTCGGACCGACGAGCGCCGTCACGGCCCCGGGTTCGGCGGTGATCGATTCACCGTCGATGACCGGTTCATCCGTCCCGGAGTACGAAAGCACCACATCGTCGCCGACCAGCGGCCGGTCCCGGTGACTGGACTGGGACCCAGCAGCGGTGTCATTGACCGTAGCGATACCGTCCGAGTTGGAGTTGTCCTGTGACATTAGATCTCACCCATCTGTTCCTGTCGCCGCATCAGGTAGAGGAAGTACGGCCCACCGACGACGCCAGTGACGACGCCGACTGGAACCTGTGCGGGGCTCAGGGCCAGCCGTGCACCGACGTCCGCGACGACCATCAGCGCCGGACCGACGAACACGCAGCCGATGAGGAGCCGGCGGTAGTCGCTCCCGACGATGAGTCTGACGATGTGGGGGACCACGAGGCCGAAGAACCCGATGATCCCCGCAACGGAGATTGCCGTACTGGCCGCCAGAATGGCAACCGCGGACAGCATGAACCGGACCCGCTCGACACTCATCCCGAGCGAACTCGCGGTCTCTTCTCCGAGCAGGAGGAGGTTCAGCTGTCGTGCGCCCGCCAGCGCGAGGAGCGTCGCGGCCAGCGTCGGGATGACAGCGATGCGAAACTCCTCCCAGCCGACGCCCGTGAGCGAACCGGTAATCCAGGCCAGTGCTGACTGGACAACGCCCAGATCGTCAGCGAAGAAGAACAGCCCCGCTGGAGGGACGTAAACACCATGTTGACGATGACACCAGCAAGGACCAGTCTGACCGGGCTCGTTCCGCCCTGCCACGCGATCATGTACACGAGCAGGAACGCGATGGAGCCACCGACCGCGGCAAACAGCGGGAGGAACGGAGCGAGACTGCTGAACAGAACGAGGGTCAGCAGTACGGTGAGCCCCGCCCCGGAACTCACGCCCAGTATGAACGGGCTCGCCAGTTCGTTTCTCGTGACGGCCTGGAATATCGCCCCGGAAACGGCGAGACACATCCCCGCAAGCACGGCGACGATTACCCGCGGCATCCGAATGTTCCACACGATGAGCGTCCGTTTCGGCAGTTCGGGAAGCTCGGCCCCGAAGAAAAACGACTGCCACGCCTGAACACTGAACCACACCTTCGGGTCGAACACGGCCTGCCACGCCTCGAGGATGGTCATCGAATACGCCCCGAAGCTCACCTGCAGGAGCCCGGCCCCGAAGGCGACGGCAACGCTCGCGACACATAGCCCGAACAGGGACCCATCGAGAGTGTCGAGCCAGGTCCTGGCCCGTGACAACACGTCGGTGGCTCCGCGTGTCTCGCTGGCCATTACTCGCTCACCTCCGCGCGTCCGTCGCTCGCGCCGAGGTAGTCCCGGATCGTTTCGTCATCTATTGCATCGAGAACGGCGGTCTGGTCGAGCCCCGAAACGACCGCTTCGGGGCTCAAGTAGCCCGCCAGTGTTTCCTGGCCTGTTTCGGTCCGGTCGGCTATTTCCTCGGGCGAGATATACGACGACCGTCGTTCGTCGATGACCGCCTCACGGACCCGCTGGAAGCGGTCCGACCCCGGTTCGACGGGGGCGTCCTCGGCGTACCGGTCGTCGAAATATTCGACCCAGGTCGATCGTTCGGTCCATTCGTCGTCGAGTTCAGCCCTCCGTCGGACCCAGTCCACTCCATCAGCGACAGACTCCCACCAGCCGTCGTCGATTCTCGTATCCGCGATCACCCGACGTGCGACCCGTGCGCCCCGGCCGGCCGCAATGATCGCCTGCATGTCCGCCGCCTCGGACGGTGAGGCAACGTAGAGACCCGGAACCGGTGTCGTGCCGTCGGCGTCGGCGTACGTGTTGTCGAAGGCTTCGTGTTCCTCGCCGTCGTGTTCGTACGTCTCGAACATCGCTGCGTCGTCGTCAAGACCGCGCATATACTCGCCGTCGTAGCGGGTCGCCGCGATGACCCGCTGAGTCGTGGCGGTCTCCCCGTCCTGCGTTTCAACGACGAATCCCTCCCCGGCATCGGTTCTGTCGAGCGATTCGACCAGCTCGGAGACGATGGAACAACCGGCAGTTTCGGCGTGGTCCTGAATGCGGTCGTACAGCGTCTCGACGTCGATACCGGCCGGGAAACCGAGGTAGTTTTCGAGGTAGGCACAGCGCTTGAGCGACGACCGGCCGCGGTCGTAGATGACCGTATCGAGGCCCGCTCTGGCCGTGAACACCCCGCCGAACAACCGGCTGGACCGCCCCCGACGATGATGACATCGTGGTCGAACGTCGTCCCCGTCCGGTTCCCCACTGCCACCATGTTCACGACGCTCCGTCCAGTGTCCGTGACACCGACAGCCGGTGTGACGGTTCGGGGGTGTCAATCGATTCGTTCAGCATACTATTTAGGCCAGCCTAAATGGATAAAGCGTTTTCGAATTTTAGGCAAGCCGAACATCATGTCAACAGTTCGTATTCGTTGCCGGGACAAGATGGATGCAGCCTGACACGGATTGGTGGAGCGATGTACCGGTGCGTTCCTACCCAGTGGTCGAAGCTATCCAGACATAATCTCCAACCGTCCGTATCAGTCGTCGGCCGCCACCCTGAGTTCGGGGAAGTATCGACCGTGGAAATCGAACGGGGCGGCGTGGGGGAGCGTTGCCCGGGCGCGCTCCGTAAACGTCTGACCGTCGAGGACGAGTAGCCGGGACCGGTCGGCGTCCCCATCGAGCGCAACGACTACCACCACACCGTCATCCTCGGCGTCGCCGTTCGGTGCAGAGACGAACACCGGCTCACCGAAGTAGTCCCCGCCATCGTCGAACGTCTCGACAGCGCCCGTGTCCGTGTCGAGTTTCAGGACGCGACGGGCCCACTCGGTGACGGGAGTATCCATCCCCATCGCGTACACGTACCGGTGCGGACGACACCAGCGAGCCGGTGAGACGGTCGGCAGCGCACTGCCGTCCGGGTACAACATCTCGCGTGACACCGCCGCGTCGACGTCGCCGTAGCGAGGGGCACCGCTTCCGGTACCGAGGTCCACAGTGAACCGCTCGATGCGGCCGACGATAGCGCCCATCTCGCCCGCACGGAGGGTGTCCAGATACAGCGAGTCGATAGTCGTCGCGTCGGGTACTGTTTCGAGGTCGAACACGAGTTCTCTCCCGCCGGCTCGTTCGAACGCGTTGACGTGGTGGAAGCCGAACACGGCGTCGATGACCGGCTCCGCCACGACCGTCCCGGTAGTCCTGTCCATGACGACGATTCGGGTCCCGCGGTCGGGGTCCCACTCGAACTGCTCGATGAAGGGTGCCTGTCGGCCGGGCTTGAGAAACCGTCGGGGGTCGAGCCGAAGCGGAAATTCCGTCAATACGACGTACCGGGGCGTGAGCGCGAAGCTGTGCATGTACGACGGCTGGTCGGTGTCGACGCTCCCGACGTGTCGCCGGGTCCCGTCCGGCGTCATGGCAGTGACGTGGTACTGGCTGGTCCGTCCGAACGCCGTGTCGACGTTGACGAGGACGCCGCTCGTCGGGTCGCGTTTGACGTGGGCACAGGAGAGCTGGCCGGTCGGGACGCCGTCGTCGTGTTCGATGTGACCCGTCGTTTCGAGCGTGTTCGGGTCGAAACGCACCTTCCGGGGCGATTCAGTCAGTGCGACGTACTCGCGGCCGAACCGCTCAGCGATGATGTTCGTGTTGTCGTAGGGGTCTGTCAGAAACGTCGCCAGCCGCGAGCGAAGCGTCGTCTCGCCGGTCGCGAAGCCGCCCTCGAACTCGCCACTCGTCGCCGCTTCGTACGCATCCGTTCGGAGGAAGCGGTTCCGATAGTGAACGGCGTCACCATCCGGGTCGAAGGTGAACCGGTACAGCATCGCGAACCCGTCGAACCAGTGGTCGACACTGCTTCCATTTGGGAAGGAAAACGCGCCGGGGCCGTTCCGGATGAGACTGCCACGGAGCCAGTCCGGGAGGCCACCGGTCACGGGGATCGATGCCGTTGTTTCGTCGTGTAGCGAGTGGAACCCGGGATGGGGAGCCATACCGTTGCAACGGGTGGCAGCGGCTAAGTCCTGATGCCCCTGACTGGAGTACATACGGATTGTTGTAGATTATGTCCGGGTAGCGCTGATCTCGGGGTCGGCGCATACCGGAACATCGCCCCAACAATCCGTATCAGTCCTGCGTCGAGTACGCGTTTCCGCTGACGACGACGCAATCGTCCCGTGGAGTCTGTGTTCGATGGGGCGGCGAACCAGTGTGACGGCGGCGTAACGACCGAAGCACGTCGGCTTTCACCCACGCGAAGCCGACCACGATGACGGCGAAGCCGGCGACGGTAACCGGGCCAAGTGTTTCACCGAGCAGGAGCCAGCCGCTGATGGCCGTCACTGCCGGAACCACGTAGGAGACCAGGCTGGTTTCAGCGGCCCCGACTGTGCTGATCAGCCGGAAGTAAAGGAGGAACCCAATCGCGCTGGCGACGATGCCGAGGTACGCGATTGCCGCTAGCTGTTCGAGCCCGACTGTGACTGTTCCGAGCCGTTCCGAGGGCAGCCCCGCGCTGACGGCGTGCAGGATGCCCGCCCCGAGCAGGGTCATCCAGGCCTGCAGACTCACAAGCGGGAGCGAACTGGTGTAGCGTTCGGTCAGGACTGCCCCGACGGCGAAGGCCACAGCCGAACTGATGAGCAGGGCAACGCCGAGCAGTCGGCCGCCGACCGCTCCCGGCGTGGGATTTGCGATGATAACCACGCCGATGAATCCACAGACGGTACCGATGAGTTCGTGCGGACGGGCCCTGTAGCTCGGTATCAGCGTCGATGCGAACGCTGGCGTCACAACCGGCGTGAGACTAAGCAGGATCGCGCCGAAGGAACTCGGGACGTACTGCTGTCCGAGAAACAGGAGCGCGAAGTGTGCGCCGATGAGGACGGTGCCGCCGATGAGAATCAGTGACCAGTCATCGCGGGTCTGTGGGCGCAGTGACCGGCCGCGCCAGAGAGCATAACCGAGCAGTACAACCGCAGCGATGTCGTGTCGGACAGCTGCCAGCAGCACCGGCGGAACGCCTTCGAGACCAGTTTTGATCGCCACAAAGGAAAGTCCCCAGATGAGTGCGAGCGCAGCAAACAGCAAGCCAATATGTCGTGTCGAGCGTGTCATTCCAGTAGAGACCTACCGTATGTGCTGGAGGAGTATGAAGCTTCTATCGCCACTGTGACGCACACACACGGCTTCTGTCGGCGAATCCGACGTTCAGAAATTATGGCAGATAGTGCGTGTCCACAGTACAATTGCGGTCACTTGTACCGAGACGTATTGTTCTACTCGGGAACGGAACACAGAACTCGTATTCAGGTGCGACCGTGTCCTCAGTTCGCGGTCAGTTGTGTCAAAAAAGGCTGATGCCCACATCGGCATCCCGGCTGATGACCCAGGTCAGGTCGACATCGTGTCGAAGTGCCAGCCCGGGTCAGTCCCGGTTTCGTCGATGTGCTCGGACCGGCACGCCGGACAGCAGTCGGGGACAGCGGTTTCGGACCGGGGGACGTACACCGCGCCGTCACACTCCACACAGGCGTCCGCGACGACGGTCACGCAGTCCGCACAGAGATTGAAGTCGTCGACTGTGAGGTCTCGCAGGGGTTCGAGTTGTTTGTCCAAGAGGTACTCGTCGATAGCCGCCTGACAGTTTTGGCACAGTTGCATAGCGATCCAACTTGACGCATGATACCGTGACACAAATAGTTGCTGCCCGGTTATCGATCCTGAAGTTACCGGCGGGTGGCGATCCGACGACAGAACCGGCGAAAAGTGATACATAGCGGTGCGGGCTACGGCGCACGGAACACGCGAATGGTGTCCCGAGACGTCGGTTCCCGAATGAGTTGTGCGAACCCTAGTTCTGAAAATACTTGCTTCCAGTTGCGGTGATACAGCGGGAAGTCGTCGTCGACGTAGCTCACGTCAGTGTCTTCGCGTCCACGTTGGGGACTGTTGCCCTCGTTTTCGGCGATTACGAGGAGGTCCCCTGCGATGCGAGCGATCTCCTCGAACACCCACGCGTCGTCGGGGTGAATGTGCTGGAGCGTCTCGACCGAGTAGACGACATCGAAGGCGTCATCCTCGAACTCGGTAACGATGTCCTCAAGCGCTCCGGTGTGGAATGTCCCCGAATCCGCGAGCCGAGGGTAGTGTTCGGCCATCACGTCGAAGGATTCGTCGTTGATGTCGATACCAGTGAGGTTCCCGTACCCGTTGGTCTGGAGGTGTGCCAGATGGCGGCCCGAGCCACACCCCAGTTCGATGATCCGGGCGTCATCGTGGACGTAGTGGTCGAGCACGTTGACCAGCGTCTCACTCACTTCGTTCGGTCCGAGTTCAGCGTAGTACGCCGGCGAGAACTTCCCGGAGCGGGAGGCCCAGTCGTCGCGAACGTCGTCCGGGTCCATACCCACCGTACACCGTTGCGGAATAAATGTACCACGAAGTGTGTCAGGCGGGCCGCGGACGCAGTCAGGGAGTCATAAGTCACGGATGAGTGTCCCACCAGACGGACAGATGATGAAACTGCCAGTGTCGTGGCCTATGACTCGTGCTGGAGCAACCGGTCGGCCCGTGTTTCAAGCTCCGCCTCGTCGATCTCGCCCGACGCGTACTGCTGTTTGAGGGTCTCGAGTGAATCCGGTTCAGCGGTCGCCTCGCGCTGTAACTGCACGTACAGCAGGACACCGATCGCCACAACAGCGATGATGAACGCTGCGAGCAGCAGCCACCAGCCGCCTGAGGCCATGCCCATGCCCGTCGCCCCACCGTGGGGTCCCATCGGTCCGTGCTGGAGTAGCGCAGTTGTTGGCGGTAGCATCTGGTACACCTCTGTTTGTATCTACGGGGTTCAAGCCATAATTACGTGCGTTAGTTCCCACAGGCTGAGAACACGAAGCGGGCCGAACAGCAGTGAATACAGCGCTGAGAGGGAGGTCTGTAACCGGTGGTGTCCGTGGGTCGCGACACCAGTTTCACCCGACTCGGAATTCTCGTCCGTACCAGTCGTCGATTCGGAGTTCGTACGGCGTCGTCGTCGATGTGTCGTCCCAGCTGACTGGATTCGGGGCGAACTGTGTGTTGCTGGCCAGCGAGGCGAGGGCTGGCTCTACCTCGTCATATGTCGCCTCTACCAGCTCACCCGTAACCACGACGCTTCGCCACACGGATTTGGGTTCTGTCTCTTCGTACACGGTGAACCCGACGGTGGCGTCAGCCGTCAGATAGCGGTGTTTCTGGCTCTCGTCGCTCTCTGAAAGGTGAAACGCCAGGCTATCGGTCGCCGGGTCGTACCCGAAGGCGACCGGGACCGGATACGGAGCCGTCTCCGTCGGGCTGGACAGTGCCAGCACGCCGATTCCGTTGTCAGTGAGGACGTCGACAACCGTTTCGTCACGTAATTCTCGCATCCCGACTGCGATGTTAACTGGAAACTACTTGGGATGCAGACCGCATTTTCACTCGATGGGAACGTGAGAGTTACTTTTCAAATAATGGGTAACAGAACAGGTATGGGCACAGACTCGACGGGGGAGTTTGCCGAGTGGGACGAAGAACGGTACAGCACAAATATCGAACGGTTCGATGAGCAGCACAAGCGCCTGTTCGGGCTGCTGAACGACCTCCATACGGCGATGAACGAGGGCCACTCCGAGGAGGAAGTCGGTGACATCCTCCGGGAACTCGAACGCTACACGGAGTACCATTTCGGTGACGAAGAGGAGTTCATGCAGAACTGTGGCTACGCCATGGACTGCAGCGACTGTTTCTACAATCACCGCGAAATGCACGAGGAGTTCGCTGGAAAAGTACAAGAGCTCCGCGAGAAACACGAGAACGGGGAGTACGTCACGATGGAGGTCCTGACAGTCGCCCGGGACTGGCTCGATGCGCATATCGCCGCCGGCGACGAGGACCAGAACTACGCTGACTACTTCCAGAGCGAAGTCAGCGACGACTACGAGTACGAACCCGGACAGTTGTATCAGGACCGAACAGCGTCGGAGGACCCCGTGCCAGTTGACCGGCAGCCCGAAGACGCCGGCGTGCGCCTCGACAGCGACGTCTACGACGGTGGCTCGCTTTCGGTTCCGGAGGGGTCGGTCGCGGCCTGGTTCGAAGACATCGTTTCGGACCACGGGGACCGGACCGCGGCGCTCGTCCGGGATGACGGCGAGTTCGTCGAGCGGAGTTTCGAGGAGATGGCCGAGCGGGCGAAGGCGGTCGCGGGCGGGCTCCTCTCGACGGAACTGCGTCCCGGGGATCGACTGGCCATCAGAGCCCAGTCCCAGTACGAGTGGTCCGTGCTCGACCTGGCCTGTCATTTCGCCGGACTCGTCCCGGTCGCACTCTACCCGTCTGCGAGCAACGACCGAGCAGCCCAGATCATCGAGCGGACCGGCGCGACCGGACTCGTGGCAGCGGGAGACGAGGCCGGGGATCTCTCGATGGCCGTCGAAACCGTGCTCGACTTCGAGGCGCTACCGACTGCTGAGGCGAGAGTGCTCCCCGGCCTGCAGACTGACGGTGACGAGGTTGCGACAGTCGCGTTCGACGTGGCAGCCCCTGCGGAGAAGGCCGGCTGCGCGCTGACACACCGGAATCTACTGGCGGCAGCAGAGAGTCTCCGGGAGGGGCTTCCCACCGGCCCCGGCGCGACCGGGACGTGTTCGCTCCCGCTGGCACACATCTATCAACGTGTCGCGACGTACTACCTCTGGGCGACCGGGAGCGCCGTCGCCTACCTTGAGGCCGAGGAGTTCGTGGAACAGCTCGCGGCCGTCAAGCCCGACGTGCTCGTCGGGGTCCCGAAGATGTACCAGCAGCTCTACGGGACGATACAGGACCGTCTCGGCGACATGGGCTGGATGAAGCGGAAGGTCGGCGGTCGAGTGGCATCCTACGGGCAGGGTATCGTCGAGGGGCGGGGAACACCGCTGAAGTACAGGGCCGCCAAGCGACTCGTCTACAAGCCGTTGCGACGAGAGACAGGGTTATCAAACCTCACCTACGCCCTCTCCGGGACAGGCCGGCTGGACGATCATCTGCTGTACTTCTTCCGGGGCTGGGCGTTCCGATATGCGAACTATACGGCTCCGTCGGAACAACCGGTGTCGGCGCGCTGAATCCGGCTGCGTCCTTCGTTGAGGAGTCAATCGGCGACCCAATGCCGGGCGTGGAAATCGCTGTCTCGGAAAGCAGGGAGATACTGGTCCGTGGCCCGACTGTCCTCGGTGGGTTCCTCGACGGCGACCAGACTGGCGCACAGACGCTCCGGGACGACTGGTATCACACCGGCGAAGTCGGTGAGGTGGGGCCAAACGGGGAACTGTCGCTCGCCGAGTGAGCATATCGGGTGAGCGGTGAACAGCCCTGTTTACCGTACAGTCGAGCAAGGTCGTGGTTCGAGTCGGGTCAGACGAGCCGAGACCCGAGTGCGACGAGTGGCAGGAGAACGAGTAGGTACGCAGCCGCCGAAATCGCCCAGTCGCGTCGGATAGCCGCTATTCGAGCCGACGGCAGTCGGGACCGCGGGAGCACGACGAAAACGAAGAAGCCGACCATCAGGATATAGAGGACAGCAGCGGCGACCACTGTTGCCAGTATCGACTGCCCGCCCACGAGCCCTTCGCTGGTGAGAAGCATCCAGACGAACAGCGGACCAGTCAGCCAGCCAGCGATGTGATACCGATTTGTTGGGTGCGAAAGCCTGTGAGGCCGTACGCCGTAGTGACGCTATGCGCACACAGGACGCGGGACACCGAGCGGCAGCAGTCGCCGCCATCGCTGACCGGGATTACCGTCGCGCTGGTGACGAGTACACGCGGGCCGGGTGGCGTGTTCTTTCGGACCCGCGGGAAGGCATCGAGCCGTTCAGTGCCGACGAGAAGGGATGGGTCGGTGACGGTCTCCAGTACCTCGCGACGAGCGCGGTCTGCTACCGCGTCGCCGGAGCGGACACGCGCGCCACCCGCCGCGGCGTTGAGGGAGTCGCCGTGGCCAAGGATTTGACCAACGGGCTCGAACACCCCGTTCAGCACGCCTGCCTCAAGGAGTTCGTCGGAGACTTCCGAACAGTCGCAGGACTCGACGATGTCGAGGCGGCGTACCGCGAAGCTGAATCGGCCTACAAGGACGCTGGCAGTGCTGTCGACAACCCGCAAGCGTGGGGGACGACGCCGCTGTTCGAGGCCGCTGCGACCCTCATCCAGCAAGTCGCTCGTGGCCCTGCCAACGGCGAAATCGCTCTTCCCTGGGAAGACCTCCACGGCACGGACCCGGACGAGCCCGGCAGGTTCCTCGCACAGCGGGCCGTCGTCAAACGGCAACGGTTCCCCAGCCTCGTCCAGCAAGTGATTACCGACGGATTCCTTGCCGCCCCTCGCGGGACGACAGAGTACGACACTGACCACCACCGCTGCCCGCACTGTGGCTCGACAGATGTGAACTGGGTCGCAGAGAGTGTCGTCTGTCTACGGTGTTCCCGTCCGACGGCCGAGACAAACTAATACACAGCATCTGTTTCCAGAATAGGTCAAAATGTCGGTATTGTGTATCCGTATTTCGACTTTTCAATATTAAAAGTGTCCTATAAAAAGCCATCTGAAGTCTGCGTTATCCGATTTGACAGCAGTACCTCTATTACAGGCAGATCCGGAGTTACTCAGTCTAGTAAGAATAGAGGATTAGAGAGAAGAGGTCCAGACAGGCTGAGCCCACTGGTCACGTTGTCGGTTCGGTCGACTCGGGCAGTGACGCCGAGTCGGTGCGTGCTTCGAGCAGTAGTCGCCGATTAACGATGTGATCGACGACAGCAGTGCTGTCGAGAATTTCCGTCTCACCGTCGTGGGTATCCGGGTCGCCGGCGTACCGCCGTATCTTGAACGAGTCCATCGCGTTCCGGTTCTCCGAGACTGGTTCGATAACTTCGAGGTACTCGTCGGTGGTGGTGTTACGATAGGTCTCTCCCGTGGCAAAACCGACAACAGGGACATCCACAGGCCACTCCCACGAGAACTGCCGGAGATACTGGTCGAACTGCCAGACGAGGTGCGCCGGGTCGAGATCGTCGTCGAGCGCTCCCACGGCGGCCGAGTCGAGTGTCCGGTCCCAGTAGTCGACGACGCAGTCCTTGAGATCGTCTTGCAGACAGTCCTCGACCAGCTTCTGCTCGATGGGATAGCCGATTTCGATGGCAACGATGGCGTGTCGGTCGAGATGGGTGAGACAGCGCTGGCATTCGATCTCGAACACGGACAGGCCGAGTGGGTTATCCGCAGTCAAGTGCGCCAGTTCGTTCCCGCAACTGGGACACCAGAGAAACAACACCCCGTTGTCTGCACCGGACAACTCGCCGAGCACAGTCAGGTCATCAAACGCGGTGTCGGGATCGTTCGTCAGGGAGTCGGACTCCGACTCCGGAACGGCCTCTGCGGCATCGTCCGCGTATTTGGCCAGCTTTCGGTCTTTCAGCAGCGACTTGATAACCGAATCGTGCGAGGAGTGAGACTCCGTATCACGTATCTTCTCTATCTGTTCTTTCGTCCAATCTCGTACGCGTATAGTTGCCATTTATCACACATTCAAACCGGGCTACAAAAACATTTTCCTTTTATAATGAAGGTTAATCTTCGCGCACAACCACCACGTAGAGATCAGTTACCGACTGGCAGCAGTGATACGCCGCTTGATTTCGGCGTTCGAGACACGTATCTGGGTAGCTGCCAGCCGATGGGTGACGAGGTCGAGGAGGTCCAGTTCCGACAGTAATCTCCGGGCGTGTGTCTGGCTCAAATCGAGACGCTGGGTCACCTCGTCCAGTGAGGTGGACTGGGTAACAGTCTGTGCGAGGTCGGCCACAGTCACGTCCTGAGAGATACCGATTCCATCCGCGACGAGATTGTCGTCGCTGTCCTGTGAGTCCGCCTCAGCGAGCAGGTCGGCGACAGATCTGGCCCCCAGTCCGTCCGGTTCTTCGGGTTGGCTGTTGTCGGCCACCCTGTCCTCAGAAGGGTCCGACTCGACCGGGGAGCTGGCGTCGGTGTCGGTATCCGAATCTGTCTGCATGTCCGCAAGGCTGAGTCCGCCTGCCTGTGGCGTCGTGTCGGTCGGGTCGTGGATATCATACTCCACCATATATCGGCGCACAGTTTCGGAAGTCACGTCGGCGTCAAGCGCTTCGGTCATCTCCGGGAACGTATCGCAGGCCTCGTAAGCCGCCTGAAGTGCCTCGGGGTCCTTGTATGCTGGCACGGAATCCGACTGCGAGAGGGTCTCTGCCAGTTCATTGGACGTGCCCCCTTGATCGTCTGATGGTACTGGTATGTCAGTTCCGACAGGGACGGTAACCGTCACGTCAATCTCAACCCGCTTATCGGTCAAATCGAAGCCCTCAGCCTCGACAGATACGTCGTCGTGTATCGAAACACCACCGAATACCGGCGTCGCGAGTGTCAGGTCAGCACTGATTTCGTCGTTATCCGCTGTCGTCTGGCCCCTGACTGAGACCGATTTGACCTCAGTATCAGACGAATCTAGGCATTCGAGTACCTGCGTGAAAGTCTCAAAGGCGTCACTAACTACCATGTGACATTCACGCTCACAGACCCACTATTACATACGGGAACCGGAAAAAATTGCGATGGCACACGAAATAGACAGATTCGGCCCATCAACGATGCTACAGTCAAAATACCGTGTGTACAGAATGTGCACATCTACGGTGAAATCGAGATATCGTCCGTTTTTTACACCCTAAGAGTGTTATTCTTTCGTGCCCGAAAAGGTGGCTCTCCGCAATTCGCAGAAGAAGTGGATATACACCCTTAGAGTGTATATATTTGCGGCAGTCGAACAGGTGTCATTCACAGCCGGTAACTCCTACAACCGTTCCCAGAGTTCTGCACTCGCATCGCCGACGGCGGTCATGTCCGAATCATCGACTCCAGTGACGCCGGATTGCTGGTCGTACACAGTCTCCCCATCGATAATCGTCCGGGTAACGTCCGCACGGCTTGCAGCGCTGACGACGTAGTAGGGTGCACTCCCGTCTAACACCGGGTTCGGCCCCAGGTCAAGTGTCACGAAATCACCACGCTTGCCGACCTCGATACTACCGACAGCGTCGTCCATCCCCAGCACTGCCGCGCTGCCGATTGTCGCCCATTCGAGGGCAGTCGCCATGTCGAAGCCGCTCGGGTTGCGCTGCTTGAGTTTGTGGATACCGACGGCCGAACGCATGGTCTCGAACATATCCGGGTCCCACCCGTCGTCACCGAGTCCGATTGTCATCTCGTTGGCTTGCATCGTTTCGACGTCAGCGATACCGACGGCGTTGTTGATGTTGGAATATGGGTTGTGTGCGACGTTGACGTCGTTTTCGGCGAGGATTTCGATTTCGGACTCGGTGGAATGGACGCAGTGGGCGGCGATGACTTCGGCGTCGAAAAAGCCCATGTCTTCGAGCGCTGGCACCGGTCGTTTCCCGTAGTCGGCGATGGATTCGTGAACGTCGACCAGCCCCTCTTCGAGGTGTATCTGGATCGGGCGGTCGTGGTCGGTAGCCCGGTCGACACACTCCTCGACGATGTCCTCGGTGTTGGTAAACAGCGTGTGGAGGCAGTAGTGACCGGAGACGGTGTCGTACCGCTCCTCGGTTTCGTCGATGAATCGCTGATTCTCCGCGATGCCGTCTCTGGCCTGGGACTCGGAGTTTCGGGCCGTCGTCTCGAAGGCGATCATCCCGCGGATCGGCGTCTGTTCGACGCCCGCTGCGACGGCGTCGAGGCCGCCCGGCAGTGTGTTCGGCCCGGAGTAGTTGTCACAGAAGGTTGTGACGCCGCTCTGAAGCATCTCGGCACAGGACCCCAGTGCGGACAGGCGAGCGTCACGCTCGGTAAACGCCTCGTCGACGTTCCACCAGATATCGACGAGCGCTTCGTAGAAACTCTCTGGTGAGGCAGCGAGCGGCGCACCGCGAATCGGGAGCGCGTACATGTGAGTGTGGCAGTTCACCAGTCCCGGGATGACGACCTCGTCAGTGGCGTCGATCACGTCAGCACCGGACGCGTAGCCGTCCTCGATAGCGACGATCTCACCGTCCTCGACAACGACGTGTACCTCCGACCGGACCGTGCGCCCACCGTCCATCGTGATGAGCGTCCCTGCGTTCAGTATCACAGGTTGGGCGATACCGGCAACCGACTAAAAGCTACTCCGCCCCAGAACGGCCTTAGCGGCCATTCTCTCACAAGCCGTGTGTGGGCCGGATGTGGCGTCTCACACACTAACTGTTTTCGTCGTTCGCCCTGCCCGTACTGGCATGACAGATGTTCACATCAAAGACGCACAGGTGGTGACGGCGTCGGGCATCCAGCACGGTGAGATTGCGATTTCCGACGGAACGATAGACGCCGCTGGTCCGGCGTCGTCGGTCCCGACTCCCAGTGACCCGGATACCGTCATCGACGCGGACGGCATGGTCGCGCTCCCGGGCGCTATCGACGTGCACACCCACATGCACGACGACGAACTGTTTCCGGATGGAATCGACTTCGCGTCTCAGACTGCGAGTGCGGTCGCCGGCGGAGTGACGACGGTCATCGAGTTGCCGACGCAGACACCCGTCACGACTCCCGAAGCAATGCAGGAGAAAGCAGCGGCGTGCTCGGCGCTCGCACACGTCGATTTCGGCCTCGTCGCAGGTAATATCCAAGAGCCAGACATCGACGTGGCCGGCATCATGGACGCCGGAACGGCGGATTTCAAGACGTTCACCGCCGACCCGTACCTGGCGGGCGACGCGTCCATCGCCCGGCTCATGCGGCGCGTCGGCGATGCCGGGGGAACAGTTCGCGTCCACTGTGAGACGCAGGGACTGCTCGACGACGCGCGGTCGGCTATCGACGGCGACGAGCCCGAGGTGTACATGGACTCACGGCCGCTCGAAGCCGAGCTAGACGCGATTTCTCGGGCGGGCTACTTCGCGGAGTACGCCGACTGTCCGCTGCACGTCGTCCACATCTCCAGCGGGAGCGGCGCGCGGGAGGGCGACCGCTTCAAATCGCGAGCGAACGTTCCGGTCACGCTCGAAACCTGTCCGCAGTATCTCGCCTTCTCGAAGGGAGACGTTGCTGAACACGGGCCGTTCCTGAAAGTCAACCCTAGCCTCAAATCCGACGCCGAGCGGGAGCGGCTCTGGGATGCGGTTCAGGACGGGACGATCGACCTCATCGGCACGGACCACTTCCCGACGTACCGCGAAACTCGGGATGTCGGCTGGGATGACATCTGGGAGCCATACGCCGGCCTCCCGGGCGTCGAGACGATGGTCGAGTTCCTCGTCAGCGAGGGCGTCCACGAGGATCGGATTTCGTGGCCGCGACTACGTGAACTCGTGTGTGCGGCACCGGCCCAGAACGCTGGCATCTATCCCAAGAAAGGCTCACTGCAAGTCGGAACGGACGCGGACGTGATGCTCGTCCGGACCGAGGAGTACGAGGTCACCGCCGACGGCCTCACGTTCGTCGGTGGCTGGACGCCGTACGAGGGACAGCAGTGGAGCGCGCGCGTAGATACGGTCGTCGCCGGCGGTGAGGTCGTCGCGAAGGACCACGAAGTCCAGTCAACGGCGGGCCGTGGCCAGTTCTTGGACCGCCCGCTGTAGCGGTTTTGGTCTCCATTGACCTGATAGATGGTTCACAAATGGATGTGTGGCGTGTGCTGGCCGTGTGTGAACATGTGTCAGCCACGACAGAGGAGGTTCACCTCACAATCGAGCTAAAGCCGCAGTACGGTTTTATACCCAGTTGTACTCAGGGAGTAGTATGGGCATGACGCAAGTCACAACCCTCGAGTGTACACTCTGCGGGGTGGAGTACGACCCGAACCAGATCATCTACACCTGTCCCGAACACGAGGGCGTAAAGGGAATTCTCGAAGTGACATACGACTACGATGCTATCGACGACGCGTTCGATGGCGACCTCGGCGGGCCGATATCGAGCCAGTGGAAGTACGAGGCGTTTCTGCCAGTCGCAGCGGACGCCGATGTCGTGACGCTCAACGAGGGCGGGACCGACCTCTTCGACGCACCGAACCTCAGCGATGCCCTGGGGGTCGAAACGCTTGTCAAAGACGACGGACGGAACCCGACGGGGTGTTTCAAGGACCGCGCCAGCGCTATCGCTGTCACGAAGGCCAAACACGCCGGTCGAGACATCATCACCTGCGCCTCGACCGGGAACGCCGCCGCGTCGCTGTCGGGCTATGCCGCCCGCGGGGGGATGGACTGTCGAATCTTCGTCCCCGGTGACGCTCCGACAGGCAAGCTCGCGCAGCCACTCGTCTACGGTGCGGACGTCCTCGCTGTCAACGGCAGCTACGACGAAGCCTACGACCTCAGCGTCGAAGTGACCGAGAAGTACGGCTGGTACAACCGCAACGCGGCCATCAATCCGTTCCAGGTCGAGGGCAAGCGGACGGTTGGCCACGAACTCGCCGACCAGTCGATTGCTCGCGGACACGTCCCGGACTGGGTCGTGTTCTCGATGGGCGACGGCTGTACGATCGCCGGGGCCTGGAAGGGGTTCAAGGAGTTCTACGACCTCGGCTACGTCGACGACCACCCCCAGATGCTGGGCGTCCAGGCCGACGGTGCGTCGGCCATCCACGACGCCTTCCACGACCACGACGATATCGACGATATCGCCGAAACGCTGGCCGACTCAATCGCGGTCGGGCGGCCGCGGAACACGCTCAAGGCCTGCCGCGCGCTGGAACAGAGCGGCGGAACGAGCGTGCTGGTCTCCGACGACGAGATTCTGGCGGCAGAGAAACTGCTTGGCAGCACCGAGGGAATCTACTCCGAGCCAGCGGGCGCGACGCCCGTCGCCGGCGTCCGAACCGCACTCGACCGTGGGATCATCGAACAGGACGAAACCGTCGTCGTGGTGTCCACTGGCTTCGGACTAAAAGACACGAAAAGCGCCGAGAAGGCGACCGGTGAAGTGGATCGAATCGACCCCGACATCGCGGAGGTCGAAGGCCTGTACGGCACGGCCGAGGAAGCCGCGGCCGACGATTGAGCAGGCCGAAAAGGGATATCGTCACCTATCGAGTCGGCGGCCAGCGACCTACAGGTAGCCGTCCGCGAACTCGTCGATCATCAACCGCCGGTCCTCGCCAAGCGGATAGAGAATCGGGCACTGGCAGCCAGTTTCCGCGTACTCCCGGACTTTTTCTCGGCACTGTTCGGGCGTCCCGCTGGCGGTGAGTTTGTGAACTACGTCGTCCGGAATGAGGTGCATCCCCTCTTTGATGTCGTCCTTGTCGGCCGGCCACCCGCCGATAGTTTCGCCCACCTCGTCGATGAGGTCCTGGCTGACACCGCTGGCTTTCATAATGTGGGGCTGTTGTCCGAGATACTGCGTGATGAGTTCGCGGGCGTTGTCCAGGGCCTTCTCCTGGTCATGGTCCATCGAACAGACGACTAACTGGGGCCGGTCGATGTCGTCGAGCGAACGGTCGCCACGTTCCGCCCCGGTCTTCAGTGCGTCGAGGGCCTTCTCGTTGTACTCCGGGCTGACGAGGTAGTTCAGCAGCGCGCCGTCGGCGAAGTGGCCGGTGAGTTCCAGCATTTTGAACCCGGTTCCGCCGACGTAGACCGGGACGGTCCGCGGCCCGTCGTCGCCGTGGACCACGTCCAGTTCCACGTCGCGCATCTGGACGAACTCCCCGTCGTAGGTGACATTCTCCATGTCCAGCAAATCCTGTGTCACCTCGACGCACTCCCGCATCGCCCGCAGTGCGCCGCTGCGGTCGATGCCGACTTTCTCAGCCAGTGGGTCCCACCAGGCCCCGATACCGCACATGATGCGGTCCGGACCGGCGAGTTCTTCGAGCGTGCTCATCGACTGCGCGATCAGCGCCGCGTTGCGCGTCCAGTTGTTGATGACACCCGTCCCAAGTTTGATATCGTCGGTGACCGCGGCGTACGCGCCGAGCGGGGACACGGCGTCGCGTGCCAGCCGCGATTCGGCCTGCCAGATCTCGTCGATCCCCTGTTCCTCCGCGTACTGCACGAGTTCCACGTTCGCTTCCAGCGAGTGTTTGTCCTGCAAGTAGATCCCGACACGGTCGCCTCTCTCGAAGACCTGATTGGCGCTCATGAGACATCCTGAATTCTTCGAATGCCGATAAATAGATTTGGCAACACACACGGTCTGTGGCAGGTGTGGCCGCTCGTTTCGGCCCGTACCCGACTATCCGTTAATCCGTCTCGCGGCTGTAGGACTGCAACAGCGCCGAGGGAACCGCGAGCTGGTCGCTCTTGGTCCGGATGACGGCGTAAGCCAGTACGAGAATCGTCGCCAGATACGGGTACGTCCCCATGATCTGTGGGTTCATGAGGAACTCGACGACGGGGTTGATGACCCCGGCGAGCGGCGCGTCAGGACCCACCGTCAGCGAGATGGACTGCGAGCGAATGCGGAGCGCGTCGAGCAGGCCGAACAGATACGCTCCCACGAGCATCCGGCGGGGCCGCCACTGTGCGAAGATAACCAGCGCGACGGCGATCCAGCCCCGGCCCGCGGTCATGCCGGGCACCCAGAGCTGTGAGAACGCCAGCGAGAGGTGTGCCCCAGCCGCGCCGGCGAACCCGCCGCCGATGAGTACCGCGAGATACCGCAGTCTGAACACGGACACGCCCATCGTGTCCGCCATCTCGGGGTCTTCGCCGACGGCTATCATTTCCAGCCCGAGATTCGAATGGTGCAGGAAGTACCAAACCACGACCAGCAGGCCGAGTGCGAGGTAGTCCGTCGCCGTGCTCCGGAAAAAGGCCTCACCGATGACCGGGATATCGACGAGGTACTGTCCGACGAGCGGGAGCGTCATTTGTGGGAAGCCGTCGATTGATTCCTCGACCCAGCCAGAGCCGAAGAACGTCGTCAGACCGCCCCCAGCAGCGTCAGCATGACGCCGCTGATGACCTGGTTCGACTTCAGCGTGATACAGAGGAACGCGTGGACCAGCGCAAGCACCATCCCGAGGAGGATGCCGACGCCGAATCCGAGCCAGTGGCTCCCCGTCACGACGGTAGTGATGAACCCGCCGAGCGCGCCGACGAGCATCATGCCCTCGACGCCGAGGTTGAGGACGCCCGCCCGCTCGCTGAGGAGTTCCCCCGTCCCGGCCAGCAGGAGCACGGTCGCCGCCTGAACGGTGGCATCGAGCAGCCCGGCGATGAAGCTCACCATCAGTCGTCACCCCGCTGTGGCTGGGCCGGCGTCTCCGCTGGCCCGCGTTTTACGTCGATACCGACACGGTAGCTCTTGAAGAACTCCGCAGTGATCAGAAAGAGGATGACAAGCGCTTGGATGATCTCGACCAGCGCCGCGGGCACGCCGAACGCCACTTCCATGCTCGACCCGCCGACGAACAGCACGGCGAAGAACAGCCCCGCGAGCAGCACTTTGAGCGCGCTGTTGCGGCCGAGCAGCGCGATCGGAATGGCGGTGAAGCCGTATCCGGGTTCGAACCCGGCGCGGTAGCGACCCTGTGCGCCGGCGATTTCACTGATGCCGCCCATGGCCGCGAACGCACCGCCAACGACGAACACCAGGAGGTAGACGTAGAACTTGCTCATCCCCGCCTGCTGTGCGGCCGCATCGTTCGAGCCGACGAACGTGATTTCGAACCCGAGTCGCGTTCGCGTCATCAGGACGTAGGTCACCACGACCATACAGACGGCGACCAGTAAGCCGGCGTGGACCCCGCTGACCAGTTCCGGAATCGTCGCGGCCTCGGAGAACCGCTCGGACTGCGGGAAGTTCCCGGTCCCGCCCTGCATCGGTCCCCGGAGCAAGTAGCTCTGGATTTCGAGGGCGACGAACGTCAGCAGTAGCGAGGTGATGATCTCGTTGACGTCCCACTTCGCACGCAGGTACGCCGGGATGCCCGCCCAGATACCGCCGGCCACGGCTGCGGCGACGAACATCAGCGGGACCAGTGCGAGCCCCGGAAGCGAGACGTTCAGCCCGATCCAGGTCCCGGCGAGTGCACCGGCGACGAGCTGTCCCTCGGCACCGATGTTGAACAGTCCCGCTTTCAGCGGGAGATACACCGCCAGTCCCGTGAGAATCAGCGGCACCGCTTTCGTCAGCGTCTCGGTGAGGCCGAACTCGGTAAAGAGCGTGTCGACGAACATCGTCGCGTACGCCGCGACGGGATTTACATCAAGGACGACCAGCGCGACGGCGCTCACCGCCAGCGCGGCCAGTACGGTGAACACGGGCGTCCCGTAGGCAAGCCAGGCGGGAATCTCCTCGCGTGCGTCGACGTTGACTGCGACATTCATCAGCTCTCACTCTCCTGTGTGGCCACGGACTGAGGCGGCGACGAAGCCGTCTCACTGGCGTCGTCCCCACCTCCGCCGGTCATCTCCAGACCGATCCGTTCCCGGTCGGCCTCGGCCGGTGTCGTTTCGTAGACGAACTCGCCCTCGTACACGACGAGAATTCTGTCGCTCAAGTCGAAAATCTCGTCCAGGTCTTCAGAGAGCAGGATAATACCCGTGCCCGCCTTGCGCTGTTCGAGCAGTGTCTCCCTGATGAACTCGATTGCCCCGACGTCGACGCCACGGGTCGGTTGGTTCGCGATGAGCAGATCGGGGTCGCGGTAGATTTCCCTGGCCAGGATGAGCTTCTGGAGGTTCCCACCGGAGAGGTCGCCGGCGTTGGTCTCGGTGACGTCGCTGACACCGCGGACATCGAACTCCTCGACCAGCGTCTCGGCGTACTTCCGGAGTTCCCCGTAGTCCAAAAACGGCCGGTCGCCGAACCGGCCGTCCCTGAAGTCTTTCATCGTGGCGTTGTGCATCACCGAGAGGTCCTCGGCACAGCCGTACTGGAGTCGGTCCTCGGGGACGAACGAGACGCCGCTGTCGACGAACGTCTTCGGTTTCGCGCCAGTGATGTCCTCGCCGTTGACCACTAACTCGCCGGCTGTCACGTCACGGATGCCGGCCAGGACCTCGGCCAGTTCCTTCTGGCCGTTACCGCTTACGCCCGCAATACCGACGATTTCGCCCTGCCGAACCGTCAGGTCGATACCGGAGAGAGCTTCGATATCTCGGTTATCGGTGGCCTCAACCCCGCGTGCGCGCAGAACCGGCTCACCGAGGTCGACAGCGTCCCTGTCGATTTCGAACAGCACTTCGCGGCCGACCATCATCTCCGCGAGGTCTGCCCGGGAGACTGACGACACCTCGGCGGTGCCGACGTTTTCTCCCTCCCGGAGAACCGTTACGCGGTCGACGATGGCGTCGACCTCGGTGAGCTTGTGCGTAATGAAGATTATCGAGAGTCCCTCGTCAGTCAGCCGTTCGAGCGAGTCGAAGAGCCGCTCGGCCTCGGTCGGCGTAAGGACTGCTGTGGGTTCATCGAGAATCAGGAGGTCGACATCCCGGTACAGCGCCTTGAGTATCTCGACGCGCTGTTGCTGGCCGACATCGAGTTCCCAGATCTTTGCGCTCACGTCGATGTCGAACCCGTACTGATCCGCCAGGTCCTGAATCCGCTGCTCGGGGACGTCGAGACCGAGCGAGAACTGGCCGGCGAGCGACTGGACGAGGCTGTTGTTCCGGACCGTCGCCGGGAGCCAGCTGTCCTCGGCATCGCTGCGAAACGCTGTGGCCGGTTCACGTTCACCGAGCACGACGTTCTCGGCGACGGTCAGGCGTGGTATCAGCATGAAGTGCTGGTGGACCATCCCGATCCCGGCGTCGATAGCGTCCTGTGGCGACTCCAGGTCGAGCCGCTCGCCGTCGAGATAGATATCGCCGTCGTCCTGAGAGTAGAGCCCGTACAGAATCTTCATCAGCGTGCTTTTTCCCGCGCCGTTTTCGCCGAGGAGGCCGTGAATTTCCCCGCGCTCGACGGAGAGGTCGACGTGGTCGTTGGCGACGACCCCGGGGAACTCCTTCAGAATCCCCTCCATCCTGAGCGTGGTGTGTTCGGACATGCTCTCTGATCTTGGCCGGGTATCAACAATGTAGTGGCATAATTGTTTCCAAAGGTAGCCATATTCGCCGTCCAGAACGGGAAATGCCGGACATTTGCCAAGTATCAGTTGTTATGTGTTAGCGTCCGTTGTCGACGTCCATCCAGTCTGTCGTGACAGCCAGTAGGATAGACATATGCTGCAGATAATCACCATATACGTATGATAGATTTGGTTTTGTGGCACATATATTGATAATAGGGTAGAAAAAGCTGCACGAACGGGACAATTTAAGTGATTGTTTCTGCAATGGGAATCCGGATAGTGAATGGTTGACAAGAAACACGCCAAATCGAGACGGGAGCTACTGACAGCACTTGGGGCAGCAGGAATTACCGGACTCGCCGGTTGTAGCGGTGGTGATGACGGAGGCGATGGCGAAGCAGCCACCGACACCGCCGATGGCGGGGCTGCTGACGGGACCACAACCGGTAGTGACGGCGGGTCCGGAACGGATTCGGTCACGGCCGCCTGGGTGTACAACTCGGAGGTCGGGGACCTCGGCTGGTCCTGGGCCCACAACGAGGGTCGGGAGGCGGTCGCAGAAGAATACGACTGGCTGAAGACGGAGTACACCGAGGCTGTCGCCCCCGCTGATTCCGAGCGGGTGTTCGAACAGTACGCACAGGGTGACGCCGACATCATCTTCGGCTGTACGTTCGAGTACCAGGACCCGATGGCGGCCGTGGCGGAGCAGTACCCCGACACGTACTTCGAACACAACACCGGCTACCTGACGATGGAGAACATGGGCCGGTACATGGGCCGGATCTATCAGCCTCGATATCTCGCCGGACAGGCCGCCGGTACCGTCACGGAGACAGATACGCTGGGATACGTGGCGGCATTCCCGATTCCCGAGGTCATCCGTGGCATCAACGCCTACGCGCTCGGGCTGCGTCAGTCAACGACAGCGCGACGCTGAAGGTCAGATGGACGAACTCCTGGTTCGACCCGCCAACCGAGAGCGAGGCGGCGAACGCCCTGCTGGACGAAGACGTCGACGTGATGGCCCAGCATCAGGACTCCCCCGCTGCACTCCGTGCGGCCTCCGATGCGGGTATCTGGGCGACTGGCTACGACGCCCCGATGGGCGACATCGCCGGCGAGAACTATCTCACGTCCCCGATCTGGCACTGGGAAGAGTTCTACGGCCCGACTATCGAGTCTGTCAGGGATGGCACCTGGGAGTCCGACGCGTACTGGGAGGGTATCGACTCGGGCATCTGTAGCCTGGACGACTGGGGACCGGATGTGCCCCAAGAAGCGAAAGACACCGTCTCGGAGTCGCGGTCGGCGATACTCAACGGCGAGCGAGACGTCTGGGCCGACTCGGCGTTCGAAGGCGAGAGCGACGAGTTCCTCTTCCAGCAGATGAGCAGTTACGTCGACGCTGTCGAGGGGGAGGTCCCGAACTGATTCTGCCACCGGCACACAGCTGACGTACTCATCTGCAGTTGCTGGGGCCTTTCAGACGGCTGTGACCACGGTCGTAGTAGTATCGAGCCACGAAGACGATTTTCGGTCACGTTCACGCAAATATATTTGTTCGCTGTAAGATCAAAGATGGTATCTCTTAAGTAGGAGTTTTCGCTACGTCTACTCAGTTCAGTAATGGTGAATACCAACCGAACGATATCGCGGCGGGAGATGCTGGGTGCCATCGGGGCGTCAGGGGTAACCGCGCTAGCCGGCTGTAGTGGTGGCGACAGCGGGAGCGACGACGGTGATTCGACTGATGGCACTACGACCGGTAGCGACGAAGGCTCCGGGTCAGACTCGGTGACTGCTGCCTGGGTGTACATCTCGGAGGTCGGCGACCTCGGCTGGTCCCATGCACACGACGAGGGGCGGAAGGCGGTCGACGAGAAATACGACTGGCTGGAAACCGAGTACACGGAGGCTGTCGCGCCTGAAGACTCGGAGCGCGTTTTCGAGCAGTACGCGCAGGGTGACGCCGACATCGTCTTCGGGACGACGTTTGGCTACCAGGACCCGATGTTCAACATTGCGGAACAGTACCCCGACACGTACTTCGAACACGCGACCGGCTATCGCACCCGGGAGAACATGGGACGGTACATGGGCCGGATTTACCAGCCCCGGTATCTGGCCGGTCAGGCAGCCGGAATGGTGACCGAGAACAACACTATCGGCTACGTCGCCGCCTTCCCGATCCCCGAAGTCATCCGCTCGATCAACGCGATGGCGCTCGGCGCGCGGTCGGTGAACCCGGACGCGACATTCAAAATCCGGTGGGTCAACGCGTGGTTCGACCCCCAGACCTCAAAGCAGGCGGCCAACTCGCTTATCGATGAAGGGTGTGACGTCATCTCGCAAGAGCAGGACTCCCCTGCTCCGGTCAGGGCCGCAAACGAGGCGGACGTGTGGGCCTCCGGCTACAACGCGCCGATGGGCGAGTTCGGCGGCGACAACTACCTCGTCTCCCCGGTGTGGAACTGGGAAGAGGTGTACGACCCGACCATCTCCGCAGTCCGGGACGGAACCTGGGAAGCCGATGCCTTCTGGGGCGGCATGGAGACGAACCTCCCTGCACTCGACGAGTGGGGACCGGAGGTCCCACAGGAAGTCAAAGACACCGTCGCCGAGACGGAAGAGCAAATCGTCAACGGCGAACTCGACGTCTGGGCCGGCTCCGAGTTCGAGGGTGAGAGCGACGAATTCCTGTTCCAGGAGATGAACAGTTTCGTCGACGCCGTCGACGCCGACGTGCCGGAGTAAGACAGTCCGACCTCAGCGGTCGTATTTCAGCCACGGATTGCCACAGCGGTGGCTAGCAGGCAAGCCAATCAATCGGGTGCCGACAGGGCGGCCATCTAGTCATCAGCAGCACGGTCGAGTGCCGGACGGGTCGCACCACCCCATTCCTCATAGGAGCGAAGCACGTCGCCGTTTCGCTCCCCGGTCAGTTCGCCGTCCCGGACCGCAACCTGGCCGCCGACGAGGACGTACGCCATTCCATCGGAGAACTGAAACGGGTCCTCGTAGGTCGCGTTCGCCGACACCGAGTCGAGGTCGAAGGCCACGAGGTCCGCGACGTACCCCTCGCGGACGTACCCGCGGTCCCTGAGACCGAGGATATCGGCCGGATGTCCCGCGGCCTTGTATGCCATCAGTTCCGGCGAGAGCACGTCCCGCTCACGAACGTACCGTTCGAGAATGCGACTGAACGCCCCGATAGCCCGCGGGTGGGGTTTCCCGCCAAAGATACCGTCCGTACAGAACGTGCCGCGGTCGTCCGCGAGGAACCGCTCGATGTCTTCCTCGGCCATCACGAAGTCGGCCATCGTCACGTCCAGTTCTTCGGCGACGAGCAGGTCACACATCGCGTCGACCGGGTCGCGCCCGGTTTCGGCGGCGATATCCCCGATAGTATCACCCTGATAGCGGCCGCTCCCAGTCCGCGTCACGAGGATATTGTCCCACGATCCAGCGGCGTACGCGAGATTCTCCCAGTCACCCGGCTGGGAGATGTCAGCGGCGATACGGTCCCGGACTGCCGCGGAGTTGAGACGGTGACGGATGGCCTCCGAATCGCCCTGCCGTGCCCACGGCGGCAACAGCGCGGTGAGCATCGTCGACCCGGCCGTGTAGGGGTACTGGTCGAAGGTGACCCGCTGGCCCCGGGCGGCGGCATCGTCGAACAGGTCGAGCACGGCCTCGGAATCCCCCCAGTTCTGCTGGCCGCCGACCTTGAGATGTGAGACGTGGGCGTGACAGCCGCCGCGCCGACAGATGTCGAGATATCGGTCGATAGATTCGACCACGCGGTCCGTCTCGTTCCAGACGTGGGAGATCATAAACGAGTCGCGCTTGGCGAGGGTATCCGCGAGCGCCACCAGTTCGTCGTCGCGGGCGTACGAGCTCGGTGGGTATATCATCCCTTTGGACATGCCGAACGCGCCTTCTTCCAGCGCTACCTCGAGTTCCTGTCGAATCGCATCGAGTTCACCGGGCGCTGTGTCGTGGTCGGACGTTGGTCTGTCCAGCCGTCGACTGGTGACTGGCCCGGCGGCGACGACGTGTTCACCGCCGAGCGGGCGGTCCTCGAACCCGGCCAACATCGACCTGATGTTGCCATGGGGGGCGTAGTACGCGCAGTTGACAGCGGGCTCGACGGATTCGAGCGCCGCGAGGTAGCCGTCAACGGTGTGCCAGGGCCACGTTTCGCCGAGCGTGCCGTCGAGTGATTTGACCCGTTGTGCCCATTCGTCGGTGAGGTTCGGTGGCACCGGGGCGACGCTGACCCCGTCCTGCCGAGAACTTCCGTCGTAATTCCCTGCGTCAGTTTCTCCTCGGCCCCGGGATGGTCGAACAGCCGCAGTTCCGAATGCGCATGCATGTCGATGAACCCCGGCGCGAGAAACGACCCGTCGAGGTCGACGACGCGGTCTGCGTCAAGCGGGGCATCGCTGATTGCATCGATTCGACCGTCGGCGACACGCACGCTCGCAGTGAACGGAGGGCGACCGCTCCCGTCCAGCACCCGCGCGTCTCTGAACGCGATGGACGCGGCACTCAGCTCGGTCATGTCTGCTGACTCGCGGAACGGTCGTTTGGCTCTTTCGGTGGTCTCAACCGTGTGTGACAGGGGGCGAGCGCGTGCCACACCGTGTCTGTCGATCTGTGTGGGGCCACCCCGACACAATCTTCAAGACGACACCGCGGAACAGCTACGCAATGCCATCCGTCAGTCTCGATAGCGAGCGGTTCAGACGGCGCTTCGATACGTTCAACAAGATCGGCGCGACAGAACGGGGCGGCGTGAACAGGCCGAGCCTGTCCGACGAGAACAAGGCGGCCCGTGATACGCTCGTCGAGTGGTTCCGCGAGGCCGGGCTGGGAGTCCGTATCGATACGATGGGCAACATCTTCGGTCGGCGGGCGGGAACTGACAGCGACGCCGCGCCGGTCCTGATCGGGTCACACATCGACAGCCAGTACAACGGCGGGCGGTACGACGGCGTTATCGGCGTCCTCGGTGGATTGGAAGTCATCGAGGCGTTCAACGACGCCGGCGTGACGACCGAACGTCCACTGGAGGTCGTTGCCTGGAGCAACGAGGAGGGCGTCCGTTTTCAGCCGGATATGCTCGGCAGCGGTGTCTACTGTGATATCTTCGACCTCGACTACGCCTACGCGCGCGAAGACAAGGACGGAAAGCGGTTCGGAGAGGAGCTCGAACGCATCGGCTACAAGGGCGAAACACCCTGTGAAGCCGATGATATCCACTGCTACTTTGAGATGCACGTCGAGCAGGGGCCGTTTCTCGAACAGCAGGACATCCCCGTCGCCGCTGTCGAGGGCGTGTTCGGCTTTGCCTGGCTGAACGTCACCTTCGAGGGGCAGGCCAACCACGCCGGACCGACGCCGATGGATATGCGCCACGATGCCTTCGTGGCGACGGCGGACGTAACCCGCGCGGTCCGACGGATCACGGCGACCGAGGGAACGGACCTCGTCGGCACGGTCGGCAGCGTCGACGTCTGGCCGAACGCCATCAACGTCATCCCCGAACGCGTAGAGTTCACGCTCGATTTCCGCTCGTACGACGATGCCGTGGTCGACGCGGCCGTCGAACAGATCAGGGAAGAGGTTGCCCACGCGGCCGAGCGCGAAGGCCTTGAATACGAGATAGAGGAAATAATGCGGGTCGACGCGGACCCGTTCGATCAGGGCTGCATTGACACAGTCGTTGAGGCCGCCGAGACGGTCGGCTGTGAGTACACGCGACTGGTCAGCGGCGCGGGCCACGATGCGAACTACCTCAACAAGATAGCTCCGACGAGCATGATTTTCGTTCCAAGCGTCGACGGAATCAGCCATCGCGAGAGCGAATTCACCGAATGGGATGACATCGTCACCGGGACTGAGGTACTGCTGAACGCTGTGCAGACGAAGGCCGCCGAGTGAGCCGTTCCGTTCCAAGCGTGTGAATATCACACATCTGGCACACGTCACACAGCGACTGTCTTGTCTGTCGCAGCTGTGTCAGCCTGTTGTCTGCTGGTGACCCGCGGCTTCGTCTGGCAACACTGCGATCAAACACCTGTGAACCATACATATATGAGATGGTGTTGCACACCTGTTCACTAACAGGCGTGTATCCGTAATGCATGCCGAAAACTGGAGGGTACTCTGTGGATATTGAACTCACAATCAACGGCGAGCGAACGAGAGTCGAAGCCGGGTCGGCGGAGGACCTGGCGACGGTTTTGAGACAACACGGCTACATCGGCGTGAAATGTGGCTGCGACGGCGGAGCCTGCGGCGCATCGAAGGTGTTCGTCGACGGCGAGGTGCGCATGGCCTGCGGAATGGCCGCGGCGGACGCCGACGGGAGTGAGATACAGACCGTCGCAGCGCTCGGAACACAGGACGACCTGCACCCGGTGCAGCAGGCGTTCGTCGACAACTTCGCCGTCCAGTGCGGGTTCTGTATCCCAGGGATGATAATTCAGGCGGTGGCACTGCTGGATTCGAACCCAGACCCAACCGAGCGGGAAGTCCGGGAGGCGCTGGACGACAACATCTGTCGCTGTACCGGCTATCAGAAGCCGGTCGAAGCCGTTCTGGACGCAGCAGAACGAATGCAGGGGGAGCAGTCGGTTGCCGCGGACGGCGGCCGGTCGGTCGATGGGCCCCCGCGCAGAGCCGAGTCGACCGGCTGCTGTGGAGGTGGCTGCGATGAGTGACGACGACGAGACAGCCAGGGCCGACGGCGGCACGGCCTCACAGTCAGAGACTGTCGAAGACGAACGGTTCGAGGAGCACCCTCTCGAATGGGACGAACCCGACAACAACGACAAGGCCCCCGACGAGCGCGACAGCGTCTCCCACCGGACGGAGAAGTACGACGATCGAAAGCTCGTCACCGGGCAGGCGAAGTACACCGCCGACTACGAGGCGCGGTATCCGGACCTGGCGTACGCAGCGGTCGTCCGGAGCGAAATCCCACACGGCCGCGTGACCGATATCGACACGAGCGCGGCCGAGGCGATGGACGGCGTCGACGCGGTCCTGACACCGGAATCCAACGCGGTGCCGGACGCAAAATACACCAGCGCCGGGCAGTCCTATCCCGAACCGAGCCCGTGGGACATGGACGTTCTGAACGAGCACGTCCGCTACATCGGCGACCCGATTGCCGCCGTCGCAGCCGACGACCGGACAACCGCGAGCGCCGCCGTCGAGGCTATCGAGGTGTCGTACGAGGAGTACGACTACGTCACCGACCCGGAGGACGCCTTCGGCGAGGACGCGCCGCAGTTGTTCGAGGACGGCGAGGTCGAGAACGAGATTGTCGGCCACGACTACGACCGCAACCGGATGGCCCACATCGAGGGCGAACTCGGAGACGTGGACGCGGCGCTCGACGGCGAGACCCACGTCCACGAGACCGAATGGGAGACGATCCGACAGTCTCACGCGAACGTCGAGAAACACACCTCCTTGGCCTACACGAACGAGGACGACCGCCACGTCCTCATCACCAGCACGCAGGTGCCGAACCACACCCGCAGACAGCTCGCCCACCTGTTCGACATCCCGATCCGTGATATCCGCGTGACGAAGCCGCGGGTCGGCGGCGGTTTCGGCGGCAAGCAGGCGATGGTCGTCGAGCCGATTCCGCTCGCGCTGTCGCTTGCCACCGACCGCCCGGTCCTGTACGAAGCCAGCCGTGGGAGGAGTTCTACGCGATGCGCTCGCGGCACCCAATGAAGGTCAAAGCGAAGACGGCCGTCACCGACGACGGCGACATCGAAGCCATCGACATCTACGCGCTTTCGAACACCGGCGCGTACGGCAGCCACGGCATGACCGTCGCGGGCAACGTCGGGAGCAAGCCGCTGCCGCTGTACTCGAAGGTCCCGAACGTCCACTTCGAGGCCGATATCGTTCACACGAACACGCCCCAGACCGGGGCGATGCGGGGGTACGGCGCGCCACAGGGCACGCTTGCGCTGGAAGGCCATCTCGACGAGGTCGCCCGCGACCTCGGTCTCGATCCCGTCGAGTTCCGACGCCGACACCACATGGAAGTCGGCGACCTCGACGAGATCGCGGGGATGATGGGCGGCGAAGGCGCGGAGCGCCGTATCCGGTCGTGTGGCCTCGACGAGTGCATCGAACGCGGGAAGGACGCTATCGGCTACGACGACCTCGAACAGCCCGCCGCAGACCATCTGCACCGCGGCATCGGGATGGCGCTGTCCGCGCAGGGGACCGGCGTCGCCGGCGACGAACTCGGGGCCGCCCAGATAATGATGAACGAGGACGGGAGCTTCCACCTGCAGGTCGGCGGCGTCGACATCGGGACGGGCGCTGACACGGCGTTCCTCCAGATCGCCGCCGAAGTGCTGGGCTGTGATGAGGCCGACATAGTCGTCAAGTCCGCCGATACTGACGTGACGCCCTTCGACTACGGCGCGTACGCCTCCTCGACGACCTACATCAGCGGTATGGCCGTGAAGAAGGCCGCAGAGGACGCAAGAGAGCGGATTCTCGACTGGGGATCGAAACTGCTCGGCGAGCCGACCGATAATCTGGAAACCGGCGACGGGACGGTGTACAGCGAGACCAGCGGTGATTCGGTCACGCTCGAAGAGATCGGCTACGAGGCCGCGTACGGCGACGACGAGCGCGAACACATCTTGGGGAAGGGGACGCACTGCACCGAAGAGAGTCCCCCGCCCTTCGCCGCGCAGTTCGCCGACGTGACCGTCGACGAGACCACCGGCGAGTTCGAGGTGCACGAACTGGTCGTCGCGGTCGACTGCGGCGTCGCCATCAACCCCGGCATGGCCGAGGGCCAGATCGAAGGCGCAAACCACATGAGCTACGAGATGGCCGTCAGCGAGGGGATCACGCTCGACGACGAGGGACGGGCGGAAGTGACTGACTTCGACGAGTACGGACTGCCGTCGGCGACCGAGACGCCGCCCATCGAGTCGATTCTGGTCGAGACCCACGAGCCGACCGGTCCCTTCGGCGCGAAGTCGGTCGCCGAAGTCCCGACCAACACGGTCCCACCGGCGCTGTCCAACGCCGTCAGAGACGCCATCGGCGTCCGTATCCGGGAGATGCCGATTACCGCCGAAAAAATCAAGGCGAGGCTTGACGAGCGCAAGGACTGAGGAAGTCCCCCAGTTCGGTCCTATTCTGTCCGCAGTTGAGGCTACCGAAGTCACCTGTTGGTTTATTTGTTTAAAATTATGAACTATAGTAGCTGTCGGTATAATCAGTATGTCCAGTACAGCAGTATATTTAATATACTCAGTACGTAACACCTGGGTATGCCAATCAGCGCGGACCGGTTCGAAGATATCCCGGACGACGTCGACACGCCCTCGCCGGAGACGAACGCGGGAGCGATTCTTGCGTTTCTCCGTGACAACCCCGAGAAGGCGTTTACCCGGAGCGAAATCGCTGCTGAAACTGGTGTCAAGAAAGGCTCTGTCGGCCCAACGCTCGTCCGACTGCGTGAACGGGGACGAGTCGACCACCGTGGGAACTACTGGCGCATCAGTGATCACGAGGCAAGCGTCGATACCGCCACGGCCCACGCCGCTGCCGCCATCGCCGCACACGAGGCCGACGGTGAGACACCGTCCTACGAAGACTGGCAGGAGCACGCGGTTGACCCGCGTGACATCGATGGGTAACGGTCGGTACAGTTCCGGCGACGTGTTCTGGGCCCCGGACCCGTACAACCGGGGCAACAATCCCCGCCCGTGGCTGGTCCTTACTGCAGACGCACTGCCATTCAGCGGGGAGGAGTACATCTGTGCTGGACTGACACTCAGTGACCTCCAGGATAACATCGCGATTGGAGACAACTGGTTAGCCGGTGGCAACCCGGACAGAGAATCGTACTGTTCGCCCTGGGTGCTCGCCACGGTCAAACACGATGCGGTATCGAATCCACAGGGGCGGGTGGTCCCGGAGTTCACAGCCACGGTAACGAGACAAAGTGCCGAGTACATTACCGGCGACACCGACCGCGAGTCAGCCTGACCGACCCAGTCAGCTGAAGGGGCAAATAAACGACACACGCGGTTTGTCGCGGTTTGTGACGGCACTCACCCGCGACAGCTATTTATCGTTCTGTTCGTCACGTATCTGACATAGCCAGCGAGCTGATGAGCCATATGGAAATCGAACTGGAGATTAACGATGTGGAATGGACGGTCGACGCAGCGAAGTCCGACTCGCTCCTCGATGTCCTTCGGCGGAACGGATACACCGGCGCGAAACGGGGGTGTGACACCGGCGCGTGTGGCTTCTGTACGGTACACGTCGACGGCGAGCCGGTGAAATCCTGCGTCGAGCCGGTGATGAACGTAGAGGACGCATCTGTCGAGACAATCGAAGGGCTGGGCGAGCAGGACGAGCTGCATCCGGTCCAGCAGGCCTTCGTCGACAACACCGCGTTGCAGTGTGGCTTTTGCATTCCGGGGATGATAATGCGCTCGACGGCGCTGCTAGAGGCGAACACGGACCCGACAGAGCAGGAGGTCCGGGAAGCGCTGTCGGACAATCTCTGTCGATGCACCGGCTACAAGAAAATCGTCGAAGCGGTGCTGGACGCCGCCGAGCGGATGGACGGCGGGACAGCCGTCGCCGCCGACGGTGGGAAGGCAGTCGAAGGCAACGAGAGGGTCGCAAATTCGACCGAGTGTACAGTCAACGACTGCGACTGCATGGAGGGCGGTCAGTGAGCGATTTCGACCGGGCTCGGGAGACGAGCGAGCAGCCCGACAGGACAGGGGTGGAAGACGCGGCCCCTGCCGGAGCTGAGAAGGAGTCAGAGGCGGACGTGGCACGGGAACCTGACCGGAAGCCCAAATCCGAACGCGACACCATCACGGCGGACGAGGAGAAAGACGACGCGCGGAAGATTGTGACCGGGAGGCCCGTTACACGGCGGACTACCGCGACCGGTTTCCAGACCTCGCCCACGGGAAAGTGGTTCGCAGCGACATCGCCCACGGCTACGTCGAATCGGTCGACACGAGCGCCGCCGAGGCGATGGACGGCGTCGACGCCGTCATCACGCCGTTCGACGACGTAGTCCCGGACAAACTGTACTCCAGTTCGGGCCAGTCCTATCCCGAGCCGAGCCCGTGGGACCTGAAAGTGTTGCGCGAGCACGTCCGCTTCGTCGGCGACCCGGTCGCGGCTGTGGCGGCCGACGACCCGGAAGCGGCCGACCGCGCCGCACGGAAAATCGAAGTCGAATACCGGGAACTGGACGCCGTGTTCGACCCAGAGGAGGCCTTGGATGAAGACGCCCCGCAACTGTTCGAGACCGACGACGTGGAGAACAAGCAGTCGGGCGCGGACTACAGTAGAAACCTCGAATCACACTTCGAGGGGGAACTCGGTGACGTGGAGGCGGCGTTTGAGCGGGCCAGCAACGACGACGACCGGCACGTCATCAAGACGGAATGGGAAACGCCGTACCAGTCCCACTGCGTCCCGGAACCGCACACGACCATCGCCTACACGGACGAGGATGACCGGCACACGTTCATCACAGCGACGCAGGTCCCCTTTCACACCCGCCGCCAGATAGCGCACCTGTTCGACGTGCCCATCCGTGACGTACGGGTGACGAAGCCGCGCATCGGCGCGGGGTTCGGGTCGAAACAGGAGATGGCGATAGAACCCATCGCCTTCGCGCTCCACCTGGCGGCGGGCCGACCGGTCAAACTGGAGATGAGTCGTCAGGAGGAGTTCACCGCGCTCCGCTTTCGACACCCGATGCAGATGCAGATGCGGACTGCAGTCACTGACGAGGGCGATATCGAGGCGATGGACCTCTACACGCTGTCGAACTCGGGGCTTACGGCACCCACGGCATGACCGTCGCGAACAACGTCGGGACGAAGCCACTCCCCCTCTATCCCCGGGTCCCGAACGTCCGCTTTGCAGGGGACGTGGTACACACGAACCTTCCGATGGGCGCGGCGATGCGGGGCTACGGCGCGCCACAGGGCCACTTCGCCGTCGAAGCGCACATGGACGAGGTGGCCCGCCGCCTCGACTTCGACCCCATCGAGTTCCGCCTGCGGAACGCGGTCCAAGAGGGCGATCTCGACCGGAGCGTCGCTATCCTGAAAGACGGTGACCGGTTCACTCGACGGATTCGCTCGTGTGGCATCCGCGAATGTGTCGACCGCGGACGGGAGGCTATCGGCTACGACGACCTCGAACAGCCCGACGAAGACCACCGCAAGCGCGGCGTCGGAATGGCGCTCATCGCACAAGGGAGCGGTGTCGCAGGCAAGGAACTCGGCGCGGCGCAGGTGCAGATGAACGAGGACGGGAGCTTCCACCTGCAGGTCGGCGGCGTCGACACCGGCACGGGCGCGGACACGATGTTCTCCCAGATTGCCGCCGAGGTGCTGGGCTGCACTCCCGAGGACGTCGTCGTCATCGCTGCCGACACCGACCTGACGCCGTTCGACTACGGCGCGTACGCCTCCTCGACGACATACATCAGCGGTCGCGCGGTCAAGAACGCCGCCGAGGACGCCAAAGAGCGGCTGCTAGAGTGGGGGTCGAAACTGCTCGACGAGCCGCCGGACGTGCTCGACACCGGCGACGGCGGCGTGTTCAGCGAACGGACCGGAAACCGCGTGTCGCTGGAGGAGATCGGCTACGAGGCCACTTACGGCGATGACGAGCGTGAACACATCCTCGGGGACGGGAACCACTCGACCGACGAGAGCCCGCCGCCCTACGGCGCGCAGTTCGTCGACGTGACCGTCGATACGGAGACCGGCGAGTACGAACTCAACAAGCTGGTGTTTGCAGCCGACTGCGGCGTCGCAATCAACCCCGCACTGGTCGAGGGCCAGATAGAGGGCGGCGAGCACATGAGTCTCGAATACGCCACCAGCGGCGACCTCACCTTCGACGAGGAGGGCAACCCCGAAGTGCTCGGGTTCCGCCAGTACGGGATGCCACGGACGACCGACCACCCCGAGACGGAGACCATCCTCGTCGAGACCCACGAACCCACGGGTCCGTTCGGCGCGAAATCTATCGCGGAACTCCCGACGAACGGCGTCCCGCCGGCGCTCTCGAACGCCATCTGCGACGCTGTCGGCGTTCGGCTGACCGAGCTACCGTTCACTGCGGAAGACGTGACGGCGGCACTCGATGAGCAGTCTGCTGACGATGGGTGAGTTGGTTTCGAACAGTTTTCTTCCGATTAATATCACACACGGAGTGTTTTTTGTTGTGTCGAGCAAACTATTAAGAGCAGGTCGGCGAAATCTCGACAGTATGGCGTACATCGGGTTTCTGCTGACAGGCGGTCCCTTCGACAGCGAGCGATGGCGTACCGCCTACGAGCTGGGCCGGGCGGCGCTGGACCAGGGCCACGAGGTGAGCTACTTCCACTACCTCGACGGCGCGCTTGTCCCCGTCGCCGACCAGACGTTGCCCGGCTGTTCGGACAGCGGACTGTACGACGAGATGCCGACAGAGAAGTTTCAGGAGCTTATCGCGGACGGCGCGGACGTCATCTGCTGCGGGCTCTGTGTCGACGCGCGGGGAATCGATGCGCCGGCCGACTACCCCGAGGGCGTCGAAGTCGGGCTGCTTCCGGACCTGGCGGACATCATCGGTGAGGCTGACCGGGTGGTCTCGCTATGAAACGAGATGTCGTCGTGTTGCTCACCCGCGCTCCGTGCGGCCGAGTCCACATCCCGGAGGGGCTGCGTGCCGCCCGCGGCGTCGCAGCTGGCTTCGATATGCACGACGTGACGGTGATATTCACCCAGGACGGCGTGTACGGCGCTCGGGACGCTGTCGGCCGCGAGGCGCTCAACATGAGCGGGCACGTCGCCGACTTAGCGGAACAGGGCGGACAGATGATCGCGGACCGCGCGGCGATGGCCGAACGCGGCGTCGACGAGGGTGAAATCGCCGACGACGTAACAGTCTGGTCGGACGACCGCGTCACCGCCCGCATCCGTGACGCCGACCACACACTGGATTTCTGATAATGTTGTATCTCATCGACAAGCCGATGGCCGAAATCGGACTGCGAACCGCCGCCGGGGACCCAGAGGCGCACGTCGTCCTCATTCAGGACGGCGTCTACCTCTCGCCGGATATCGACGCGCCAGTCTCGGCGGTCGCGAGGGACGTGGACGTACGGGGGGTCGACCTCACGCCGGACATCGACCCCATACCCTACGACGACGTAGTCGCTGCCATCGTCGAACAGGAGGTGAAGAGCTTCGTATGAGCCTGTTCGAACGTATCGACGAACTGGCCGAGCAGGGAGAGTCGGCGGCCTTGCTGACCATCGTCCGCAAGGACGGCAGTGCACCGCGGGACGTGGGGGACAAGATGGTCGTCACCGACGACGAGGAGTACGGGACCATCGGCGGCGGGACAGTCGAGCACCTCGCCGTCCAAGACGCTCGGTCAGTACTCTCGGGAACCGACGACCCCGGCGTCCGGACGTACGAACTTGAACGCGGCGGCAACACGGGAATGGTCTGTGGCGGCGAGATGGAGGTGTTCATCGACCGCGTTCGCGGGCAGGCACGGCTCTACATCGCCGGCGGCGGCCACATCAGCACGGAGCTGGCTCCGTTGGCGGAGCGACTTGGCTACGCCGTCACCGTGGTCGACGACCGCGAGGCCTACGCCGACCCGGGGCAGTTTCCCGACGCTACCGACGTGATTCACGGCGACTACGGCGAGGCGCTCGGCGACCTGTCGATGGGGACCGAGACAGCCGTGGCCGTTGCGACGCGGAGCGGGACGTTCGACCAGGACGCCGTCGCTACGGCGCTGGACGACGAAGCTGGCTACGTCGGCCTCGTCGCCAGCGAGGCGAAGGCCAACCACGTCCTCGACTCGCTCGCCGAGTCGGGGTACGCCCGACGGGACCTCAGCCGGGTCCGAACGCCGGTGGGGCTCGACCTCGGCGGGAGCGGGCCGGCCGCCGTCGCGCTCTCGATTCTCGCCGAGGTCACCATGGACCGCCACGACGCCGCCGGTGAGCGGGCGACGCGCCTGAACCTCGACGACCTCGTCGTTGTCCGCGGCGGTGGCGACCTCGGGAGCGGCGTGGTCTACCGGCTCCAGCAGGCCGGCTTCCCGGTCATCGTCACCGAAGTCGAACAGCCGACAGTCGTCCGGCGGGCGGTCGCCTTCGGTGCGGCGCTGTACGAGGACGAGGTGACTGTTGAGGGGGTCACCGGCCAGGCAGCTTCTGATGTCGACGAGGCGCTCGAACTGCTCGCCGGGGATGTCGTCCCGGTACTCGTCGACCCAGAGGCAACCGTCGCCGACGAACTCGATGCCGCGGTGCTCGTCGACGCTATCATGGCGAAAGGGAAGTTCGACACCGGCACGCGTCGAGGAGACGCCGACGTAGTTGTCGGGATGGGGCCGGGGTTCGAGGCCGGTGAGGACGTGGACGCGGTCGTCGAAACGGACCGCGGGCACGAACTCGGCCGCGTGTTCTACGAGGGGACTGCGAGCGAATACGACGGCGAGCCCGGCGAACGGCGCGGCTACACTCACGAGCGGGTGCTTCGTTCCCCGGTCGACGGTAATTGGACTCCGACGGTCGCCATCGGCGACAGTGTCACAGCCGGCGACGTGGTCGGCACCGTCGACGACCGGCCGGTCGAGACCGAGATAGACGGGCTGGTTCGCGGTCTGGTCCACGGCGGCCTCGGCGTCAGCGAGGGCACAAAGCTCGGCGACGTCGACCCCCGCGGCGAGTCCGTCGACCCAGCGAAGATCTCCGACAAGGCGCTGTGCCTCGGCGGTGGCGTGCTGGAGGCGACGCTTCGGTTGCGGTAGAAGGCTCCTACTAGACGTTAGGAACGGACTTCTTCGAGGGTCAGGTCATCCAGCGTAACGCCGCTGCCGCCCGTGACACGCCCGACAGCTCGGTAGAACACGCTGGCGTCGTCGAACGCTGCTTCGACGGCGTCGGTCGCGGCCGGCGGGACAGAGACGAACAGTCCGCCGCTGGTCTCCGCGCTCTCCCCGTCAGTTAGCCCGTATCCGAAAAGCGTGGAAAGGGCGGGCGTTCCTGCGATGACCGGGAGGTGTGTCAGTTCGATACCGACGTTCGAGCGGTCGGCCACCACGCGGCTCTGGCCGGCGAGGCCGAAGCCGGTGATGTCGGTCGCGGCTGTCGCGTATTCACGGCACGCCAGCGTTGCGTCCCGGTTCGGGGTCGTCATCCACGCGATGGCCTCCGAAGCAATACTGTCGAGCGGGCGGTCAGCGGCGTCGGTGACTGTCTCAACGAACTGCGCGTCGGTCACGCGGGTCGCCCCCATAGCCGGCTGTGTCCCGAGCGGTTTGGTCAGGTAGAGCCGGTCGCCCGGGCTGGCCCCCTGCGAAGTGAGCAGGGCGTCTGGCCGTGCTGTCGCCGAGATGGCGCCACCGGCGAAAGGCCACGGACTCATGATTGTGTGGCCGCCGGCGATGACGCCGTCCATCGCGTCCAGTGCGTCGGCCATGCCGGCGAGGATTGAGGCCGCGCTGTCGGTTAGTTCTCGTGGGAGGCCGAGGACGACCAGGCAGTCGACGTTCTCGACGGCCCCCGTGGCGAACGCGTCGCTGGCGGCGTTACAGGCCGCGACACGGCCGAAGTCGTACGGATCGTCGACGATAGGCGTGAAGAAATCCACCGTCGAGACCAGCGCGAGCTCGTCGGTAAGTTTCCGGGCGGCGGCGTCCTCGCCGACACCGAACAGCAGCGCGTCGCTGTCACCCGTGAGGCCGGCATCGGCGAGCAGCGAATCGAGATCGCTCTGGCCGACTTTGCAGGAACAGCCGTGGAGTTCCGTGTACTCCGTCAGGCGAGTCGTCTCCTCGTCTCCATCAGCCGCCGTATCGGTGCCCACACTCAGGCCTCCGATAGCGACGCCATCTCGGTCACCTGAAGTTCGAGTTCGAACTCGTCGGACTCGCCGGCGGTCTCTGCGGTCGTCACGTCGATGCCGTGAGTCGTACACATCCGCCGCAGGTTCTTTTCGGCCGGTGGGTAATCACCTCGAACGACGAGCGTCTCCCCAGGGTCGAGGTCTGAAAGCGCCTGCCGGACAATGAGCGCCGGCCGGGGACAGATTTCACCACGAACGTCTACGCGGGGCATACGGGTACGTGTGCCACTAGATCACAAAAACGCTGTCGGCGACACACGTTGTTGCCCCGGCAAGCTATTTTTGTGTGTCCCGCGGAGCGACTGTATGCATCTGGCTGCTGCGCTGGGTCTGGGTTCCAGCGCTGCTGTCGCCTTTGTCGGGGCCGGTGGGAAGAAAACCGCGATGGGACAGTTGACCGCCGAAGGGACCGACAGGGGGTACGACGTGGGTTACACGACAACGACAGCGATGCCACCGCCGCCTGACCTGCCGCTGACGCTCACTGGCCCGGACGAGTGGCGGGCCGACCTTCACGCACACGAACTGCCAGTTGCCTTCGCTCGCGAGGAGGTAGCCGATCCGGCGCGAGTCGACCGGAAGGTTCGTGGGTTCGACGCCGACGTTATCGAGCAGATATCCGTCGCCGGACTGTTCGACTGGCTGCTCGTCAAGGCTGACGGCGCACGCAAGCGCGAGTTCAAAGCGCCCGGTGATGGGGAACCGGTCGTACCGGGGACAGCGAGCCACGTCGTTCCGGTCGCCTCAGTCGCCGCCGTCGGTGAAGTGCTGACGACGGACGTGGTCCACCGACCGGAGCGGGTAGCGGACATCACGGGCCTCGATGTGGGCGACACCATTACCGCGGAGGCTGTCGGGACAGTGCTCACAAATCCTGAGGGTGGGCTCCGAAACGCGCCAGCCGGGGCGTCTGTGATACCGCTAGTCAACAAAGCGGATACCGAATCACAGCGGTGTACCGCCAGAGACGTGCTCAGCCACGCACTGTCGCAAACAGAGCGGTGTTCTCGGGGCGTGATTACGTCGTTCGCGTCGGATATCTGTGAGATCGTCGCTGCAACGGATGTGCAGGAGGCCCAGCGGTGACGAACGTCGGTGAACTACTCAGTATCGTCGTGAAACGAGGGCCACGATGAGCGGGCAGCACCGGACCGAAGTTGGCGGCGTCATCCTCGCCGCTGGGCGGAGTTCACGGTACGAGCCGGGTAACAAACTACTGGCGACCATCGGCGGAAGGGCAGTCGTCCGACAGGTAGCCGAAACCGCTTGCGAGTCATCGCTGTCGGACCTTGTCGCCGTCATTGGGTACGAGGGCGTGGCCGTCGCTGAGGCACTGGAGGGGCTCTCAGTTTCGCTTCGTCATAACGACGATTACGCGACCGGCCAGAGTGCGTCGGTTCGACATGGAGTCGACTATGCACAGGAATCCGGCTGGGACGCCGCCCTGTTCCTGCTGGGCGATATGCCCTTCGTCCGGCCCGAAACTATCGAGGAGCTTATCGAAGCGTACCGTACAGGGACGGCAACCGTCGTCGTCCCCGAACACGAGGGACGCGGGGCAACCCCGTGCTATTCGACGGCTGCCACTTCGATGCGCTCGCCTCAGTCTCCGGCGACCGCGGCGGTCGAGATATCATCGAGGCCACCGAGCGGACAGCGTTCATCGAGGTCGAGGACCCCGGCGTCCACTGGGATATCGATACCGATGCTGACCTCGCCGAATTCGCGGACCGCCGCGACAGCCTGTAAATTTAAGACACTGATGGTGGAACATTCGACTGATGAAACGGACCATCAGCACGGCCGATGCACCCGATGCGGTCGGCGCGTACAGCCAGGCGACGACAAACGGCTCGCTCGTGTTCACCGCGGGCCAGATTCCGATGACGCCAGACGGCGACCTGCTGGACGACGAACCGATAGCGACGCAGGCGGAACAGGCGTTATCGAACGTCGAAGCAGTGCTAGCTTCGGAGGAACTGGAGATGAGCGACGTGTTGAAAGTGACCGTCTATCTGGACGACATCGACGATTTCGAGTCGATGAACGACACGTACGCCGGCTTTTTCGACGACGAGCCGCCGGCCCGTAGCGCGGTCGAGGTCGCAAGCCTGCCAAAGGGCGTGGGAGTCGAAATCGAAGCAATCGCGACGAGCGAGTAAGGGCACCGCCAAGGGCCACTCAGGGCTTCTGTTCCTGTGCGGACTTGCGTTCGTCTTCGAGGTCCATCTCAAGCCCCATAGTCGAGGCCCCTTCACGCACGGCGTCGGCGTCGATGGTGGTTACCTCGCCGTGTTCCATGAGCACGTTCCCGTCGACCATCGTGAAGCGGACGTCGTCGCCGTGGGCCGCAAACACTAGATGGGAGAGCACGTCGTGCAGCGGCGTCGCCCGCGTAAGGTCCGTATCCAGACCGACGATGTCGGCGCGCCACCCCTCCCGAATCGCGCCGAGTTCGTCGAAGCCGGCGGCTTTCGCGCCGTTGCGCGTCGCCATCTCGAAGATCTCGGCCGCGGGCGTCACTGTCGGGTCTAGCTGATCGACCTTCTGGAGGAGACTCGCCTGTCGCATCTCGGTGAACGCGTCGAGCGTGTTGTTACAGGGCGGTCCGTCGTTGCCGATGGCGACGTTGATACCGCGGTCACGGTAGTCCCAGATCGGCGCGATGCCGCTGGCGAGTTTCATGTTCGAGGACGGGCAGTGGGTGACGTGCGTCCCCGTTTCTGCGAGGACTTCGCGCTCGCTCTCGTCGGTCCAGACGCAGTGCGCAAGGACGACGTCCTCACCGGTGAGACCTACCTCGTCGAGCCAGTGGATGTTGCGCATCCCGGTATCCTCTTTGACCGTCTCGATTTCGCTCTGGTTCTCACTGGCGTGGGTGTGGATGCGGACGCCGTCGTATTTGTCCACGAGTTCGCGCACTCCCCGGAGACAGGCCTCGCTACAGGAGACGGCGAATCGCGGGGTGACAGCGTACCGAATCCGGTCGTTGTAGGCACCGTGATACTGCTGAATGAGCCGCTCGGACTCCTCCAGTGCGGCCTGCGTATCCTCCAGCAGCCCATCCGGCGAGCGCTGGTCCATCAGCACCTTGCCGAGCACGCCACGGATACCGATCTCGCCCGCCGCTTCGAAGGCGCGGTCCGCGTGGGCGACCGAGAGGTGGTCGATACAGGTCGTAGTCCCGCTTTCGATCATCTCCAGATAGCCCAGTTTCGCCGCGACTTCCATCTCCTCGGCGGTCAAGGAGGCCTCCATCGGCAGAATGTAGTCGAATAGCCAGTCGAGCAGTTCCGTGTCGTCGGCGATGCCACGGCCAAGGCTCTGTACGGAGTGGATGTGGCCGCCGACGAGTCCCGGCAACAGCACGTCGTAGGACTGGTGTTCGTGGTTGGTGTACTGCGATTCGAGTTCGGCACGTGAACCCACAGCCTCGATACGGTCCCCGGAGACGACGACCGCCCCGTCCTGCAGAACAGTCTCAGAATCCGCAACGACAGTCCCAGTGAGTAACATACGTCCTGCAAGACGGTCTCTACATAAAGAAGGTCCTCATATCGGGACGAGCGCCGAGTGCAGACAACCCGGCCACAGACGTGTGGCATTCCGTGTGTCGCGTGTGCTTCGCAGTGGCCTCATCTTTGCGAGCCGTTCCGTGTCCGTTTTTGATGGGTGATGTATCTGGTGAGTCTGGTTTGGGTACGAAACGAATCCACGCTGGCAAGTCGCTGAACGAGACGGGTGTTTGTCTCGTACTGCTCAGTAAACAGTTCGGGGTACTCCGACAGTAGCCTGTCGCCGATGTCGATTATCTCCTGAGGGTCGGCCTGCATGGGTGTGAGAATCGCGGAGTGTGGCTGTTAACTGCTTTGCTCACAGAAATACCACGTTTGGCTCGTACTGTTGGCTGTCCCTCTTGCGAGAGATTTGTGACTCCCCGAGGGTGGCGAAATACGCCACAGACGAACAGCCGACAGTGTCAGTTATCCATCGATGGCTTTGGTGGCGTGTGTCGCTTGTGGCGCGTACTGGCACACCACTGAACCGTACGCTCAACGACAGATTCGCTGACGCCGACCTTGTCGGCAACCACCGACACGGAACAGCCTCTATCAATCGCGAAGTGGAGGACGCTGTCGAGGTCTCGCTGGTCGATACCCAGTTCCGCCGCATCAGTTGCCCCAGTGTGCTCCATTGGATGGGGTGACTGGTCGAGGAGGTCCGATGGAACCGCAAGTGCAGCAGCCAGGGCCTCGATCTCAGTTCTATAGAGGTCGCCAAACAGCGACAGGTCCACGCCGTTCTCGCCGTGTTTCGCAACGGAGCCCAGCAGTCGGTCAGTCCGGGAGACAGTCCCTACAACGAGTTCGTTCCTGGTGTTTGCGACGTAGTACTTACACGCCATCCGGAAGCGTTCGCCAGCGTTTTGCATCGCCACGAGGTCGTCGGTCGGCCCCCGGTCTCACCGACAACTCGCTGGAACGCCGTCAGCACTGGCTGCAGATTGAGCCGGTGACAGTCGATGTCAAGCAGCGACGCGACGGTTTCAGCCGTCCGAGCAGGCCCCTCGTCGCTTAGCTGTACCGGCATCACCAGTCCAGTCACGTAGTCGGCCCCGATGCCGTCGACAGCCAGCGCCGCCGCAACTGTCGATTCGATGCTGCCGTCGAGCGGAACGACCAGTCCGTTAGCCTCCGCCTCCGTGATCTTGTTCTCCAGGAACACCGGAAGGATTCCCTGTATCCGTCTGGTCGCTGCCTTCGACGTCGCCAATCCGTGGTCCTCACGCGGGAGTGTGAGCGTGTGAGGGTGCGTCGCTTTACTCACGGACTTTCTCCTCCCCCGCTACCCAAGGCACGCTCGGAGATACGACTACCGAACGCGTGCATCCAACCAGCCTAATCATACTACAACGTAGGCCACTGGTGTCGTATAACTGTTGTCGACAAACGTCATGAGTGTCTTCGGTAGCCTCGATACACCTTATACATTACCTATGGTTATACAAAACTGTATACGGGTATCTGACCAATATCACAATATTCTTGTGACTATAATCGGATGTGCGCTTCACTATATCCAGTATATCGTTTTATCTTTAACCCTTTGCTGAGGGGGAACGGGCGCTTTCAGAGCAATTGTACTCCCCGCTCATCCCGGCCCCGCCAAACCGTGTTCTGAAAGGCAGACCGCGTACACCAGCAATAAGCCAAGACGGTTGGCATCGTGATTCATCAGGTCGTGGGTTTGGTCGTTCCCACGGCCTGCTCGGCGACGACAAGTTCCCGGTTGACGATCCGGTCGACGATTGCACTGCTGTCTAGCTGGTCCGAGACGACATCGCCGTCTGCAGCGTAGCGTCTGACTGTGTACGCATCCATCGCGTTCCGGTTCTCGGTGACAGCTTCGACGACTTCGATTCGCTCATCAGTCACGGTGTTGCGATACGTGACGCCGGGGACAAAACTGACAGTCGGGACATCAGTCGGCCAGTCCCAGGAGAACTGCTTGTGATACTGATCGAACTGCCACACGAGACGGTCGGCAGGGGCCTCTGTGTCGAGAGTATCGTTAGCCGCCGCCTGCAATGTCCGGTCCCAGTAGTCTATCACACAGGCTTTGAGATCTGCCTGAAGCTGTCCCTCGATCATCTTCTGTTCGATTGGATACTGCAGTTCGATAGCGACGATGGCCCAGCTGTCGAGATGCGTAAGACACCGCTGGCACTCCATCTCAAATACGGAGCAACCAAGCGGCCGCTCGACCGTGAAGTGGACGAGTTCGTTCCCGCAGTTCGGACACCACAGGAACAACACGTCGTCGTGGCTACCAGTCAGTTCTGCCAGCACAGTCATATCGTCGAACGGCTTATCGATGTCGGCGTCCTGTGACTGCACGGACTCGCCAGTCACGGTATCGGAGGCGTCGTCCGCGTACTTCGCGATTTTACGGTCTTTTAGCAGTGTTTTGACGACCGAATCGTACGATGAGTGTGACTCCGCAGCCCGTATTCCCCTCAATTTATTTTTCGTCCAATCTTTGACCCGTATGTTTGCCATCTGGTTTGAAAAAGCCGTCTTTGTTAATAGTATTTTTGTATTATTGTCCTAAAAGTGAAATTACACCTAGGTAGATATGCTATTCTCAGACACCAGAGGCCTGCAGCTAAGGGTATCGGCGTCAGTGACGAGAACACTCCAGTTCGGTCGCTATCAGTCGGCCGAGGCCTCTTTCTCGTTCGCAACAGTCCACTGGGTCGGGTCGATCTCGCGTCCGTCGAACGCCGTGTATTCCGGGTACGCAGTAAACACCAGATACTCCGTTCCCTGCTGCAGGTACTCGATGAGGGTGTGGAGGTTGTCGTCGTCGAGCCCGCCCAGGCCGTCGACGAGCAGAAGTGGCACAGCGTCGCCGACATCGAACGACTGCCGACCGGCCAGCGCTGCCACAAAGCCGATGAGTTCGAGTTCCCCCTCGCTGAGGGCATCTAAGCTCGCTTCCTGGCCGTCGCGGGCGACCACAATATCGAAGTCAGCGGTGAGTCGAGCCGTTTCGAACCCTGTCCCGAATCGGGAGAGGATATCCTTCATCGCGGTGTCAAACGCTTCCCGTGCCTCACGCTTGATTCGGTCTTTCCGGTTTCGAAGTTCCGCGAGGTCGTCACGGACGGTTTCGAGGTCGGTTTCGAGCGTGTCGACACGGGCCGCCCTCGTTTCGAGTTGCGCCAGTTCGTCGGCGGTGTCTTCGAGTTCGGCCTCGCGGTACTTGATCTCACTTTCGACGTCCGAAAGCTCCGCCACGGCCGCATCAACGTGGTCCGAAAGCTGCTCCACGTCCGACTGAGCCTGTTCGAGCCTGTTTCTGGCTGCGTCGAGACTCTGTTTCCGGTCGGCCAGCGTCGCCTCTAGCTCAGCGATGTCTTCCTCTAGATCGGCCTTTCGACGGCGGGCCTGGCTGATCTCCTCGCGCTGTGTTTCCAGTTCCTCGACAGTATCTCGGTAGGTCTCTTTCTGGGCCCGGAGCGCCGTGAGTTCGTTTCCGAGCGCGTCCAGTTGGTCAGCCAAGTCCGCCCGTGTCGTCTCACTGCCGCACGTCCAACAGGCGACGGTGTCACCGTCGATATCGCGCTCCACCTCGGTAAGCAGGTCAACCCGGTCCTCGCTGAGTACCATCTCAGTGGCCGAGTACATGGACTGGAGTACCTCGGCGTCTCGCTCCACTTGCGAGAGGCTCTCGCGCGCCTCCGAGAGTTTGTCCGCGACGTCATTGTACTCCGGTATTTCGAGAGCGTCGAGAGCGTCCTGGCGCTCCGAGAGACGCTGTTCCGTCCGCTCGATACTTTGTTCGAGTCGTTCGACGCGGTTTTTCGCCTGATTCTGTTCAGTCCGAGCTTGGCTGAGTTGGCGGCGGACCGACTCCGGACTGTCGTCGCTTCCTGCCTCACTGTCGATCGTCTCGCGTTTGGCCCGCAGGTCTTCGATCTCGTTTTCCAGCCGTGTCACTTTCTCTTGCACGCTGGGGAGCCGCTTTTTGGCCTCGCGTGCCTGCGTGAGTTCCGTTTCGATCTGTTCGCGTTCCCGTTGTAACGTCTCGATCTGCGAGTCGATGTTCTGGAAGTCCAGCGGCCGTAACAGCACGTCCTCGAGGTTTTCTCCTGTCCGGACAGCGCGACGGACTTCGTTACGCTCGTCCAGACACGCGAACAGTTCAGCGCGGATCACGTCGTACTCGTCGCTGAGGTACGGCTCGCCGTGCCGGACTACGGTACCGTTCTCTCGGGTAAGCGTCACGTCGTAGACACCGGTTGGCGTTTCGAGGTGCACCGCACCGCTGTCTGCGCCTTCGGTCAGTTCAGTGGAGGTGCCAAGGGCCGTCTTGACAGATTCGATGAAGCTCGATTTCCCCTGCCAGTTCGAGCCACGGACGACGTTCACTCCCGGCTCTACTGTCGCCGATCCGTCAAGTATACCCGCGATTCGTTCGATTTCGATGTTCCAGGTCATGAATCGTGTGTTGACAAGTTCGCGCTCCGGTGTTGCTTGCAGACGTACCCACGTTCGAGTGCAACATCGAACGGAACACGGGTCGGACAGTCCGGGCATCCGAGTTGTATCTGGGCCTCTATCTCCGCGGTGTCACCGCCGTCGATATCACCCTTCTTCGCGAGTGAGGACAGTGCCGTTTCGGCCTTCCGTTCGACGACCGTTTTGGCCGTTGCCACGCTCTCCTGCTCCCAGTTAGTTGTCGCCTTCCTGGGCTCTTTTTCACCGTCTAAACAGTCGTTGAGGTGCGTTCGCATCGTTCCCCACGACACCATATCGTCGTGAAGCGACGCTCCCGGGATACCCGTAGCTTGCAGTCGCTCGATGAGTTCGTCCCGTCGCAAGTCGTCGTCACCACGCAACGTGTCGTAATCGCTGTCTACACGCGTGTCAAGGGTTTCACGCCCGTGTTCGGTATAGACTTGTTTAAGCAGCCGTTTGTTGAACCACGCTGTCAGCGACCGATACCCCATTTCGGTTCGGTCATCAGCGCCCGTCCAGCGTGCGAGCAGGCCATCATCAAGGGTGTCGTAGACTGGGTCTGTTGATGCCAACCCGTACTTGTCGATAACCGCGTCTACTTTGCAACCGGAGTTAACAGCCATTGTTCAGCTTTTTCTGCCTGCTCAGTAATAGTTTTTGACAGTCGGTGTACGCACAGTGTAGGTATATCCTGCAGAAAACACACCCTTAGTGTGTATTTTAGAGATGGAATACAGGGTTGAACAGAGTGTGTATTTATGAATCGAGGATACTATCAAATTTTCTGAATTTGGGGTGTTTATACTGAAATCTGATAATTAAAGAACGTTATTATACTATAATTTCACGCAGAACTAAAGTCGATTTTCCATCTATTCCTTCGATTATGGGCGTTTCAGGATGTTTCACATCTGTATAATAGTATAAGCAAAAAGTGTATTTTAGAACATACAAAGTTCCAAGATATACAACCTCCAATAAAATTTGGAGGGGAACTAGGGTAGATCGCAGTATCCGTATACATTCCAAAATATGAGTTTCCTACGCATTTGGAGGGCAGACCGGATTCCTCGCGAGAGATGGTTACTGTTACCAGACGTAGAACCGTGCAGCGTTGCAACCAAGTCAAACGTTTATACGGACTGTTGCGTAAGTAGTGTAGTATGCGGAAGTTGGCCGGTGAGACTGGACCGGCACCAACGGATAGTGGAACGGCAGCCTCGAAAATCAAGGTGTTGTTAGTCGATGACTACGGAGAGTTCCGGCGGACAACGGCGGAACTGCTGGAACACGAGAACGACCGTATCGAGGTTATCGAAGCCGCAAGCGTCGAGGATGCGCTCAGCTACTTCGGTTCCGAGTCGATCGACTGTATCGTCAGTGACTACGAGATGCCCGAAGCAGACGGGATTGAATTCGTAGAAACGGTGCGACAGTCTAACGGCGACCTCCCATTTATCCTGTTGACAGGCCAAGGAAGCGAAAAACTCGCCAGCGAAGCGGTTTCAGCCGGCGTCACCGATTACTTCGTCAAGGGCGGCGGGCCAGAGCAGTACGCGGTGCTCACAAACAGGATAGAGAACGCGGTGGAATCATACCGATTCCGCCGAGAAACAGCGCGACTATCGCGGATTCATTCGTCTTTAGCTAAGACTCACACCTCGGTTGTGTAGCGGTAGCGAGCGTCTCTTGTAAGATCGGTCGTTGTTGATGGATCTTCTGAGCATCCTCGATGAGCCGCTCCAGCAACGGTGGTGGTGAGTAGCCGAGGTACTCACCGAGTTCGTGGAGAACAAGCTGGGCGTGCGACCGGAAGGTCGCCGCCCAGCGTTCCGGTGGAAACACAATCTCGTCGTCAGCCTGCTCGGTGACCAGATCCAACAACTCACGGCTCACTAGCAGCGACAGCAACGCCGCATACAGCAAAATCTCCACCACAACAGGGTTGCTCGTGTCGAACTCATCTAGTTCGTATTGCGTCTTCAACTCACGAAACAGCGTTTCTACCTCCCATCGACACCGATACAGCGTCCCTAGATCTGCTGGGAGAAACTCTTCTCTCGGTAGATTTGTGATATACAGATGGTAGTCGTCGGCGTCCTCGTCCCGGACGCCGACGACGCGGAACCGCTTCGTGTCTAGCGACCGTGTTCCCTCGTACTGACCCCGCTTGAACTCCGCTTCGACCTCTACGTCAATGTACTCCCGCGAGAGATCACCGACCACGTCGTGGATCTTCTCTCCTTCCAAGGGAATGGCGCGCCCGCGCCATTCCCGTAGTTCCTCTGTTATCACCGGATTCGCGTTCTGCTTCAACCGGCTCACGAAGTAGCCGTCGTTCTCGTCGATCAGCGCAAAGCGGCGGTACTTGAAGTACGCTAGGTCGAACAAAACCAGCCGTCCATGCAGCCACGATCCCGTCTTGAACAGCGTGCTGTCGTGCGCTTTTTCATCGGTCACATCGATCCGTTCAATCGTCTGGTCGGTGGCATTGTGGAGCAGGTGGAGCTTCGCTCCAGCCTGCTCCTCGTGGCGAGCTTGGAACTCGTCGGAAAGGAACTCGTGCAACCGCAACACCGTTCCATCAGCGATCATCACGTCCCTGAATCGGTTGATATCACCGTCAACAGCGTCGGGAACAGCGACCTCGTCGAGACCACGCTCGACGAGGTCGCGGAGATACTCTGCAAGTGACGGTGTCAACCGGTGATAGAAGCCACCGGGAGAGATCGTCTCATCGGCTGTAGAGTTGTAGCTACGTCTAAATCCAGCGAGTGTTCGGCTCTCGCCTGCGGCGAAGCCGAACACAAGCGCCCACACGAGGACGGGAATCTGAAGCTTCCCCTCCCGTTCGACCACGCCGAGTTCCTCGGCGTGCTCTTCAAGGAACTCAGAGGGAAACAGTGTAGTGAGACGACGCAAGATTCTCGATGAGGAGGTCTCGTTGTACACACTCGACACCTCCTCATTCCTTCCGAAAAGTAGCCTCGATAAGCCGCTGCTGTCACGCGGTTCTTCGCTTAGCTAAAGACGGATGATCGCGGATTAATTCACTATTCAGGGAAATAAATCGCCAAGTGCTGAGGGCGTCAACAGCCGAAGAGATCCAAGAGGCTGTCTGTGAAATTCTGACCAGTTCGGATGCCTACCAGTTCGCCTGGATCGGCGAAAAAAACGAGGCAGGTGATATCGTCCCCACCGCGGGCGGTGGCGACGCACTCGAATACGTCGAAGCGATGGTCTCCCGCTATGGCCGCTCAGTTTTCGATGACGGGCCGTTCGGCCACGCGATCGAAACCGGCGAACATCAAGTAGCGTCAGATATCCGGACTGAATCATCTGTCCAGCCCTGGCACGAGCTCGCATCGGAGTACGGGTTCCGGTCGATGATCGTTCTCCCGATCCAGTACACTGGATCAGTACAGAGTGTGATTTCGATATACGCGGACACGCCTTTCGCGTTTGACGAAGCGGAGCAGGCAGTGCTGACAGAGCTTGCGGAGATTGTCGCCGATGGCCTCCATTCAACCGCAACGCGTGCCGAACTCGAAATGCGGGAAGAAGTCCTGCGAACAATTACCGAAGTGTTCACAGCGCGGGACGGGGCGCTCCGGGAACAGATAGCGGATCTCATGCAAGTCGGTCGTAGCGTGCTTGGAACCGAGTACGCGACGCTCTCTCGCGTCAACGGGATGGAATACGATTTCGAAGTGCTCCAGACACCCGACGAAACGATTTTTTCAGGCGGAACGATTCCGTTGTCGGAAACCCCCTGTGCGAAAGCTATCGGGAACGAGGAGACAATCGTGATGACAGACGTCGATGCCGAATGCGGCGACGCTGACCGAGATCAGATATGGGGCGACGAAGTCAATCGGTATCTCGGAACGCCACTCACTGTGGGTGGGAGCATATACGGGACGCTCTGTTTCTATGGGTCCGGAACGGGCGGATCAGAGTTCTCAGACTGGGACGTGACACTCGTAGACCTTCTGAGCAAGTGGATCGGAAACGAACTACAGACGCAGCGGGCTGAGATGGGTTTTACACAGTTGTACGAAACGGCGACAGATCTCTTGGGTGTGACTTCAGAGGAGGAAGCCGCTCAAATTGTCGTCTCGCGGACCCGTGATATCATCGGTCTCCCTGAGGTCGTGCTGTACGCGTTCGACAGCGATACGAACACCTTTCGCCCGCTTTCGACCACGGAGACCGAGGAGCAACAAGCTATCCCAGCAGACGGTGATAGCTTCGTGAGTTCGGCCTTTTTCACCGAGGAAACTATCGTTTGCGACGGAAACTCGACCTCGAAAGCGGGCGAGGACACGATGACTGACGGAAAGGCCGTGTTTGTCCCGCTGGGCGACCATGGAGTGCTTCGAGCGGGCGACACGATCGGCGGCGAGTTCGATACCCAGACCCGTCGAATTACCGAACTCCTGGGGGCGACGATTCGAACGGCGTTCGATAGGCTGACATACGAGACAGAACTCGAAGACAGGCAGCGCGATCTGGAGCAACAGACGGTTCAGCTCGAGCAGATGAATCGGTTGACAGAGCTGAGTCAGAAAATTCACGAGCGAGTGCTCAGGGCAGACAGTCGCTCAGAAATAGAGCAAGCGGTGTGTGACCAGTTGGTCGCGTCCGACATCTGTTCGTTTGCGTGGATCGGGGAATACGAATCCGATACCGACCGAGTCACGCCACGGACGTGGGCAGGGACCGACCGTGGCTTTCTGGAGGAATCGCGCACGCCCTCCAATGAGACACCGCCTCCACCAGCAGTCCAGACAGCCCGGACTAACGAACAGACGCTGAACAACAATATCGCGGACGGACTCAGGGGAAAAGGGTGGCAACGGCGACTACTGGAACGTGGGTTCCAGTCAGTCGTCAGCATTCCGCTCAGCTATCAGCAACTCTCCTACGGCATCCTGACTGTGTACGCGAAAACGCCGGACGTTTTCGATCTGCCGACACAGTCAGTACTCGAGGAGGTGAGTGAAACGGTCGGATACGCCATCAACAGCATTGAGACGAAGCAGGGGCTCGTCGCAGATCGGGCTGTCGAACTCCAGCTAGAAGCAACGGAATCCGACGATATCATTCATCGGATTGCGGGCGTCGCCGATACAGAAATCACATTCGAGGGTATCGTCCCACAGGGAGATACCAGCTGTATCGTGTTTTTCAGCACTGACGCTCCACCAGATGACCTACAAGCGTGTTTGGACATTCTTCCCCGAATTGAGCGATTAGAGTGTTTAACTGACACAGAAGACACGAGCTTGTTCGAAGCAACAGTATCGGGTACACAGCTCGCACTGACAGTCGCCGAACAAGGAGGAGCCCCGCAATTAATCCAATCTGATGGGGAGACTCTGGAGATTCAGCTTGAGGTCCCACAGACGGTTGACATTCGCCAGCTCATAGCTGAATTACGGCGTTCATGTCCGGACATCGAACTCGTGGGCCGCCACAAGCGGGAACGTGGTGTCCAAACCCGTGAGTCGTTCCATTCAGAATTGACAGCACAGCTAACCCCCGCCAATTCGAGGTCCTGCTTGCAGCCTTTTATAGCGGATTCTATCAATCACCCCGTGACAAGACCGGTCAGGAGATCGCCGATACACTCGATATATCACAGCCGACGTTCAGCCACCACCTCCGGGTAGCTGTTCGGAAGCTCCTAGAACAGTTGTTTAGCGAAGGGGGAACGACCCAGCATCTAGATAGATAGCGCCTGTTGTCTGAGTTTGCTAGTCTGATAGAGTATATGCTGATACGGGAGTGTGTTCATACAAAGAACAATGAGTCTGGAGTGGAACGAGACAGAAACTGTCTTTTGGACAAACCAGTACGAATCACCGAGTGAAGCGATTGTGACCGCTATAGCAGCTAAAGAATCCGTAACGGAAACCAGTCTCCCACCGTTGTACAACCGAATCGACCCGGACGCCCTTGATACCCTTGTCGCAGGGCAGACCAACGACGACATTCAGATTAGTTTCACATACAGTGGGTACACCGTTCGGATTCGAGACAGCGAGACCATCGAGATCACGCCGACGTAATCGGCTAGAACTTTCCTCCTGGTTCTTGACTGAGCGGATAACGAGGAACCTCCGGTAAGAGAGTATGCCATGGAGAAGATGCAGGAGAGTTCACGATGTATTATTAATAGGATGCTATGTAGTTTCTGTCTATCCTCACTGGAATTCGATAGCGTAGTACTAATATATATTTATACCAATATGAAAAGGTTCGGAGGTTCGCAGTAATGAAACAGAGACTTGTACCGAGCCGAACAATAACACACCGTACTGCGTTTTCACATGCAGATTTATTTTATTTATTGGAGGTCGTTGTGATTGAGTCATGTAGTACGCCAAATGATTCCGGATGTCACAAACTGAAGGATTATATACAGACTGTGGTCAGTCGGTGAAGAACGGGAGTACGACGTGCGATACAAGTAGCTATTTCTTACTCAGGAATTAGAAGGTAACGGGGGTGTAACAAAACGGTACCCCGGGTTTCGTGTATATATGTGGCTCTCGCGGCCTGAACACAAACCAATGCAGCAATCGAGGTCATGAGTGAACCGATGGTAGAGGAAGAACCAGAGCTCTCACGCGACCAAATGTTCGACATCCTCAGCAGTTCGAGGCGTCGATATACGCTTTACTATCTACGCCAACAAAAGGAGCCAGTCCAGCTAACCGACTTAGCTGAGGAGTTGGCTGCGTGGGAGAACGACACAACCGTCGAAGAACTCTCCTCGCAGGCGCGAAAGCGGGTGTACGTCTCGCTGTATCAGACCCATGCTCCGAAGCTTCAAGAGGCAGGGCTAATAACGTACGACGCCGATACGGGCGAGATAGCTCTTCGAGAGGATGCTCCGGAGGTTGAACCGTTCATTAGCAATAGTGATGATGATTCTAAATGGTATCAGTACTATGGGGCCGTAGCCCTGTTGAACGCCATTTTACTCCTCGCAGCAATTGTCGGTGTGTCGCCGCTCAGTGCAATCAGTCCATTAGTTATCGGACTAGTCGTCATTAGTTCATTTCTCGTGCTGTCCATTGCTCACGCAGTCTCCAGGCGGCGAGGGGAAAATGACAAGACCTTCGATATCGGCGAGCCGTGAGCTGAACTATGCGCTGACTGAAAATACCCCCCAAGGGTATGTTATTCTTCGTCGTCGGCCGCACCGTCCGGCAGTAACTGATCGGGCGACCGTTTGTACATCGGAGTGCTCGCGAATTCCGAAATCCGTTCCATTTCGCTGTCGGAGATATGTTCCGGCATACACCGCTACGTGTAACTGTTACAGTTTAGTAATTGAGTTCATATTTGAGGTAGTCGGCTACTTCTATAGTAACAATTGAAACGATTTACACACTGATCACACTGCCGTCGTGCGAGCAGGTGTGCATTGATTTCCAATCGCTACTATAGACGCTTGCCAGTTGTAGATATCCGGGGTATACTAGTGTTGATCTTTAGGAATTTTGTTGTAAAACCCCTCCGGGTATTGCGACTATCAGAAGTACTCACCCAGATATCGGCTATAGGAGTGTTTATCGGGGATTCTGAATGCAATCATAACATCCGTTACTCGGTCACAAGTTCTGGTATGCAGTTTCGCTGTGTCTGCTGGGCATCAATGACTTCTGATGACCTAAGTTTAAGTTATGGACGTCTGGAGTGTATCCATAATTAGTTAGGAGAATCGGCGAAGCCTTAGCAAAGGATTAGAATCCACGTCATAGCTAAAAAATCAAGAACGGAGTGAGCCGGAAAGGACGGTGTGACCGAAGCCGTTCCGGCTCACTATCAAAGTGGAGAGAGCGATCCGAGTCGACAGCGACTATACAGGGCACGAGCGTCCCTGAGGGGGGTGGTAAGGATTGGGCCGGTGTTGTGGGTGTCGGGTAACTGCCCTCTCCACCAGTATCTTATGTGCAGGAGTGTATTGTTATAGTCGTGTTATTCCGCCATAGCGGAGCTTACCACTCCAAAGGTATGTGGAGCAGCTGTAGCTGAGCCTTTTACTCAAGTGTTGAATGCGGGTTGAAGTACGTGGTGGCGCCATTTGAGAGGCATTTTCGGTTTAGAGCTTCAAGCGTAACGATCACACCTATAAGAGAGTAAGGAGTAACATAGATAAATTGAGTTTCATATACAGGAGAGATACTGATACGGGGACACTCAAAAATCTCCGAATGAACTTGATCCGATAGTAAATTCGAAGGCTGTACCCAGTTCATCTGCTCCTCCGCGCTATGCCACAAAACAGTGATATGTCCCAGTCTAGTTCATCGAATGTCGGAGTAATTTTATCCTACCATTGGAGATTAGTCTGTTTTCACCGTATTATTGGGGGAGACGGTAGGATAGATTGGTAAGTAAATGGAGTATAAATGATGTGTAGATGCTGGGTATAAGGACGCAATCTTTAATATAGTAATTACACCTTTCCGAGATATGCTCGATGTAAGTGCAGTAGAGAGACAATTTAAAGATTGTCTTAATCTAAGAGTAGGGCTATGGGGCCAGGGTCAGAGTGCGCGGTTTACACACAAGCGATTGAATTTGTCAAGACCGGGAAATTTGAATGGAGTGGCGGCTGAATGATGTCCTCAGAGGAGTGGGAAGACGTACCGACAGATCCAGACTGGGAATCGGACCTAGGCTACGAGATGGAAGAACTAACTGTTGTCAAATCTTCGACTGATTCACAGTTGATATTTTTGCCGGAGCATGAGTCACAACTCGGTGAAGAAGAGTTCATCGTTATCCACTCGGATTCGCTTCGAGATCTACGCCGATAGCTGAACAACGTTACCAGCGGAAAGAATAGTGGTTTACCCACCGATGACAGGGCCGATTAGTAGCAGCATTACAATGTGGTATCTGGGAAAGCGTGTGAGTGATGAAAGCAGTAGTTCTCGCGGCCGGGAAGGGCACACGACTTCAGCCGCTGACTGATGACCTCCCGAAAGCGTTAGTTGAGGTAGACGAAAAACCGCTTCTGACCCACTGTCTTGACGAGCTCGTTTCACTTGATGCAGACGAGTTTGTTATCGTCGTCGGATACCGAAAAGAGCAGATTATCGACTATTACGGAAACTCGTATAACGGCGTCCCGATAACGTACGTCCATCAGGAGGAACCTGCTGGGCTAGCACACGCCTTGTTACAGGCCGAACCGGAAATCAAGGACGATTTTATGTTGATGCTGGGAGACAATGTGTTTCGAGGAAACCTCGACACAGTCGTACAACGACAACGAGAACAGCGTGTCGACTGTGCATTTCTGGTAGAGGAGGTTCCGGAAGACGAAGCGTCTAGATATGGCGTTTGCGTGACGAATAAATATGGTGAAATAACCGATGTAGTCGAGAAGCCGGACGACCCTCCGTCAAACCTAGTCATGACCGGCTTTTACACGTTTTCGCCAGCAATATTCCAAGCATGTAGTCAGGTTCAGCCCTCTGACCGTGGCGAATACGAACTTAGCGATGCCATTGATTTACTGATGGACAGCGGAAGAACGATCGACGCTGTTCGTCTCAACGGGTGGCGTGTCGACGTTGGGTATCCTGAAGACAAGGAGACTGCAGAACAGCGCCTTTCAGAAGAAGCGGCTACACTAACCTGACATCGAAGGTTCACTCAAAAGACCGGTCCACTAGGATCACGACGATGTGACACTGGGAGTTCCTATCAATTAGCTATATTATGTACCGTGAGTTGATCGCGGATCCCAACGCCAGTTACATCATTGGCTTCGAAATACTGTCTATTTCATTGCCAGTTTTCTATGGCAGAGATTGTGCGCCGGCAGTTACCACACGGTGGCTGCCGCTGTAAGTAGATCCAAACCACCTACCAATAGTACGCGCTAGTAGTAGCATAACAAAACAGGAAGACCATGTATTGATTGGCTATGTGCGCTGGATGGGTTCGACAGTTCGTGGGAGTCTTCATCATCTGGCTCTCGGCGACGTTGGGGGGGATGATATTTATCGGCCGTTGGAACCCGTTGTTGTATTACCTGCTCAGCTACGCAGGCTTTCTGTTTGCGGTCGAACTCAGTAATCCAGACGGTGTCCGCCCAAAAAATCACAAACGACTACGCTGGGTTTCCATGGGTGGGTTTGTGGTGTTCATCTATGGAGTTGTATCGTGGGTACAGGCAGTCATTGCGACCATGCCAGGGTAAGACAGGTGAATGCGTTGCCTACTAATGACAGGATGCCTATACTAATGTCTTGAAGGAGAGTTCTACTTCGTAGAAGAATTAATGGTATCGGTCAGCGTTGTTATCGCGACATTGAAGCCGCGGGATGAGATTGAAGCAATACAGTGCCTCAAAGAGCACGCGTTCGACGACTTTGAGGTTATCGTGTGTGATGAGAGCCCTGTGACTAGAGCCCGAAATGAGGGGATCAAACAAGCCTCAACCGACAAGATCGTATTTCTGGATGATGATTCCCGACCTCGCCCAGAATATCTTCAAAAAGCGGATGAACTCCTCGAAACAGAGGCGGCATACGCCGGTCGAACCATCCACCCAGTCGATGATGTGTTTGCTCGCCATTTCACCACCCATTACGACTGGGGGGACGATCCTTGCTATGTCAACCACTTCTGGGGCTGTAACATGGGCGTTCACAGGGACGTGTTCAAGGCGGTCGGTGGGTGGGACGAACAGATGGGGTGGGGTCACGAGGAAAAGGAACTCGCCAGGCGAGTTAGAGCCGAGTTTGATATTCGGTACGATCCCGAACTCATCGTTGACCATCCGTACGCGTCGTCTATTACTGAATACTGGAAGAAACAGTATAAGCTCGAAACAAAGAGTCCGTACTACTGGTCAAAATGTAACGTCTCGCGAGCAGATCAACTCAAGAATATTTTCTGTGAGGCACTTGACCCGCTGAATTATGTCAGAATAACGCCGGTAGCTACCGTTATAGAAGCGGGCAGTACTGTTGCAAAGACAGCTGGACGTATTCGAGGATTCCTCAACCACACCCACTACGAAGAGGACAGAGGCGAAGTACCTAATATTGACCGACCCTCGGAATCCGCGGGACCGTCAGACTAACTGTCTCTGGGTCTCTTCGGTGTTCTGAATTTAGGCAAACTAGCAGCTGCTGGCCCAACTCTTTCCTCAGAGAGAGTCGTGATATATGCCGTACTAGTTACTCGCCGAACCCCTGTTCACCATACCCATCTTCGCCGTACCCACGATACAATATCTCCCGCTTCAAAAGCACTGCAACTCCGAACGAGAGTCCAGTCGCAACAAGGGATAGAATGGTCCGTCGGGTCGCCTGCTCCGACTCCACGGTCCTAGTCTCTTCATCTGAAGACATCAGTACGGTGAGATAGTCCCCCTCGCGACCGTAGCTACGCTTTGTCGGCGACGAATGTGGTCCATCGTTATCAAGAATCCAACGACGGAGACCGTTTTAGTAAACAGGCCATACCGGCAGCCATGCTGCAGCGTATCCTATCATTGATCACATATGATTTGGACAGGGACCCGGCTACTATACAAATAGGGGCATCCCGGGATTAAACGCCAACTGGTTTAGCTGGCTTCATATATTCGATCAAGAAGCGACCGTGGTCAGTTCACGAGTGAACAAATGCTTAGCTGGTGGTCTGATTGTCCTGGTTGGAATCCGCCAAGATCGCAGTAGTTAAGAGTCATATAATACACTGTGCGTGTTCTAAAACTACACGAGATGGCTGCGTACACCCTCTCTGATAGAAGGAGCCCAGAGTTTCAGATATATTGTCACGGTAGCATTGGTAGACCAGCCAGTCAGTGTGGACTGTCTGAGTGAATCGGTACGAGGTTACTACTATTGAGGCTACTATCCCACCTTCCATCGATGACTTACACTGTCGCAGTCATTGGGACTGGTGCAGATCCGGACGACCCGGATACCGACGGGTTCGCAATGGCATATAGGCACGCAGGCGCGTACAGGCGGTTAGACTCGTGTGAACTTACCGCCTGTGCCGACGTCGTCCCTGAGAATGCGAGAAGTTTCGGAGAACAATGGAACCTCCCGGACAGAAACGTCTACACGGACACTGAGAAGATGCTCACTGCTGTCGAGCCCGACATTGTCAGTGTCTGCGTTCCGCCCCATATCCACGCACCTGTCGTGATGACGTGTGCTGAGAGTGGGGTAATGGACGCGATCCACTGTGAAAAGCCGATGGCAACGAGATGGGAGGACTGTCAGAAAATGGCATCGGCCTGTAAGCGGGCCGGAATCCAGCTTACGTTCAACCACCAACGACGGTTCGGAAAGCCGTTCCGGAAAGCCAAGTCGCTGCTTGAAAACGGAAAAATAGGCTCGTTAGAGCGAATCGAACTCGGTGGAAAAAATCTATTTGATTACGGGTCGCACCTGTTTGACCTCTGTGGGTACTTCACTGACCAAGCGATGTCGAAATGGGTGATGGCTGGGATCGAATACAGCGAGGAAAACGTACAGTTTGGGGCCCACAACGAGAATCAGGCCATCGCGCAATGGCGGTATACGAACGGTGTCAACGGGCTCGCATCGACAGGGGACGGTGGCATTGTCGACTGTCATATGCGGCTGCTGGGCTCAGACGGAATGATAGAAATAGGTGGTGAGGTTCCGCTACGGGTCCGGACCGGGAAAAACTGGACAACGGTCGACACTGGGGGAGAGGACGTACACGGTCCCAACGAAACAATATTCGACGCTGCAAAACAGAAGATCAGCGCTCGTATACCGGGAGCCACTGTAGAAAACGCGAGACCTGAAACCTATATTGACCGTGCCATAGCGGACACCGTCGACGCACTGGACACGGGTCGTGAACCTGAACTTTCAGCTGACAACGCTCTGCAGGCAACGGAACTTATATTCGGGTGCTGGGAGTCCGCTCGGCGGTGCGGGCGAGTCGATTTCCCACTAGAAATCGACGACAACCCGCTGGAATCGATGGTCGAAAACGGGCAAGTACTCACTGCTGACAATCGATAAATTCCAGTACACCCCGAACAGTTGCACACTGAGACGGAGTGGCAAGATACGCCCTGATAATGCGGCTGCGTCACAGTTACCCCGCCCATAACAAACAGATGGTATCCGAAGTATGTAGCAACGGAGAGTCTATGCAGGCACAGCAATATCGAGTACTGAGTCGGAAGAACACACTGGTGTCCGTCAATCGGCCTAGTGTTGTGGCTCGTCACACACGCAACAGGGAGTTCGAACGACGATGCTAGATAAACTGAAACGGTTGATAAAGCGGCTGCTCCCGGCCAGTGATGACGTGATGGAGCAAACCGTAAAGAGTGGCGTGTGGGTCGGTGTGATGAACGTCACAGAACGGGGACTAGAACTGTTGTTGCTGGTCATCGTTGCCTCACTGTTGTCCCCGCGTGCAGTCGGGTTGATGGGGATAGCGCTGTTGACGCTCTCTTCACTCAAGAAGTTCTCCGAGTTGGGAATCAAGTCCGCTCTGATACAGGCCGAGGAGGACAACGTCGACGACGAGCTCAACACTGCTTGGACAATCGAGACAGCCAGAGGGACTGTAATTGCCGTTATTCTGTTCCTCGGGGCCCCGTTTATTGCGTCGTTGTTCAACGAACCTGCAGCGACCGATCTGTTTCGGGTCATCGCCCTCTCACCGTTTATTGTTGGGTTACGAAACCCTGCTGTCGTCTATTTCCAGAAGAGTCTAGATTTCCACAAAGAGTTCGTGTATAGGGTCAGCGGCGCGGTGGCATACTTCGTCGTCACCGTAGGCATAGCTCTGTATGACCCAACTGTCTATGCACTGGCAATCGGATACATCGCCGGCGACGCCGCCCGGTTCCTCGTCTCGTATCTGGCGGACGGGTACCGTCCGTGGCCTTCGTTCGATATCGATGTGGCGAAGAAGCGCTACAGTTTCGGAAAGTGGGTTACGGCCAATTCAATCCTGTATTTCCTGTACAGTAGAGGAGACGACGCGTTTGTCGGCTGGGCGCTCATGGCAAGTGCACTGGGATTTTACCAGCTCGCCTACCGGCTCTCGAACGCGCCGGCGACCGAAATCACACAGACAATCTCCAGTGTGACGTTCTCGGCGTATTCGAAAGTGCAGAACGACGTCGAGAAGCTGCGGTCCGGATACTTCCAGACGCTCAGAATGACCACATTGGCTTCGTTCCCAGCGGCAATGGGTATCGCGGCAGTCGCACCCGCGTTTGTCGAGGCGTTTTTTACCCCCGAGTGGCAGCCGATGATACCAGTGATGCAGTTGTTGGCTATCTACGGACTGTTGCGTTCGATGGGTGCGACGATGGGACCGGTCTGGAAAGCAGTTGGGCGACCGGACTATATTGCTAAACTCTCTGCTGTACGTGTGGCCCTCATTGCTGTATTCATCTATCCGGTCACGATGATGTATGGAATCGAAGGCACTGCAGCTCTCATTACGGGTATTTACATTTTCCCGATGATGCCGATTGACACCTATCTTATCGCCCGGACCATCAATGTGTCTCCAGTTCGAGTTTTCAGGGAGGTATCGTATCCCCTGGTGGCGAGTCTTGGGATGGCAGCCGCAGTGACCTACGTCTATCAGACGGTGACTCTCACTGGGCCGGTGTTGGAGTTTATCCTGTTGGTCCTCGTTGGTATTGGAGTCTATGTGGCCCTGGCCCTGGCGCTCATGTTTAGTTTCAATTGGGAAGTCAAGCAGAACCTCGAATCAATATTCGATGCGTTGGCGTGATCAAAATGAGACAGACAATCCAAATCAATCGATCCGGCGAAAAGAGGAGCACAGCGCGATGAAGCGACGAACAGTGCTTGCTGGCGTCGTCCCGTTCTTACAGGTCGGGCGGTGGTTAGATCAGCTGCTGCTCGTGAATCAAGGTGAGATAGTTCAAAAGCGGTTCGTCGGCATCGCCGAGGGGGAGACGACTGAGATCACCGTCACTGACGATGACGGGACAACTGTTTCATCCGAACACGAGGGACAGCTTGGGCAGTCACCAGCAGAGATATCACCTGAGGTTGCAACCTCCCTGCGGGAAAGGTACGACTCGATACGGTTCCACGTCACAGTAAACCACCACAACGACAGTCCCAAAGCGTTCAGTCGGACCGGAACGATAGAATACCGGACATCCAGAACGCTCTACAGCGGGATTGGAGTGGGCGACCACATTTCGTTTCAGACATCTCTCCTGAACGCTGACACCATCATTTCGCTGTCGTGCCTGGCAAACGAGAAGGAGTCCCTACAACGTCGGTGTCGAGTCGGAGTCGAGGACCCGACCGCGGAATGAGATAGACCGCTCCAAAGTAGAGCCTCATTCAGAAATATCGCGTAGAGCGTGGGACGCATTTTCCCAGAGAATATCGCCTTTGAATACACTCTGCGTTAGGTCCAGCAACAAGGTTGTTTTCGAGAGAATTCATCACAGTCGAAAATGCCAGTACCGAAGTATTGCACGAGGTGATTCACAAATGTCAATCTGCATCTTATGAGCAGCCCAATAGTACGGCTGCTGAACCGAATATACTCCCAGAGGCTGTAATGGTTCACAGCTAAAGACATGAGTGACAGTCATCTTGTACTCATTGCTGAGAATAGCATGTAAATCGGACAGGACTGATAGAGACCACAAAATCACTCGCAAACGGCTTGAACATCTTGCCACCACAAGAGAATTTGAGCGACGGGGTCGTGATCTCTGAAACGGGACTCGGTGACCTAGGCCGATTGACTTTCAGATCGAGCGGATCTGCTGGTCACGAAGTGGAGTGATATCAGATGGTAGTACCTCCCTAACATTACAAAGATACCGTAATTCGACTATACCAAACGAGTATTAGTTTCTCAACTGCCATTTTCGGTTATAATATTTGCTCTAAATGTGGTATGCAAGAAAGTATCGCATGGTCAGCAAGTTATGCAAACAAGACCCAACCGGTAACAACGAATAAAATAGTAAATAGGGATTACCGGAGTGTGACCAACGAAGAACAGAATCGCTCGCACGACAATGGAGAGGTGTCGCGAGATAAAAGTAGTACGACGGGAACAACCGTCATAGACCGCCGCACGTGCATGAAATTAGCAGGTGTTGCCGCTGCGTCTTTGGCAGGATGCGCCGGTAAAGGTGATCCTACCGCAGGAGGATCGGCAGCAAAATTCGGATACGGTGGTGAGCCTGCAGTTACGACACAACTCAGCGCAGTCGATGTTTCGAAGGTGGCCGAAGACACCAGTATGGCAAGTTCGGTCAGCAGCCTCAGCATCGATTCTCCGCTCTCAACAACACTGTCTCCAAGTTCCTCTGATCTCTTTGCGTTCAGGCCCGACAGCGAAAATGTAGCGGTTAAATTCACGCCGGGTACAGACACAGGTGCTGCTGCGGTCGGACTGTTCAATCCGGACGGTGAATTACTCTCCCAAGCGTACGCGAGTTCAGATGTCCCGGTGTATCTGCCGGAATCACTCTCAGCCGGAAGTACACACTACCTGCAAGTCATGGACGTCAGTCGAAGCGGTGGCGATTACTCACTCACCATTTCGACGGATAGTACGACGCAGTCTCAGTCACCGTACGAAGGGACAGTCAGGGCAATTCCCGGACGTATTCAGGCCCAGAACTTCGACATCGGTGGCGAAGGCGAGGCGTACCACGACACGTCTAGCGGAAATATCTACGGTTCCGCTAACCGAGATACTGACGTTGATATCCGACCAACAGAGGACGAGTCAGGAAAGTACAATATCGGCTACTTTCAGGCCGGAGAGTGGCTCGAATACACAACCGATGTCTCGCCGGGGACGTACGATATTAGAGTCCGAGTGGCGTCAGCACTCTCTGATGGGCGACTCGAACTGTCTCTTGGAGATCGTACCCTCACGACGGTCGCTGTCCCTAATACGGGCGACTGGACCTCGTGGGAGACAGTCACAGTAGAAGACATCGAAATCGAGTCCGAGCAGCAATCGACGCTTCGCGTCGAAGCACTGGATTCCGGTGTAGAATTCAATTGGCTCGAATTCGATAGAGTCGATGCGCAGAAACCGTACAATGGGACTCTAGCGACGATTCCCGGGCGCATTGAGGCACAAAACTACGACACGGGTGGCGAAGGAGTATCGTACTCCGATACGACCGCTGGAAACGAATACGACACCAGTTACCGTGACACCGATGTCGACATCCGGCAGACCCAAGACGACTCTGGGAAGTACAACATCGGTTACTTCGAAGACGGCGAATGGCTCGAATATTCGGCTGATGTTTCGCCAGGCCAGTATGATCTAAAAGTCCGTGTCGCCACGACACAGGACGACAGACAGCTCCGGTTCCACTTGGGCGACCGAGAACTTGGAACGGTAGACGTGCCGAACACCGGCGGCTGGACGACCTGGGAGACGGCAATACTTGAGGACGTGACCATCGATGCCGATGGACAGCAAGTGCTCCGGGTCGAAGCGATCGGGTCCGGCATCGATTTCAACTGGGCCGAGTTCGAGGTCGCCGGGAATCAGCCGTTCGACGGCGTCCCGACGCTTCCCGGCAGGATACAGTCACAAGCATTCGATCTGGGCGGCGAAGGCGTGTCGTATCACGACACCACTGCCGGCAGTGAGTACGATCTCGGTTATCGGGACTCCGACGTCGATATCCGGAAAACGCAGGACAATTCCGGGAAGTACAACATTGGGTATTTCGAGGACGGCGAATGGCTCGAATACACTGCGGAGGTGCCGGCCGGAACATACGACATCGACGTTCGCATCGCGACGACACGAGACAACAGGCAACTGCAGTTTAGCCTCGACGGCGAGCAACTCGGGACAGTGGATGTACCGAACACCGGCGGCTGGACGACTTGGGAAACGGCAACGCTTCCTGACGTAACGGTCCAGGATGGTGGCGAGCACGTCATTCAGGTGAAAGCAGTTGGCTCCGGCATTGATTTCAACTGGTTCGAATTCCGCGAAGCGGCCGAGACGGAAACATCGACTGAAACTGAGACGGCGACACAGACATCGACCGAAACGGAGACGCCGACAGAAACCGAGACAGCGACCGAAACTGAGACCATGACGGAGTCAAGCACTGACGACTTCGGCAGCGACGGCTACGGAATGGGTGGGTACGGGGGTACCCAGTAATACAACAGAACAATGGCAGAACGATACAACACACCCGCGGAGGGCACGCTCGATTGGCACGTACCACTTAACGAAAACTTCGAAAAGCTCGACAGCCACGTCGAACTCCGGGACGCTGAGTCCAACATCAGCCAGTACGAACCGAAGACGGGGTCGAAGTTCCTAGCGACCGATACCGGCACGGTATACATTGGCGACGGCAGCAACTGGAACCGCGTCGGGAGCCTCAGTGCGTCCGACGACTCAGTTTCCGAGGCCGACGACGGTTCGCTCATCGCACCGCCGGGCGAAGTACAGTCCGTGATCGATCAAGCGTCCAAGTCACACACATGGGCACAGGGACCGAGCCGAACTGTAAAGCTCGTCTCCGGAGAGAACTACTTCCCGTCGGATACTATCAAACTGAAACGGAACATCCGACTCGAATGTAACGGCGCTCGGATCATTCCGGAAGGTGACTTCAACGTCATCGAGATGTACCGCGGGACGCAACTCATCGACCCGTTCATTGACACCCGATCGGTCAATTGGAATTCGACGCAGGTCGTCGTCGGCGCACCGGACGCAGACAAAATCGAACTGGCGAACCGCGCAACCGTCGAAAATGCCTATCTCTGGGGAACCCCCGGAGAGGGCATCGGACTTCAGTTCTTGGGCGGCTCGAAACCCTGCTCGATGCAGGTCGCCAGCGGAACAATACACGGATTCGATATCGCGATCGACCTCTATGCCAGCGGTGACGATTACAGCGGACAGGGCGACTGGTCGAACGGGAACCAATTCTACGGCTCACTGGAAGCCTTCCGTGTTGGCGTCAACCAGCGCTCTGAGGGCGCTGAAGTCTCCGGTAACGTGTTCAAGTTGATGGTCCAGCCTGACAACGACGTGAGCGAATGGCTCTGGTACATGGAGGACGACCCTCGATCCGAAAGCGACCGAGACGACAATATGTACCGGAAGTCTGGGAACACCATGATGGTGTATCCGTGGGACAACAACAATTATATGGACAATAATCCCTTCGCTGAGAGTAGCGACCGTAAGCCGCCGGTGTGGTATATCGGCGAGGGAATAAACTACGGTAATTCACTCGTTGACCAGTCCGGAAAGCTCGGGAACCAGTATATCGTTAACAATTCGGATTACCCAGATCGGAACGGGATTTTCACCTATCATGGTGGCGAAGTCACCGGCACCAGGCAGTTCTCACACCCGCCTGCGTACCAGCGGAATAGCGAAAGCCGTATGTGGCACGAAGACTCAAAGAACTAAGGTCTGAGCGGGCCTTAGGCGATAATAGCGTGGGAGTAACTATCTACTCCGCATTGCGCGACTGCGGGTGCCAATGTCGGCTATCGTTTCGCTGATATGCCGGATTTGTCTCAAACTCTGTTGTACCAACGACGAAGCCACCGTGTGCAGTGAAGATGCCGTTTCGGTCGGGCGTATCTGAATCGTTGAGTACGTACTGGTTTCCTCGTACTCCGCTCAGATCCACGAGTGAATTTCCGTACCGACGACCACGTCCGATAAACCAGAATGGCGCATCTCGATCACTCTCTGAATAATATGAGTTGTTCTGCTTGAACGACGATACGTCCCACGGATAAGCCATTACCGTATTGCCTTTCATCACGAATTTGTTATCACCGCGAGACTCTCGGGGGTCGTCTTTCATTTTCCAGAGCCATTCACTTACTTCTGGGTCAGGCTGAGTCTGTACGCGGACGGTATTCCCGCTCACCTCCGCACCGTCCGACCGCATACTAATCCCGATCCGGAAGTCCTGTATCCGCCCCCAGAACTGATTCCCGTTCGACCAGTCGCCTTGCGGATCGCGGTTCTCCCCAGCAGCGTAGAAATCTACTGCTCGATCAAACCCGTCGAGGGTCCCATTAGCGACCTGCATCGAGCAGGGTTTCGAGCCGCCACGGAACTGAATGCCGATACCCTTGCCTGTGTCTCCGAGGAGATACGCGTCCTTTACCCAGGCGCGGTTGGCCGTATCTAACTTCTGTGCGTCTTCCGGACCAATAACAATCTGTGTCGAACTCCAGTTTTTGCCGCGAGTATCGACAAACGGGTCAAGCAGAACGGTATCACGGACGAGTTCGAAAACATCAAAATCGCCAGTCGGGACGACTCTAGCCCCATTACACTCCAGTCTAACACCTCTCTTGAGCCGGACAGTCTCGGATACTTCGTACGTCTCACCGGAGACCATCTTGACTGTCTGTGCAGGAGCCTGTCCGAACTCAGATCCAGTAGATGCGGTATCGATAACGTCCTGTAGTTGTCCTGGTTGGGCGATGAACGTTCCGTCACTCATTACCGTGGCTCTCTCACTGGTCTCACCAAGCGAGACGGAACGTGCGCGGCCTGCCGTGCTTCCGAACTCCAGCCACTCTTCTCCGTTTCCCATAAAGATACGTCGCGAATCTGTCGCGAGGAACTTGGCCCCCTCTTTTGGTTGATACTGATCCAGATTTTCGGCAGCATCCTTGATCTCGACCTCAGTATCGATACGAGAGAAATTCTCGTTCAACGGGATATGCCAATCCTGTGTTCCGCGATCCGGACGCTGGTAGCTATGATTCGGCGTCTCTTCAGCCATATCTGTCAATTTACACAAACCAAGTAAAATATACTGTTGTTACTCTCCCGGTAAGCTTGCGGGGGAGCCGTTACCCGGTCAGCGGCTGTACGTAGGGGGTCTCTTCGGGCTCTGTCTCGATTTCCTGATACAATCGCTCGAACCCGTCCACCATCGATTCGATCGTAAACTCGCTTGCCGCCCGCTGTCCTGCGGCGGTTCCAAGCGTTTCAGCGAGTGGCTGGTGCTGATGTAGACGGATGGTGGCCCACGCAATTTCGTCGGGTGCCTGCACGTCGACGAACAACCCCGTCCGGTAATTCTCCAACAGATCGCTAGTACCATCCACAGGTGTCGCGACGATCGGAAGCTCCGCGGCCATCGCTTCGATCACTGCACCTGGGAGCCCCTCGTAATGAGATGGGAAGGCGAAGACATCCATCGCACCGAGAAGCGCTGGGACATCCTGTCGCGTTCCGAGGAAATGAACCGAATCAGCACATCCGAGTGAGTCGACCCGTTCCGTCAGCCGCTCCCGATCGGCACCATCACCGACGAATACGAGATGTGCATCGGGTATCTCGGAGACGATAGTCGGCCACGCATCGAGCAGATCGAAGTGGCCTTTCCGCTCGACGAGACGACCGACGGTGCCGACTACAGTGGCCCCCGTCGGGATGTCTAGCTCTGATCGCAGCTCCGCCGAGTCTGTCGTTCGGTACTGTTCGATGTTCCGGCCATTGTAGACCACCGCCACGTTTTCTTCCTCTGCACCGCGTTTAACAGCGTAGTCCCGGCCCGCTGTGGAGTTCGAAACGATCACATCCGAGAGTGAGATCGTCATCCGATCGATAACGCGGCGTACGAACGGTTCCTCGTTAGGTACTTCACGAATGCCGGTAATAATGGTTGCAGAACAGAACACGCCGGCGAGCCTGGCAATTACGTTGTCGTAAAAAAGGAACGACTGTATGAGATCGGGCTGTTCACGGCGGGCGGTAAGACAGAACTTGAGCGGGGCGAGCAGATAGACGAGCGGGCTTTCGACGCCCTCTATCGCCCCGTTCGCAACACGACCAGCGTCCGTAAGCGACCGAACGGTGACCTCCGGTGAGAGTTCTGTTTCGAGCGGGTTCGTAGAGAATATTGTCCAGATGGTGACGTCGTACTCCTCGCCGTTGACTTCGTTCGCCAGGTCGATGAGTGTGCGCTCGGCACCACCGACGACAAGTGCACCGATAAAGTACCAGAGAGTCTTCCGCTCCGCTGTCATTCTTGAATCACTCCATAGGGCTGTCTGCTATTTGTAAGATGAGGTGTGGACTCCGTGTTCACGGGAACGGTCATGCTCAAAGGTAACCCATGTTTTCGAGCTGTTCTGTCGTCTCCTCGTCGATGTCGCGTACTGTCTCCTCACTCTCCCCGGAGAGGATATCCGCAATCTCCGCCCGCGCTTCGTCCTCAGTAAACTGCGGGGCCCCATACGCCTGATGTCCCGGCAGGAACCGACAGTATGAATCTCGAAGCTTCCTGTTGTGCAAGACCTGTCGACCGAAGGGCTTCTGCAGTAGCAACGCCAGAAAGACAATCGATGATGTCGTTTTGTGTCCGTCCACGAACGTGTGGCCACCGTGTTCGTCCCAGAGGCTCCTGATTGTCCGCTCAAACCCGCCAGTGAGACTGACGAACGTCTCGGCGGGTCCCGGTAACGAGCCGTATCGAATGTGGTTCAGGTGCGTATAGCCGGTCGCCCGACCCTCTCCCTCTGCGTTCCCATCCACCCTACCGAAATCAGGTCGCGAGGACATCGCACTGGCGACCGTCGGTAAGATGTCCACATGGTGTAAGAGCCCGTTCTCGCCGGAGGAGTCCAGCTCCGGATGAATGAACGACGTCGGAACGTATACGACCTCAGGCGTCGCGAGGTGTGTGTGTCCGAAGTACCCGTACTCTCCGAGGACCTCACCGTGGTCACTGGTATAGATGACGAGGGTATCTTCCCGAAGGCCTCTGCGTTCAAGCGTCTGGAGGACGCGCTTGAACTCTTCGAACGAGCGGTCTACACCATTGTAGTAGTCTTTTCTCGCCGTTTCCGGGTCCGACGATACGCGCCAGAGATATTCGAGAGCGGTCTCGTTGCGATATTCGTAGTCGTCCCAGTCGAATCCGTCGTACGGCGCGTGGCCACCGGGCCGGCGCGCAACGTGGACGAATGGTGGCTCGACATCGTCAATCGGTTTCCGTGGGGGATTAGCAAACATCTCCGCAATACTGTTGTTCATGCCGCCCTGAGCAGCTATCGAAACCTCGTGACTCTCAATATCGAATACTGAGCGGACGTTCGCAGGGACAGAATGCTTGAAGCTGTGGATGTTGCTGTTCGGTGGTAACAGCCCGGTCAACAAACTCCCGAACGACGTGGGCGTGTGTGTTGATGCTGCAATCGTCTTGTGGGTCTGCCCGAGTTCCGCGAGATCATCGTTAATTGCGTTATATCTGACAGCGTCGTCAACGTATATGAGGACGTTCTCTACGTCGATCTCCATGCTACCAGAGGGTGGCTACTACAACAATATAGTAAAGACACACCTACGAGGTATGAAACAGCACATAAAAAACAGTACCCGGTGACGGGACGGGATATCTACCGAAAACATCTCATTTCGTAATTGTTTCAGTTTTAATCGAGTTGAGGGTCTTCATGGCGTTTTTCGCCGGCTTGTAGCTAAATCTGCCCCCAAGCGCAGCGAGTGCAAACAGCCACCTGTCGGTTCGAAACGGCCAATAATACACTGACTTAAGTAGTTGCGTTCTCGCATCAGAGTATGCTTTGGAACGTAACGCTTCTTGTCCAAGAATGAACAGCAGTGACGCGAGGAAGGCCCGTTCGTACCGACGTCCGTACCCTGCAGCGAGTTCTCGGTGTTTCTCTACCATTAATGGGTAGGAGATATCCCGCTTCTCAGCGTAGTTATTGCTGATTCGGTCCGCTCCCTCGGGACAGTTCCGATATGTCAGTACTTCGGGGATCACGCGAAACTCGCTATGTAGCGAGAGTCGTATCAGCCACTCTCTATCTTGCCAGCTGGGAAACCGGTCGTCAGGGAGCCCGGCCTGTGGGATGATATCAGCCGAAACCATCAGTGTCGAGAATTCACCGAACGACTCCCCCAGAAGGAGGTCTTTGGTAACATCCCCTTCCGCCGTGAAGATAACGTCCCGTGTGTAGTCCCCGTAATCGTACTCACAGCCGGTGTAGACTACGCCGACGCTGTCAGCGCTCTCTGCCATCTCAGTAACCTGTCGAGCAATCTTTTCGGAGTCCCAGGCGTCGTCGTCATCTAACAACGCGATGTACTCGCCTTCTGCCCGCTCAATGCCCGTGTTCCTTGCCTGGTTCGCTCCTCTGTTCTCTTGGTGACGGACACAGTTGACTTCGATACCTCGTAGCGGCTCTCCGGCAAGTGTATCGGCTGCCGGCTGCGGGGAGTGATCGTCGATGACGATGAGTTCGATGTTTGGGTACGTCTGCTCTGCGACACTCCGTGCTGCACTCCGAAGTCTGTCCGGTCGTTTGTATGTCGGGAGGACAACGCTGACGAGCGGATTTGGCATATGGCTGGTGGTGGTTTGCGGCATCTAAAGTTAGTGTCTGGCTATGCGTGGCTCTGCTGGCTAATTTTGGGGCGCTACGGACCACCCAGTGAACCCACCGTTGGTATAAACCTTGTTTGCCGTTGGATCATTGTGCATTCTCGTCAGACTGTCTTCACCGTATCGGAATAGATATTCCTGTTGGTCTTTTGTATAATACGAGGCAGTGTGCTGTTTGACATCGTGTGTCTTCGTGACAACGTAACTTCGGCCAAACGTATCAGAGGCGATAACATCCTGGCTGAAATAGCCGAGGTTCCGAGGCAAGTTATTGTTCATACCGAAACTCTGTGGGTAGTAGCGGGGATGGTTTGTGCCTAAGACGAACGCTTCCATCTTATGTGACGTATCCATTGCATGGATCGGAACCCCTTCGTCAATATTCGCTGCCATGAATTGAGACCCATCGTACTCTGCGTAGGTCATGTGACGGTTTGGCTCGTAGGCAGCACTTGCAGCGAGACAGGCACCTAGGAGTACGAGTACGGTCAAAGCAACGGTGGTTACCGAGTTGCGCTTGGTGGCGCTATGGATGAGTGCCATCCCCACGAGGACTGCAGCGAACAGGAGTGCGTATCTGTTTACTCTTATTATGCCTTTCACGATGAGATTGCTAAGGAGGAAGATCGCTGCGATACCCAGTCCTGCAACGAAGTGAACCGAACCGAAGCCCCAGTCGTACCGCATCCGTTCGGAGAGAAACCAGTATAGGGTCAAAAGGACGAACGTCCCGGCGATAGTGAAGTAAATTGTGGTCGAGCCGTACAGAGTGATGAATTTCTCGGCGAGCTGTAGAGGTGAAAACTGGACTGAGCCGGCTCGCTGTACCTCTCTGGCTGCTGGGTTCATATCATCCTGTGCCGCAACGACTTTTATTATGGCCTGGCGTGTCTGACCGAAATTGGTGAGCCAGGCGAATAGGAGCGGAAGAAAGGCCACACCAAGCCGCGGACTGAGTTGCGGAGTGGACGATAGGGAAAGCCGTCCGAACAGCCCGGAATACACCGAGGTTAACAGTAATATACCTAGCATAAACAGGGTTGTCATCGGGTGTGAGTAGATGATGAACAGGCCAACCAGGAGAATCAAGAGCAGGTACTCGTTGTCGTTACTCCGTCGGTACAGTTCTGTGAGCGTGAGCAGGACCGGAACGACCATGAATGAGTTCATCGCCGGGTGGTTTGAGAGATGGAAGGTCGTATAAATGAGAGTGCTACCGGCTGCTAATCCGGCCGCGAGACTTCCCCGTTTACCCGAGAGCGTCTTCACAAGGACTCCGATTCCGATTATCTGAAGCGTCGTAAACAACAACGCTACCAAGTATGGCATCGCGTCAATCGGGACACCTAGCATCGCCATCTCGGCCATCAGCACATGTTCACCTGGATACCAGATTCCGGGAAGTGTTCCCGTTTCGAGAATCGCCCTAACATCGCCGAAGTGTTGCAGTGCATCTGCCGTTCCTTGTCCGTAAAACCGATAGCCGCGAGCTTTTGGGAGGAAGAAGTACAGCGCGTAGTTTGAAAGGACGAGGCCAAGACCATGTCGCCAGTACCTCGTTTGCGTAATAGCCGCTGCTATCAGCGTCAATATTCCACCGATCATGACCGAATAGAAAGTGAACCAGAACAGCTGGGACAGTCCATCTGCCAGCGAAGTTTCATATCCGGTTACCGGTTGAATGGACAGGAAGAGCGCACTCTCGAGGATAAGGATACCGGCTAGGAGTATGACCAGATATTCCTGTATGTCACGGTTGGCGAACTCGAAGCTGTCGAACGACTCCCGGTCGAGATTTGTCTCGTGACTCATTTATTACCCTTCTGGCTCGCGATGCAGTGTGAGGTCCACGTCTTTCCCTGCCTTGCATACGGTAGATATTAAGTAATCAGCGACTAACGCGCAGTGGATACACGCCCTCACCAAAGTCAGGCCTCGACCAGCTTCAATAGACCACCTGAACCGCAATATCGATTGGGCCACGAAGACGCGACAGTGGTATGGAACTGTGCAACCGGAATCAGTCGAGGCTCGATTCGCCATTCGTTCAGATCTCGTCCTTGACCACAGGTGTGGGACTGCTGGTCGATTCCGTCTTGTCTCGAATCACGGAGTCACCGATTTCAGCCACTTGGCCCAGTATTTCCGTTGTCTCTTGCACTGTCTCTTCCCAGTTGTAACGCGTCGTGACGATTGCTCGGCCGTGTTTTCCCAGTTCTGAGAGGCCGCGCTGATCGCTGAGCAAATCAGAAATCGCCGTCGCGAATCCCTCGACGTTGCCAACTTGGACTGTCTCTCCCGTTTGGTTGACTATTTTCGAGGTCTGTTCGAGATCGCTGGCAACAACTGGTGTTTCACAGGCTAAAGCTTCGATAACTGTCCGTGGAAAGCCTTCAGTCCGACTCGGAAGGACGAACAGGTCCGCTGCTCTGAACACCGAGGGCATTTTCTGATAGGGGACCCGCCCCAGGAATTCTACAGCATCTGTAAGTCCCTCGTCAGCGACCGTCGATTCGAGACTGTCTCGAAGCGGCCGTCGCCACAGAAGAACAGCGATGCGTCCGGACAGCGCTCTCGTACCGTATCGAATGCAGCTAACACGTCCTGAGGTCGCTTTCCGTCGACTAAGCGGCCGACAAACACGATTGCCTGGCCGCCCTGGCTCGCGATATCGGATGGGTCTGTCCAGCAGGGGAGAAGCGGGTTGGTATCGATCCCGTTGTTTACAACCGCGATGTCAGCGTCGACACCGAGGTCACGAAGTTTGGATTGCTCGACATCGGTGTAGCAAAGCGTGACGTCGGCCGAGTCATACGTCCACTTACCCAGCGTACGAAGGTGTGCACGCGAGAACCAGAACGGACCTCGTTGTGAGTTGAGGCCGTGACATGTGATTGCAATCGGGATGTTGGCCATTCGGCAGTACAGCGCGGCCACGTTACTCGAGAAGAACAGGTGAGAGTGGGTGTGAACCACGTCGAAGTCTTCCAGACCACGTAGATCACCGACAGTGTTGGCGAAGATCTGATTCCCGAGGAGCTCTAGCTTCGGCGGTTGTTTGATCAACGTATACCCGTCTTGATCGGTAACCTCTCGCTCTTCCACCTCTTCCGAGACAGTCAAGACGGTGACCTCGTGCCCCATCGCAGCCTGATCACGGCTCAGAGCATGTATGTGATATGGCGCACCACCGACAGTTTCAGGGAAGATGTCTTGGGCGACCCGGAGTATGTGCATTTATTTCGCCCGACTCTTACAGGTAGAGGGGTATAGTTAATAGTCCGATTTTTTGAGTAATAGGCCTCTATAGCCAGTACAAGACACCAGATGGTGGTATGTAGTCACACTAAATCCTGCTACCGTATTCCTATTCGAGGACCCCCTGCTCTTGCATACGCACAGCCCAGTGCTTGAAGACGTAGACGGTCCAGAGGAACCGCGAGTGATCGTGGTTTCCATCGAGGTGTTCATCGAATAGTTCTAAAATCGCCGCGGTATCGAGAATCCCCAGATCAGTAGCACGGACCATCGAGACGAACTCGTCAGCAAGCTCGTGTTTAAACCACTCACCGATCGGCATATCGAACCCGTGTTTGTTTCGCTGTAAGATAGACTCCGGCAGTACATCATCGAAGGCTCGTTTCAGCACACGTTTTCGATCGCGGCCAGTTAGTTTGTGGTCTGTTGGGAGACTGAGTGCGTACTCAACGACATCAGTATCGAGGAACGGAACGCGTACCTCGAGTGAGTTGTACATACTGGCCTGGTCGACTTTCGTGAGCATCTGATCTGGGAGCGATAAGCGGGTATCGACAGCCTGTATCCGTGCCAAGCTCTCTCTATCGGCCAGTTCTGGGATATCGCGGCGTGCTGTGTCCGGAGGGCGGTCTGCCCAGCTTCGATTGGGTCAACGTTCGTCACGGACTGGATAGCTTGGTCGTCGGAGACACGCATTAAATCGAAGTGACGCTCCGGAACTGATCGTTCTCCGCTCCGATTTATGAACCACTGTCCTTTGTAAACGGCGTCGCCGACCGCAGTCCCTCGTGAGGCGGGTAGTGCATTCACAGCCGGCTCGACGGCGTATTTCCGTATCTGGGCCGGAAGCGCTCGATAGTACTTTGACAGGGACTCGACTCGGTACTTATCGTAGCCGGCGAACAGTTCGTCAGCACCGTCACCAGAGAGTGCGACCTTGACGTTATTTCTCGTGGCTCGAGACACAGCGTAACTCGGCATCAGTGCCGGGTCGGCGAAGGGCTCCCCCAATTTATTCAGTACGTCCGGTACGGACTCGCGTACGTCATTCGCTGTGAGTGTGATCTCGTGATGGTCGGTATCGTGGAAAGACGCCACTTCTCGTGCCGCCCAGGATTCGTCGAATCGATCCTGATTGAAACCGACGGTAAACGTCTTCACGGGATCATCGAGTAACTGTGCCATCGTCCCGACGATTATCGTCGAATCGATCCCCCGCTGAGGAACGCTCCGAGGTCAACGTCGGCCATCAGGCGTTTTTCGACCGCCGATTCGACGAGCGAGCGTAGGTGAGAGGCAGCGGTATCAATGTCGGGATCACGAGGCGTGATCGATGGCTCGTGGTATTTGTCGCGGTCGATACCTCGTCCGATATGAGTATCCGCTCGCCGGGTCTGACCTTCGAGACGTTACGGAAGGCCGTTTTCGGTGCCGGAATATATCCGAATGCGAAGTACTGAGCCAGTGCGTCCCGATCTATGCCGCCGAGGTCAATGTCGCTCTCGAACAGCGATGGGAGCTCGGAGGCGAACGCGAGTTTGTCGTCCGTTTCGGCGAGAACGAGAGGTTTGATACCCATCGGGTCACGGGCCAGTAATAGACGTTCTCGCTCACTGTCCACAGAGCGAACGCGAACATTCCGTCGAGTTCGTCGACGAAACTTGGACCTTCTTCCTCATAGAGATGGACCAGTACTTCGGTGTCGGTTTGAGTGGTAAATCGATGTCCTGCGGACGTGAGTCGTTCCTTGAGAGCCCCGTAATTATAGATCTCTCCGTTGAAGATGACGGTTACGGTACCGTCCTCGTTGTGGATCGGCTGTCCCCCGTTCTCGGGGTCTATAATGCTGAGCCGGCGGTGTGCAAGTCCAACACTTCCATCTCTGAAAACCCCATCGTCGTCAGGACCTCGGTGACACTGGCAGTCGTTCATACGTTCAAGAACGTCGGTTTCAGGAGAGCCAGATCGAACATACTGACCACAGATTCCACACATTGTTCGCGTAATCTACATCGATGCTCAAAATTATACCCTCCCTACACGGGCGAGTCAGACGGGCTATCTTCCGCCCAACGCTGCCTATATGGGTCTGTCAGTCCGCTGTGGAACGTCCCCGGGGCAGTTCTGTCCCTTACGCTGCCTGAATGAACAATTTAAGCTATTCGAATCGACCAAAGCATTGCAGGAAAGTCAGAAACGTGTCCGAGAATCGGCGTAGGGTGAGTATAAACAAGCCCTTTCACACAGACTGTGAACTAATGGAAAACACTGGACCGATAGCGTTCTTCGTTCCCTCTCTGACAGTCGGTGGTGCCGAGCGTGTGACAGTTTCTGTCGCGAACGGGCTCTCTAAGCGCGGATATGACGTAGACCTTGTCGTGTCGTACAACGAGGGGATTTCCGGACCGATGTCGCCGGAAGCGTAAACGTCGTCGACCTCGGAACACAGAGGATACCAGGGATAGGAATCGGTGCGAGCGTTCCCGCTCTCGTACGATATCTGCGGCGACGATCTCCCCAGATACTCTTCTCACAGATGACGTATGCCAACGATATGCACATGATTTCGCAGATTCTATCGGGCGCTGACACTACCGCCATCTCGACGATCCACAACACGCTCGGATGCAAGAGGAATCGAAAGAGAAACTCGTCCAGTGGCTGCAGCGTCGCCTCGCCGGTCAGTCGGACCAGTTCGTCGCCGTTTCAGAAGGTGTCGCTAAGAGCATCGTGGAACACGTCGGTGTCGACCGCGAGAAGGTGTCTGTCCTCCACAATCCGATCCCTGTCGATGAGGTCCAAGAGCGGGCAGGGAAGCCGGTGGATCATCCATGGATCGAATCGGCAAACATTGACGTCGTTCTCGGTGTCGGACGCCTGGAGAGAGCGAAGAACTTTGGATCGTTCCTCCGCGCTTTCGAACAGGTCCATGCCGCTCGACCGGACACGCGTGCGATTATTGTCGGCCGCGGGTCGAAGCGAGCCGAACTCGAAACCCTCGCGGCCGAGTTAGGTATCGACGCCGCGGTTTCGTTTCCCGGCTTTGTCGACAACCCTTACGGCTACATGGCGGGTTCGGACGTCCTCGCGATGTCTTCGGTCCACGAGGGACTGCCGACCGTGCTCATCGAGGCCCTTGCCTGCGGATGTCCGGTCGTCTCGACCGATTGTCCCAGCGGCCCGGCAGAGATCCTCAAAGATGGTGAGTACGGCCCGCTCGTCGATGTCGATGACGACGAGGGACTCGCAGCGGCCATCCGGACGACGCTCGACGAGCCACTCCCGAGCGATGTGCTGATCGAGCGTGCGAACGATTTCGCTCCCGCGGCTGTGATCGACCAGTACGAAGCGTTTATTCGAAATTTCGTATCGGTGGAGACCACCGATAGTGTCGATAAACGATCCGAGCCGCTCACCCCCTCGTGACTATAGTAGCCATTGAAAATCAATGCACACCTGATCGCACGACGGCAGTGCGATCAGTGTGGAAATCGTTTCAATTGGTACTATAGCTCCGGTCTATACCATCCATCAGAACTGTCCAAAACCTACTCCCAGACTCCTGTCGTTGTTAGCTCACGTTATGTCGACCCAAATGTGAGCCTCACGGTACGCGTTCTCAGCTGTGGGTTGATCCGGCGGACTTCCCCTGTACAACAAATACGTCAACCGCAGGCGCTCGCCCTCCAGTACCGGCGTCACCGTGTGACGCTGCAGCCAGCGGTCTCCAGCCGCTGTCCGGTTGCTGTAAGTATCGAGACGTATGCGCTCGATGACCTCGCCTGTCGGCGCGGTTCTGGCCATCTGCACGACGACGACGTACTCGGTTGTCTCCATCTCGTGATTCGTGACGGTGAAGTACATCTGTTCGGGCTCGCCCAACGCAATCTGCTCCGGATAGTCGCTTGCCTCCAGATCGCCTGTCTCATTCTCGGTCAGCAGCCCGAATTCTGTGTACGCTTCGCCGCGCTGTGGCTGAGCCGCGACCAGCGCCACGCTGGCAAACGTCACGAGGATCGCCACACCGACAACTACGGTCCCCAGCTGGACTCCCTCCTCATCGGAACCACCGCTGGCCGCTCGTGAGTTTCCGAAGGGCATCGAGGTCTGGCTCAGGCCCGTCTGTGTCCTTTTGTAGCGCCGATACCACGCGATTCCGGTTGCCACAACAGTTACGATAGCAAGGGCAGTGACAACCGGAGTCGGGCGAATCGGCCAGGGCGTGAACTCAAGATTGACTCCGACGATAATTGCCAAACAGATACTTGCTACAACCGAGTACAGCATCCGTTCTGTGGTAATCAGCCGGTGGTGTTCATCCTCCGGGTTCCGAATTGGAAAAAGGGCCGCGACTACAGCATAGCCCGGACGAACAGCAAGAAGGGTAACGCGATGGCCGTGAGGAGCACCCCTTCAAGAGACGACAGCGTTGCGAAGAGTACAACCGCTGTGTACCCCACGGTAACAAGCAAATCGACAGTCGCTGGCGAAGTATCCGACCACCTGCCCATAAGTTCCGCTCACGCCTACGCCATGATAAGTAAAAACTTCATAACGGTCATTGACGGTGTCGAATGTGGTGTCAAAGAACGATATCCAACCGTTCGGAGTGATCACTCTGATTCTGTTCGGGAGAGATACTTTTGCTGTAACCGCCAGACGTACCCACGAAGTAACAGAATCGATAGCTTCGGAATGAACGAGCCATATCGAATCCCGCTCGACTCGTCGCCGTAGAGTGCTTCCATCGGTACGTCCTGAACAGTCATCCCATTCGCATCTAAGTGAATTAGCATATCGTTCAGAAATCCGTAGTCGTCAAACAGATCGTTCAGCGAGAGCTGGTCAAGCGCCGTCGCGGAAATCGCGGTGTATCCGTTCTGTGGGTCGCGCATTTGCCAGTGTCCGCTCGCGATCTTGGTCAGCATCGTGAGGAGCGCATTCCCGAACAGCCGCCAGTTGGACATCTGAGTACAGTGGCGTCGCGATATGAGGCGGTTGCCTTTCGCGTAATCCGCATCCCCCTCAACGACTGGGTCGAGTATCTCATCAAGGATGTTCGGGTCCATCTGGCCGTCGCCATCAAGGACTGCAACCGTATCCATGCCGCTCATAAGCGCTAGCTCGTATCCGGTTTGTACGGCAGCCCCGCGACCGCCGTTAGTCTGATGACGGACTGGGACGATCCGCTTATCGAGAAACGTCTGGCTTTCAGATACCATTGTCCCGGCCCCGTCGGCGACAACTATTTGTTGTGCGGAGTCCCCGGTCACACTTGCGGGTTTCACCTCAGTATCCACGTATTCCTTGATTTCGGTCCATGTGCCATCTGTCGAGCAGTCGTCGATAACGAACACCTGATCGACGTACTCCGGAAGTGAGTCGACGACCTCACCGATGAACCCCTCTTCGTTGTGTGCCGGAACGACGACACCGACGGTCGAGCCTTTATACACTCTATGTCCCCCTGTTGGTGAGTGGAGTGAGTCCGCTACGGTACGCACAGAGTTACCGAAAAGGGAGCTACTCATCCCGGGTCGGCTTTCATGCCAGACCCACGCGCCAATAGCAACCTCTGATTCAGTGATAGTCATGGTAGGTCGTAGGGCCGCTCACCGGCCACCAATAGGGCCCTCTCTGTCGCCATGTTGGGCAAATCGGTCTATTGTTATTCCTTACTTTCCAGGGTTAGCGGTCATATACAGTGGACTGTCGGATCGATAAATATCTCGTTAGACCGATTCGGAAAAGCGCCCACGTACGGCGATTACTACTGTTAGAGGGAGTGGTTATTCGAATTGATCCTGATACGTCGTCCTGATGTCCGCCTGGCGACTAGCGGTTAGGTTCTCGTACGACTTCCCGTACGTGTCGTTGGCCAGTTCGTCCCAAGATTCGATTCGGTCACCGGAGTCAGTCTGGAACTGTGCATCGAAGTCCGCTTCGACCTTCTGTTGGGTTTCGATTTCTAGTCCTGTGAAATTAAACTTCTCCCCAGGTTTCACATCGGCACCGTACTCTTGCCGGGCGATTTCCTCACGCGTCCGCACCTCTACGGCTGCAAGGCCGTCCGCGAACGGTTGGCGTTCGTGAATCTCTTCGATCTGGCGCTTCGTTTCACCGCTCACCTCATCATAGTAGAGTCCGTACTTGTCCTGGGTTATTTCATCAAGCGAAGCGCGGTCACCATCAGAGACACTGGTACTTCCGCCGGAACCGCTGGACCCGCCGTCTTTTTCCCATGACGGCTTGACCGACATAGCTGTTGACGCACGCGCGTCTTTTGAGTAGACGCCATAGACGTACGTCTGCAGACTCAGTGGTTCTACGGGGTAATCCGTCGAGTCGGTTACCGTGTATTCAACCTCGAACCGAACGCGAGTCGACTCGCCGGGTGCGAGCGTGACATTTCTGTCGACTCCATAGGCTTCCGGCCGATCATCGTCATCGCTGTCGATACGATGCTGGATCGATTGAGTTCCGGTGGTTTCACCGGTGTTCGTTACGTCCGCGGAGAACACAGCCGTATCACCGACATACAGGACATTCGGTCCAGCCAAATCCGACACCTCGAAATGACTATCCTGTACCGTCATCGAGACGGTATCTATGTCGTCAGCAGTTCCAAGCGAATGGTTGTGTGTCCCGCGGCTCAAATTCGTCGTATTCACATCAATAGACACCGTTGTCGTTTCGTTGGCAGCAAGTGAAACGGTGCGCGAATAGGTAGTGTTCATGGAATCACTCCGGAGCGTGACGTTGTCGAGCCCGTCCACGTCACCAACGTTCTCGACGACTGCTGAGACATTGGCAGTTTCCCCCCTCGTTACGTTGGCCGGTGCAGTCGTATTCTGCACACGGAACGTCGCCGGTTGCTGGACGTGGAGTGTTCCGGTCGTTGTCGTGTTTTCGGTGGCGACCCTGTATTGGTATCCGCCAGGCTCCAGATCAGCAGTTCGGACCGTGGCAGTGCTCATCTGGCTCTGGCCGCCCGCAAGCGAGTGGACGCTCTCATTCAGCGTTTCAGCATCGGAGTACTGGCCGTTTTGGTCTGCATCGACAGCGATTTGCACTGTCTGGACGCCACGATATGCACCGACATTGGTCAGGTTTGCTCGGATGGAGGCGTTGGTTCCACGGACGATTGTAGCGTTTTCAGTGGTATCAGCGAGGACAAACGTAGGCGGGGTGAGGACAGCCACATTCCCAGTTGACTCCGGGGCCGATGACTCACCGACGGCAACGGCGTACGTGTATTCCCCGGGACTGATTTGATCAGGTTCGACAGCGAACGTCACGTCCGCCGGTTCTGCAGCCGAAACCTTGACTTGTTTTGTTGCTACCGTTTCAGGAGACTGTCCGTCCCTGTTCAATCGTAGCGCTACTTGTTGTGTTGTCGTTTCCGACCCCGCGTTTGTGATTTGAAGTTCCACACGCAACGGCTCATTCGGCCGAATTTCGGTCGGAGACTGCACAGTGCGTATCTCCAGTTCGTCCTCGCTCACAGTGGTCTCCGTATCGGCCGGTCCATCGGCGAAACCACCGATTCCAAGCCCTAACGTAGCACCTCCAATGAGTAACAGTCCAGCGACGCACCCAATCAGTAACTTTCCGTAGCCTATGGACAACATGCGTACGCAGGTATGTTACAAATCATTATTGTTACGGCTGCTATACCCACCGGTAGACACTCTTTGCATTCAATATCGAAAAGCGGGTTTCTACAGGTAGGTTTCAGAATGGGTAGCAGACGTTTACCACCAGACACGTTCCCCAAAGTGGAGCTTTCAGCCATAGTCGTAGTGAGTCGATACCGTTCGTCGGCGTCTCAATTATGCGACTACCGTTAGCTGAATCTATGAAAAACACACCATCTTGTGATCTAATACCGGAGTTGGTGTAATGGAATAGGTTATACGCGAGATACCCACATCAAATTACAAGTTCAATTCGAATCGAAAACAGGGAGAGAGATAGTTCTAAGTCCACGCGCTTGTGCAATTCTATCAGTTCGCGGCCGAGACGCGACAGTTACGCCATGTTCTTCCGTTCGATTGTTTCCCAAATATCGACACCCTTCTCAGTGATGTCGTACACGCGGCCTTTCTTCCGATCTTCCGAAACTAATAGGTCGACCAGTTCCGACTCACGGAGTTCCTGCAGGGCGCGCGATACGTGAGCAATGCTCATTTCCCTGTCGTCCGCAATTAACGACGGTGTCGCAGGGCCTTCTGACAACCGGCGGAGAGTCTCGACTCGATACCGTGAACTGATTACGTAGCTCACTTCGTCCCACTGATCAAAGTCTGCCATCGTATCTATTCGTATGCACGAGTGTACCAGCTACCTTCTTTGGACACAAACTCGTGTACAGTGATATTCCATGTGCCTGTGGTTAATTGTTTCGCTCGTGTCTCTTGGTCTCGCTTCGTAGCCATACACGATTCCGGTTGAGTACCCTGCATACTGAGTATGTGGTGAGTAATATCGTTCTTCCGCTCAATTCAAATAACACGCATTTCATCTACGTGTTTGGCAATCAGGCGACAACCGATCAACAACAGATACCGTGGAGATCGTAAGGCTCCAATTCCCGACGGGAACCCAGAAGGGCATCTTATCGGGGACTGCGTTCCTGCAGGGACCTCTCTGCGGTCCAGATAGCTGTTCAATTGACACTGATAAGATTGCGTTACTTGCATGACCGATAGAAACGGCCGATATACGCTACGATTTACCCTGGGCGATTTCGAGAAGGTGAGTAACGTGTAACCGTAACAGGGGGCCGTCTCAGCGTTTTTACGGGAAGTCTACGTATTTTGCGTATCTCAACACACACTGTCGCGGACATTTATTATGGATCACCGAAAATTGATTCAAAGAACGCTGTTACTCCCGGAATACCCAAACAACTACTGACTACCCCGGCGGTAATCAAAGGAAAATTATCTAATCGATTACATAACAAAGTATTAAGTGGCAAGGTGATGTTGATTTGAAATGCTGGCTGACAGCGTAACGCTCCGTCGATACAGCCGGGGGGCTGTGTGAGCACGATTCCAGACGGGTGGACGATGTCGCAGCACACAGGAAGTGGGTAAATATGGGAGTCAAAGACACCGCACAAACGAAAGCAGAACCGAATAATAAACTAAGCGACGAATCTGTCCCATCGCCAAAAGGGAAAGAAAGCAGTGCGGACCAAGCGACGTCACAGGAGCAGGACGACTCAGGTGCATCTCTAGACGTTATTTTTGAAATACTGAAAAACAGCCGCCGCAGAGAGGTCCTCCACTTTCTTCGAGAACGAGGCGAACAGGTCTCTCTTGGAGAACTCGCAGAACACGTCGCGGCCATCGAGAACGAGACCACAACTGATGCGTTGACATCAAGTGAGCGCAAGCGCGTGTATGTAGGACTGTACCAGTGCCATCTCCCGAAGATGGACGACATCGGTGTCGTCGATTTTAACCAAGACCGAGGGCATATAACCCTTACCGAGAAGGCTGACGACTTCGAAAAGTACCTCAACCGCACTGAAGAAGAGGCGGAGGGCCGACAGTGGTATCAGTATTACGCGGCCGTCACGGTGCTCGGTGCGATGGTCCTAGCCGCCTCTGTCGCCTTCTCACTTCCCGGGAGCATAGTTTTAGGTTTGTTCTCCCTGGTAGTGGGTGTTGCAGGCGCATGTTCGGTGTATCACTGGTCAGTTGAGCGCGAAGAGCTGGACAGCGAGTAGCCCGATAAGAACGGTTTGGTTCCGCGCGCAGTTTTTACACAGTACGCGTCACGAGTAGGCTATCCAGAGCGATACACTTCGTCGCCGGCAACATATGTTCGTGCTATCGATGGAACCGGGTCTGGATCGACGATAATCAGATCGGCCCTTGCTCCACACTCCAATCGGCCACGGTCGTACAGGCCGGCAGCGGCAGCTGGTGCAGTAGAGACACGTAACACCCGGTCTTTGAGAGGGTCACCGTTTTCGATGAAAACAGAGCTAAGCAGTGATTGCGGACGAAAGTCGCTACAGAGAATGTCGACAACACCGTCTTTGATTGCCTGAGACGCATCGGGCCCGTCCCACAGACTCCCACCGCGAACCACATTCGGCGCACCCATCGCAACGGCCAAGTTTAACTCGGTTGCACGCTGCGCAACACGGTGGGAGAGCGGATACTCACTTATGTCTACCCCGATAGCAGCGGCGTTGTCCACGCTCGAAACGGTTTCATCGTCGTGTGAGGCGACTGGGATATTTCTATTGCTTGCTAGCTCTGTAATCTCTCGTGCGCGCGAGATTACTTCTGTTTCGGAGACACCATTGCGGCGTGTTTCGAGGGTCTGAAGGCTTGACTCTGAGACCCCGTCCGGAAGATTATAGCGTTGTGTAAGTGTATTTTCGCCAGCGAACTGGCCCGTTCCGGGAATGTGTGAGACAAGGGAGACGAGATCTCCCCCTGATTGGATTTCTTGCGAGACGGCGTCGACAGCCGTTTCGTTGGTGAGTTCACACCGCATATGGAGTCTGTTATCGACCCTGGCGCCGGTTTCGCAGTTGAAATCCCGGATATGCTCGGCCAAGCGACGGGCTAATTCGATACTCCGGTTATCATCTGGGACGTCTTCGAACGCAATGGCATGATACTTTGTCGTAACTCCCGCGCTGGCATTGGCAATATCACATCGGTCCAGAGCGACAGTCGTGTTGACGCGCTCACCAGCTCTCGGAAAGAGGTGCCGTTCGATATCATCACCGTGAAGATCAACCAATCCAGGTAGGACATACTTCCCCGTCGCATCAATGTCCGGGGAGTCATGAGATTCTGCTTCCACCGAGACTATTTTTCCATCAGAGAATACTATTGTCCCGTTCTCAATTTCGCTGGTCGGCGTAACAACAGTTCCTCCCGAGATTAATGTTCGATTTGCATTATTTTTCATTCAGCTTGGCACCCTGTAAGATTGTCCAATGTGTTTACAATCGACTTCCCAAAACATGAATATGCGCTTACTACGGCTATGCTACAGTCGGATATAGAGTGCATATTTATGTGTAATTGACAGCCGTAGCTGTTGTGCTTAATGAGATAATGGGAGACGAGGCCGTCAATCGTCACTATCAGTTGCTAAAGACGGACCTAGGACACTCCAACAATTCTCAGGGTTTGAATAGAGCCCCAATCCAGGGGATTTAAACCTTCGCAGTGTTTCAAATAGTACATACAAATATCAGCCTAACTTAATTTCTAAGTTATGATTATATAATACCTTCATAGAGTGGACAATTTGCGGGTAATTCTGGCGGATTCATATCCATTAGGATACACCTACCCACATAATACCGTATTAACTGTTTGAACGAGTGCGTTTGAGCAGTAATATCTTTCTATTTTTTCCATAGTGAGAAAGAGTATAATAGCAATAGCTGAAGAAGAGAGCCAGTAGTAACAAGATTACAGCATAGTACAGTGACATACTCCGGCGACGTCACCCCACCCACCAGCATGGTGTTTGCGTGTTCAGAAACCGAAGTTTTTAGCGTCAAGGTTTAAAACATATTTGTATGAAAGACTGGATTGATACGTATAACGAGCGTGACTGGCAAACCACCACGGACGGAACGGTTCGATACGCGCTGTTAGGACTTGGCTGGTGGACAATCGACCTAGCACTTCCCGCGATTCAGGATTCTGATCTGGGTGAAGTTACAACGCTCGTCAGCAGTTCTTCGGAGAAAGCGAAACGTCTCGCCGACGAGAACGGTGTGGACCACGGGATCAGTTACGAGGAGTTCCACGACGGGGATGCAGCCGACAGGTTTGATGCCATCTACATCGGGACACCGAACGCCTTGCATCTGGAATACGCCGAGACAGCCGCAGAGTTAGACAAAGCGATCCTGTGCGAGAAACCGATGGAGGCAACAGTCGAACGGGCTCAGAAAATGGTTGAGGTCTGTGCGGACGCCGCTGTGCCGTTGATGATTGCCTACCGAATGCAGACTGACCCCGCTGTTAGGCGTGCAAAAGAACTCATCGAAGACGGATTCATCGGCGAGCCAGTATCCGTATACGGAAACAATAGTCAGCCGTTGCTTGAGATGAATCCGGACACGGACCAGTGGCGGCTCGATCCGGAACTCTCAGGTTATGGCACCTCAGTGATGGATTTGGGGATTTACTCGATCAACACGACTCGGTTTCTGCTCGACAGGGAACCACTGGCAGTGCAGTCACAGATGGATTCTCATGGGGAGGCCTTCGTCGACGTGCCTGATGAGCGCTCCGGGGCATTGCTGGCGCTGGAAGACGGTATCAAAATGGTCACGACTGATAGCCAGAACGCCCACAGTGATACGCAACTGAAAATAACTGGGACGGACGGACAGATCGAACTCCGTCCAGCGTTCCATGGGAAAGCAAAACTCCACCTGTCCCGAAACGAGACGACAGTAACTGTCGAACACGAGAGTTTTGACGCGGAGGACGAAATGCGGGAGGAGTTCGATTACTTCGCTGACCGTGTTTTGACTGGTACTGACATTGGCCCGGACGGCCGCCACGGCCTCCAGGATATGCGAATCATCCGGGCAATTCACAAAGCCGCGGAGAGCGGCGACGTCGTCAAATTGTAACTGATTCGTTCGAATTTAGCTGGCCCCATCGCTGTCAGATTGTCTTAGATTTATTCATGTGACGATCACGGCTATCGCGTTATCCCAGTCAAAACGGAGTACAGCGTGATCGCAGTATAATACTCAAGATCAGTGAACAGAAGCGACCCTGACATTGGTTTTACACTCACTGTATTGGGTGATCAATGATCAACGGCGGCAAATGCTATCAGCCGTCCGATTGATTTGTTTGGGTAGACGTGACGAAACCACATTTGAACTGGTCGGCTTTGTCTAGACGCAGAGTAACAGCGAGTTCGTTTCGTTAATGACGCTATAAATCAGCCACTCAGTTAAATTACATATACACCCCGACAAAAGGATACAAGTGGCTGATGGTGCTACAAGACGGTATGATTTCTGAACAATTCGACGCGTTCTTGCTTGACCTCGACGGGGTAGTGTATCTCGGGGACGAGGCCCTACCGGAGGCGGTCGAGTCGGTGAATCGTCTTGATGAGCGGGACAAGGAACTGCGATTCCTGACGAACGACCCACGCTTTCAGCGTGAGACGATCGCGAACAGGCTTCGCAAGCTGGGGATCGACGCGGAAAAAGGCGAGATCATCACGTCAGGCTGGGCGACCGCCCACTACCTCTCCCAACAGGATATGACCACCGCTGCTGTTGTCGGTAGCGGAGGGCTGGAAATCGAACTCCAAGAAGAAGGCATCGAGATCACGGACGACGATCCAAATGCGATGGTCGTCGGCGCGGACGAGAAGACGTCATATCAAGACATCCAGCGGGCGGCGAGACACATCCAGCGGGGAGCGACGTTCGTGGGGACGAACCCGGATGGGTCGTTCCCGACCCCAGACGGGCCTGTACCCGGGGCCGGGGCCATTGTCCGAGCAGTCGAAGCTGCGGCGGGAACAGAGCCAACGGTCGTTGGCAAACCCGAGCCGCTTATGTTCGAGATGGCTCTCGACGGGCTGGCTGACGACGTGCAAGCGGCCGCGATTGGCGATAATCCTGCCACGGACATTCTCGGCGCCCACCGTGCGGGGCTCACCGGGATTCTGGTGGCCGAGGACAAACCGACTGCCGCATCTGCTCGTGATCTTCAGCAACCAGATTTGACGATCTCGTCGCTTGCACACCTCTTCACAGACACAACCGACACATGGGAGGCACCACCCTATTCGTGGCCGGATGAGATACGTCCGGGCGTCGCTGCTGTCGTAGTGAATGACGCAGATGAGGTGCTGTTGCTGAAACGCGCCGACAAAGAGCAGTGGGCGCTCCCGACGGGCACGGTCGAACGGTGCGAACCAGTCGGGGACGCTGTCACACGGGAGGTTGACGAGGAAACGGGACTGCAAATAGCGGTTGAGCGGCTGATAGGCGTCTATTCACACCCGGAACAGCAAGTGTTTTCGTATCCCTCAGGCAAGGCAGTTCACTTCGTCACCAATTGCTTTCGGTGTTCCATCGAGGGGGGTACACCCGAGGCCGACGAAGATGAAGCCCTCGAGGTCGGATTCTTCGACATGAACGATTTACCGTCGGATATCCTTCCGATGCAACCGCAGTGGATAGCCGATGCAAATGACGCAGATGGCTCACCTGCAATTCGATAAATTCACAGGCTGTACCGACTGAAGTTACGGAGCAAGTTCGATATTTCTCAGAGTCGCTCTCAGAACGAGTTCACGGATCTGGGCGAACCACGTCCGTGTCCGAAGCGTGTCGCCGTACCGCTGCTTGAGCGAGAAAACCACAGCCTCGACGAGTGACCGTCGATGATCGGTATCGTCGTCATGGCGAGCGGTACGCGCCATATCTATAGTAGCCATTGAAAATCAATGCACTCCTGATCGCACGACAGCAGTGCGATCAGTGTGTACATCGTTTCAATTGTTACTATAGCGGGGAGAACTCTCGGTGTTTGTTCACTGGCCCAACGTGGGGCTCCAGAAGTTCTTCCGGGATCGTCTCAATCATACCTTCCTCAGCGGTCACCGTCTGTAGCCGGTCGAAGTTCCGATAGATCCCTGCCCTCCGCTACCCAATCCGGAACTAGAAATCATATTAGATGATAGTCGTGCGAAGATTTACAGTGTATCGCACCAGGTATCACTTAAAATGGCTGTGCCTCAGAGCTGAAGCAAGTAGGTGTTATAACATCCGTACAGGTGTTATTATTTGACGCCGGCGAACTCGACAGGCTCTCAGCGGCCGCTGGTATCAAAAAATCGTGTTTTGAATAGCAACTATCTGATTGGATGTCGCGGATATCATATCCGGATTAAAATTGAGTACGTGTTATTATCCAAGAGATATCAGCCACAATGTAGAACAATATAGTCGTAGAAGTACGTTTTCACACTTGTATATTGATCTCAGAGATAAGACCGAGTTTCCTGAGTTACAATCTCGGTTTCGATGTCTAAATATATTACCGGTACATTCATACTTGTCATATTCGACCAACTGTGAGTGTATAGTAGTAGATCTATAGTCAATTGTATCATATAGGTGAGATTCACAGACAACTCCGAAGAATCTGTCATAGAACAAAGTTGGTCGAGATTCACGGCGGTGATAGAGTGGTCAGTCCTTCGTCCTGCAAGCGAAGTACACTGGTTAATCCGAAAGCCATATACGTCACATTAGGCCAACCTAAAACATGGACGAGACAGACGGTACAGGTAGTCTCACCAGACGAGACTACCTCTCCGGCGGTGGTCTGCTGCTCGGCACGTCAATCGTAGCCGGCTGCTCCAGTAACGGTGGGGAACCGCCCAGTACAGCAACAGCGAGTGACAAGGAAACGGGCACATCAACCCCGTCAGATGACGGCTCCTACGTTGCCTCGCTTTCTCCTGTCGGAGAGGTCGAGTTCGACTCCGTACCGGAGAAGGTCTTCACGATGTACAATCAGTATGCAGATATGTTAGTCGCGCTTAACCACGGTGACGCGGTCAATTCGATGTTCGTTCCAGAGATGGCTGGGCCATCGATGAACCACTACTACGAACGGCTCTCTGGTGTCTCTTTTGAATGGGAGGACCTTCCGAACCCCTACGATAATTTTAGCAAGGAGTTCTTCTACAGCCTCGGTAGCGACGTTCACTTCCTTGACCCCGCATGGGCGATTACCCAGGAAAACTGGGATATGGGCGATATCGAGGAAATTGTCGACAATGTCGGCCCCTTTTTCGGGAATTTCTACAGCGGAACACACGGTGACCCGCAAGAACCCTACAGTGAGAACTACCATTATTACACGCTGTGGGAGCTGTTCGGTCGTGTCGCCACCGTGTTTCAGGAACGAAAGCGTTACGAGCAACTCAGAGCCGTTCATCAAGAACTCATCGAGACCATCCAGACGGAGCTTCCACCCGAAGAAGATCGACCGACCGCGGTTCGGGTTACACTTGGCGACGGCCAATTCTGGACGTATCACCTGAACCGACCGGGGTTCTGGCTCGCGGACACGCGTCCGCTCGCAGCCAACGACGCCTTCGGGGACGAAACGTGGGACGGTCTCTGGGGTTCGGTCGGCTATGAAACGATGCTGGACGCGGACCCTGACGTAATCCTCCATCTCTGGGGGATGACACCGCGCTACGACATGGACGATGTCCGCGAGAGGCTCGCGTCACACAGCGTTGGAAAAGAACTCGCAGCGGTCAAAGACGACCGCGTATACGCACACGGAATGCGATACCACGGCCCGATCATGAATCTTTTCCAGATCGAAATGACCGCGAAACAGCTCTACCCGGATATCTTTGGCGAGTGGCCACCCTACGAGAACGGGGATCACTATCCAGAGATTCCATCGGATGAGCAGCTTTTCAGCCGCGACCGCGTTGCCCAGATCGTTACGGACGGATAGCTTCGGCTGGTTTCAGCAACGCTGTCGCCCGAATGGAGCAAATCGCCCGATCAGTGTGGGATTCACGGCAGGATGATGACGTTGCCGACGCCGCGCCGCTTCCGTTCGATGAGGTTCTTGGCTTCGAGCGTATCGAGGGTCCGGCTGACAGTCGCCTTCGAGAACTCCGTTCGATCGACGATTTCGCTCTGTGGAAGGACCCCATCGGCATCAAGCATGATCTCATACACGATCCGTTCGTTGCTCGCGAGGCGACTCGCAGTCTCTTCCCATTCCTGCCGACGGGCTTCGAGTAGGCCCGCTGTCGGTGCGTGGTCATGGTCAGCGTCCGGCGATCGAGTGTCCGGCGAGTCCATAGTAGACCCCGATGCACCCCGATCGACACGGAACAACGCCACGGCACTCGCACCGGAGGCGAACGCAGCCACTGTGAGTACGGCGATATCGACTGTTCGGATGGACGGCCCCGGAGATCCTGATTGGACAGTGGTCTCGCCGATTGTGACTGTGGCTACTGCCGGCGTGATGAGATGGCCGGCCAGCAAAAGCATCAGGGCGGTCGAGATGACGAAGACGCCTGCCGCGACGACCTCGCTACGTTGGAGGGTGTTTTCGATCATTGTTGAGACCAGCGATGTATCCGGACTACTCCGGTACCCCACGGAGTCGGACGAACGCATCTATCCTCTCGTTTCGGATATCGACGACGACACTGTATCGGGTTTCCCGATCAATCGGTTCAACGACAACCAGTACACGGCGATCACTCAGTCGCTGCTCCGTCCGTTCAATGACGACGACCCCTGCAGTCGTGCCGTTCCGAACGGTGAAGGTGGACTCGTTGACTGCGGTGAGATCGTGCCACTGCGCTGTCGGATCTGCACCGACGACCGCGGCTCTCTCGCTAGCTACCCCGCGTGGAACCGGCCGCATCGTGTACACTGCGTCGGCCGGTGATGCAACGGTATCGGCGACCGACCCGTCCGTCGTGATAATCCGCTTGGCTCGCGCTTGCTTTGAGCGGGACAGTTCGGGCGGTTCCCATGGTGTGGCCCGCACAACGGGGCTCCGGTTGATATTCGTAATCTCGATATGGTTGACAGTTCCGATATCCGATATCAGAACCTCAGTAGTTCTGCCGCTCGTTTCGACGAGTGCATCGTCTTCAATAGCGAACTCGTATCCGGTATCAGCTGTCGCCGTGGCGGCGATACCAGTCGCGGTTGCGAAGACGGCGATACTCACACTGAGGACGGTGAGCGAGAGGACCAACACCAGACGGGACCGTCTAACCGACTCCATGTCCGTCGTGACCGGACGTTTTCGTATGAAAGTGCTGGTTTTCAGTAAACTGAAACGAATGGAACAATCTCTGAAACGCGTTTCAGATCCGTTTCACTCCCGTTTCCAACGGGGGTTTACAATGGTTTTCGTATAACTTCCTGATGCCGTGATCGGGCCAGCACTCACAGCGAGCACACCGGCCCACAGCATATGCTCGGCCCGCCACTGCGAACTCGGCCCGCCGCTACGGGCCCGGCTTTACTGTACTGTGCTACCGACCGCGCTCGTGCGTCCTGTCCGATCACCCCCAAGACAATGAAACGAAAACTTCCCCGCCAACGAAGTGATGCAGATGCATCGTGACTACCGACTCGCAGCGTACGCGGTTGCGGTATCGGCCCTCCTGCTCACTGCCAGCGGCGCAGCCGTCGTAGCCGATGGGAGTGCCGGAAATGCCCCATCCGAATCGTCCCCCTCTGAGACCGAATCCAATGAAACGACCGGTAGCATCACAGTTACGAATTCGACGGCGTTCGAGGTGACAACGGTTTCCAACGATAGTGGCACGATCACGTTCGATCAGGGCGACCGGACCTGTGGTGGCGGGTTCCGTATTGACACCCCGAACCGAACTCGGACTGACATACAGGTCCGCGGTGTCACCGTGACACTTGTCGAACAGCACAGCGGCGAGCCGTTCGACGAAATCGGCCGCGAGCAGTTCGCGTCACTGGTCTGGAAGGAAATATCAGGATACGCGGGGCTCGGCGCGTACGATCACATCGAAGTTCAGGTCAACCAGTACTACGAGACGGTCGCCCGGGACGAACCGTTAGACACCGTCGGCATCCACGCCCGTCCCGTGGACAATTGCCTCCCAGCTGTCGAAGGTGAAGTCGCCCTCAACAGTCAGTCGGTAGCTGTCCGTTCGAGCCACTCGGAGCTCGAAGGCCTCAATCTGAACATTACAGATACGATCGGCGCTCTCAACGAAAGCGAACGGGACTCCATCGACCGGCTCATCGAATCGAACGAACGCACCAGCTACGCCATCCAGACGGAGTTCGACGATCCGGACACGCTGGACGCGACCGTCGTCGAAGCAACAGACGACAGCCAGGTCAAACTCGAACTCACACGGCCAGGCGGCGGTCGCACGGTCGTCGTTCGAATCGATCTCGAATCGGAAACCGTCGAGCGTACCTGGACGAGGGTCGCAGTTGAGCGGATTGACGGTACTGATTCGGTGACAGTCGGTAACCACGGTGAGAATGAAACGACATCGTTCGAAGTGAACTACACTGAAGCTGCGTCGTAAAATCCGAACTGGTCTTCCAAGACACTATTGGGTTTCAGCCACATCGAACCGGAGCGGCAATTACATCGGGGCCGAAGCCCCACCTCAGGTACGTAGTCCGAATCGTACGGTCAAGTCCCCGTAACGACGCAGTAGGTCAGGTCGAGCCAGTCCAGTCGTACCGCATGACGAGGTCGTCATCGTCGATCTCGCTGGCGAGTTTGTCCACGAGTTCGTCCCGTTCGAGGTCGTCAAACTGCTCCAGTTCGTACGGCTTGACCGTCACCGGCGAGGACTCGCCCTCGGCGATGCGCTCCTGCAGCTTGGCGACGCCGTAGATCAGCGCTTCGGGGCGGGGCGGACACCCCGGGACGTGAATGTCAACCGGAATGACTTGCTCCGCACCTTTGATGACGTTGTATCCTTCCTGAAACGGCCCACCGGAAATAGTACACGACCCCATCGAGACGACGAACTTCGGCTCGGGCATCTGGTCGTACACGCGCTTCATCCGCGGCGCGAACTTCGAAACGATGGTCCCCGGGACGATAATCAGATCTGCCTGCCGCGGTGATGCCCGAGGGACTCCGGCAGCAAAGCGGTCGAGGTCGTGTTTCGTAGCGAGAGTGCCCATCATCTCGATGGTACAACAGGCGATGCCGAACTGCAGCACAAACATCGAGGACCCCCGGACCCAGTTCATGAACGCGTCGAATTTGGTCAGGATGAACGGGGACGAACCAAGCACCTCCCGAAGTGTAGAATTAAATCGGGCATCCGGGTTTCTACCACAGCATATCCGTTCATCAGACTGTGCGTCGTCCACATTCCGCCGATCACTGCTCATGAACAGCTACGGATAGATAGTGGGATCGGATACGCGAACTGTCGTACACACTAGTGTCTTTATATGGGAGCCGCCACCAGGGCTCGTCCGTGAGATATCTCCGCTTAGAGATCCAGTATGCACCGGAGTATCAGCGTCCGATGCACCGCTTTATGACCGAAAGCGACGCAATCAAACGCGAGTGGCTCGTTACGTGGAAAGTCGGGGTCGAGGACGAGATCGCCTATACGTTGTTTTATATCGTCGGCGATCGCGAACCCTACGAATCGGCGCTTTCTGCGGTCGAAACCATGGAAAGCTACGATATTACACCCGTTCGGGACCAGGCGTTCTACGCGTTCGTCCGTGGCCGGGAGACTGAACAATCACGACAGTTCTACGCGGCGTTCGAACAGCCGACGCTAATGGTGGTCCCACCGGTTGCCTACCGACCGCACGGAGTCGTGTTGTTCGATGTCGTCGGCGAACCCGCCACTCTCGAACAGGTCCGGGATGCACTTCCCGACGGAATCACGGTAAACGTCCAGAAGATCGGCGAATACGATGCCAGCCCTGGAACATTCGCCATCGGCCTCACTTCACGTCAGCGCGAAGCACTCGCCGCAGGACGGGAAGTCGGTTACTTCGACGTCCCGCGAAATGGGAGCGTCAAGGACGTCGCCGAGGAGCTCGGTTGTGCTCCGAGTACCGCATCGAATCATCTCAGAAAGGCGCAGGCACGGCTTGTTGAACGCGTATTCAGATGACAGCTAGCGTAGAAGGTATCGATGCACCACGACTGTGTTTGAACCGCTCGAATAGGAGGAAACAGCAGAACAAGAGGGAAGGGAACAGCAGAACCCAGCGGGTGGATTGTTGGTTATCGCGATAGCTGGCAGACTGGGCTGTCGCTGAACGTGGGCAAGTAGTATTCAGTGATCGGTTGAGTACAGTAACTGTCGCGGCAGATGAGCAGGAGCGCTGCGACGACTAACGTGACCAATGCGGCGCGAACAGTGAATCCCGGACCAGAAGCAGAACCCGAATCGTTGAGCGGGCAGGATGAAACAGAGAACACCACAGTGTCTGCAGTAACACTTCGTTAGAGGTATTCTAAACCCATATTACTGCGGACATTGTGGCGTCTGACGGGGAGGTCTGGTGCATAATCGTGAATAGACACCACGATGTCCGCTGTTCTAGTGGGACAGTTGAGAAATCATGCGCCGATTACTGCGGACATTGTGGTGTTGCTTCGCCTGGGCCACACCACGATGTCCGCTGTTCTAGTGGGGGTGGACACGAGAACAGCGGACACGGCGGTGTGTGCTTGAACAATAGAAGCGCTATAAATTGGCCACAGAGAGTCTGAAGACCGTAAATTAGGCGAGGAATGGGAGAGAACACTCCCACCCCACTTTGTCCGCTGTTCTTCAAAAGAGAGGGAGGGGGGAAGGAAACAGCCTCATTTGATTCGAAGGGTAGTCAATTTAGAACAGCCTGGATACTATCTGAACTTCATCTAGATAGAATCTAGACAGTTTAGATTTTACTTAGTCTCAACTAGATTGTGTCTAGATACTACCCAAATCTTATCTAGACTAGTGAGAGCGTCAAGTATTGCTATAGCGTCTTTCTCTATAGCTATTAAACTGCACTACGGTCTAGCTCTCAGCATAGTATTATAAACTTTTCCTTAATGAATAGTTTTTCTGAGTTACCCCCACCTACCGTTTTCTAGTTACTGCGGACATAGTGGGGTGGGAGGGTCCCGCCATTCTTTTATAAGCAATAGAACAGCGGACACTCCGGACACTGCGGACAGGGGTGGTTTTATGTATGTTCCTTCCAATACATCAGGCAACGACTATGGGGATGTTCGAACGCGACACCGAGATCTACTTGGACCGGGATGCCCTCCGGGAAGACTATCAGCCTGAGAACCTCGTCGGGCGTGACACTGAACTAAACCGGTATCGAGCGGCTCTCCAACCCGTAATCAACGGTGAACAGCCCAACAACATCTTCTTGTACGGTAAAACGGGGGTCGGCAAGACTGCTGGTACGCGGTATCTAATTGACCATCTCGAAGAAGACGCAGCGAAATACGAGGATATCGATCTCACGGTAAAGATGCTAAACTGTGATGGCCTCTCCAGTAGTTATCAAATCGCGACCCGACTCGTCAACGAATTCAGGGACGAAACGAGCCAGATCAGTACGACAGGGTATCCTCGTGCAACAGTGTATGACATGCTGTGGACCGAACTCGACTCCTGTGGGGGGACGATCTACATCGTGCTCGACGAAGTCGACCACATCGAAGACGATAGTATTCTCTATCAACTCCCGCGTGCGCGAGCGAACGACAACCTAAGTTCAGCGAAGATCGGTATCATCGGTATCTCGAACGATTTCTCTTTTCGCGATGACCTCTCCCCGAAAGTCAAGAGTTCACTCTGTGAAGAGGAGATCCAGTTCCCCGCATACGACGCGAAGGAGCTGATCCAGATCCTGCAACAGCGCGCTGATGTAGCGTTTCACGACGGCGTCCTCGAAGACGGCGTCATCGAGCTGTGCGCTGCGTACGGAGCGAAAGACGCCGGTGACGCGCGGCAGTCCCTCGACTTGCTCATGAAAACGGGCGACCTGGCCCGCGACAAGGATACGGATACGATTTCGGAAGATCTTGTTAGAGAGGCCCGCGACGTTCTGGAACGAGGCCGGATTCAGGAAGGTATTTCGGGACTGACCCAACACGGTCATCTGGTCGTGTACGCAATGGTTACGCTCGACCAGGAAGGGAAGACGCCGGCCCGGACACGGGATATCAGACCTCGATACACGAACTTCGCCGAAAAGGCAGGGATCGATCCGCTTGTCCCACGCCGGATGCGTGATCACCTCGGCGAGCTGTCGATGTTAGGTATAATCTCGGCGATCGAGCGGAACGAGGGACGACGTGGGGGAACCTATCGCGAGTACTCTCTCGAAATGGACCCGGAGATGATTCTCGCAGCGCTTGAGAAGACTGTCGACGATGTTGGAATCCACAAATCCGTCACTAACCTCGTTGATAGCGAAGCGACGCTTTCGGACTTCCAGTCCACTTAGGAACGGCGGACATGGTGGTGTCGAAACCGATTGATACGTAGCGGTTTTCAGGAGATAGAACAGCGGACATGGTGGTGTTGCCGCCGGTGATTGGAAGCTTCTATCTTCACTTCAAGAGCGTGTAGAACTACGGACACGGTGGTGTCTAATGGTACCGACGCTACCTTTGATGCCATAATCACTACCGCGGAAGCTACCGATATATCTTTTGAGAATCAAATTTGTAGAATATGTTTGCAGCTACCCCCCTCTTTCAGGAGAGCCATACTGGATACTAGTTTTCCGGGTCAAACGATAGCTTGTTCGAAAATCGGGGACTCTCTCGTCCATCACTGGGAACGAATCTCTCATTTAACCTATCTCGTAATCCCCTCCCGGCACAGCCCAATCGGACCGATTATTGTAGACTGTCGTGGTCTGGGCCTCCGGTGGTAAGAAGTATGCAATTCAGGCGGTGGACCTTTTGGGATATATCGGCAGTGGAGTGCATATGCAAGGAGGCTACCAACCCAGACGAGATGTCCTGTACCCTCGCGATTAGTTCTTTCTTGCACGGCTGGCGTCAGCGGCCGACAGCTGGATCACACCGTCAGCGCGAACTGTGACGATAATGTTGCGGTATCGAAAGGTGATGTTCTGGCTCGCTGAGCCGATTGACTGGTCTGGCTGTGTACCGAATAGTAGTGTCTCAATGGCATCGACATCGATGTAGTCGTGCAACGGCGACTCACGATATGGTTCTGTTCCCGACTGATCGGCAACGGCCTGAACAATGACCGTAGCAAGCTCCTGGTCGCTGGTTGGATCGTACTGAACTTCAGTTAGAGTGCCGTTCGCTCCCACAAATAGTCCCTCATCCCCATCAGCCTCGTCGCTCTGGCTGTCGTCAGTCATCCACCTAGTAAACAACTGGAACGTACATATAATACATGTATGAATATTCGGGCATAATAACTACTCTCTTCAATCCAATCTTGAATGCGCTAATAGCCATTTTGCTGAGCTATACGGTATAGCTATATTACACTGCATTTATCAGTCTATACACACTCAATGAATCCATTCGTGATCAGAGTGGGATATATGTGATAACAATTGTCATGAACTGGTCGGTAGTATCTGCCCGTTGAGGATATCCGCCCCCATGCATCAACTACCCAGACGGAAGTTACTCGGAGCCATGTGTTCGGGATTGATCGTACTCGCCGGTTGCAGCGGCGAGCAAAATAGTGGATCAGATGAAACAGAGAGTGGCGGCGGAGCCGAACCGTCGCCTGAACCCGGTGAGACAACCGGTACGGATACATCGGCGGTCAGCGGAGCCGACGACAGGTCAGCACAGTTCGGACAGGTCACGCGGTTCCCAGAATCGTACGCGATGACAGCTACAATGCAGTCCGGAGGGCAGACCGTCGAGATGACTGGTCGTTTCTATCAAGGGGATATGTACTGGTCGTTTGACCAGCAGGGACAACAGATGGAAATGTACCGTATCGGGAACAGCACGTACACCGTTACTGGAGGGCAGTGTCTCCGGGGAACGATGCAACAGGGGATGGACCGTGACGAGGTTGATCCGGGTCAGTTCTCCGACCAGCCGGAGGAAAACCCAGACATCACGCCGGTCGGCCGGGATACCATCGATGGCGAGGAAGTGTTGGTGTATGAACTCTCTCAGGACGGCTCTCAGGAGCCGGTCACATACTACATCCTCGCGGACTCCGGGTACCCGCGACGCATCGAAGCCGAGTCAATGCGGTGGGACTTCCACTCGTGGGGTTCGGTCGAGCCGATCCGGAAACCCGAAGGAGACTGCCAGTCGATGCCCGGCGGCGGCATGACGGCTGACGGGGGCAGCTAATCGCTCAGCAGGACCTGACTTTGACCGGCTATTCAGAAAGTAAACAGTTCTCGACATACCGCCGAAATTCGGCTCTCACATCGTCGATAGTCTCCTCGTCACTGGTAATCCGTTCCGCCTGAATGCCGACTAAAACCGTGTGGAACAGCGCGGCTGTCTGAGATGGGTCTTCGACATCAAATGCGCCTGCATCAACACCCGCCCGGATGACACGGGCGATTTGTTTTCGAATAAAGTCATCACTTCTGCGAAAGAGGCGATTGTAATCGTCGTCGTGTGCCGCTTGCGCTCGCAGTTCAATTACAGCCTGCGAAAACTCGACATCACTGTTGCTGCTGGTGCCAAATATTTCGTCAACGATTATCTCGATATACTCTTCAGGGGATTGGTTGGGCAGCGGGACCTGATTCTCGACCTGTTCCAGCATATAATCTAGGAGGTCTACCAACAACTCGTCCTTATTGTCGTAATGATGGTATATGAGCGATTGGCTCTTCCCAAACTCGTCACCTATCTTTGAAATAGTAAGATCCGCGTACCCGTGCTGACGTAACGCATAGAATGTAGCTTCAAGTATCTCCTCGCGGGTTCCATCCGGGTTCTGGAAAAAGGATATCTCGTTAGTCATCTTTACGTCGACCGTTTCCTGCTTGTCTACTACGGTTCAAATGGCTCACGGTTTCACCACTCTCTGTAGAGTACTAGACCAATCTGGGTTGTATTTTCTATCATTGAACTGAGTAACGGGTACGGTTGTAGATAACTATATGATTGACTATATATTCAATAACCTTAAGCGTATTGTGGTCCGCTGTCTCAACGGAGCGCACTGGACTGTCCTCAAGCTCACTGTACTCGTACATACATTCCTCCGCTGCCTCACCTTCTAACACCCCATAAGATCTGTAGACCCTGTGTTGACATCGGTGGATGGCGAGGTAATGGTGGCTTTGACTGAACACCAGTTTTCCCTCTGGCCCCGAAAGATACGAAAGCACTATATGTGATTGAACGTTTAGTCAACACCACCAAATGGCTACTCACAAACGAAGAATTCCGAGACGGAGTGTCGCTAGCAACGAGACACGGTTTGAACAAATCCTCAAGTAACATGGCCTCTACAAAGTATAAACTGCTACTTCTGGCTGTAATCGGGATTACCGTCACCAGCGGAACGGCAACCGCTGCGGTCGTTGGGAGCCCCGATATTGCGGCAACGCTTGAAGATGATACCGTCGCTCCGGGTGAACAAAAGACCATAGAAATTTCACTGGTCAACAGCGGGGAACTCGATAGTGGCTCCACTCGAAATCCGGCGTTGAACAACGAGGTAACAACGGCAAAGGGGCTTACTGTGTCACTCGGTTCTGGTGACGCACCCATTTCAGTGAAAAATTCGAAACGAAGCCTCGGCACGCTACAGGCGGGGCCGAAGACGACAGTGCCGTTCGAGATCAGCGTGGACGAAGACGCTAGTTCCGGTACGTACGACGCACAACTGAGACTAAACTATAAGCATACAAGCTACATTTCCGAGGGAACAGGGGCACGAGACGAAGACAGAAAAACTCGCACCGTTGATATTGAAATCGACGTCACCGATGATGCCACCTTCAATGTGACTGATATTGACTCCAATGCACGCGTTGCCTCAACAGGTACGGTGGCAGTTAGCGTCGAAAATACCGGAGATAGCGCCGCACGGGATGCCGCGGTAACGCTCCAATCACAGAATCAGGACCTCGCTGTCAGTGGCGGCGATGCCACCTCACGATTCGTTGATGAGTGGGAACCGGGAGAAGTCCGGACGTTCAACTACCGTGTGAGTTCTGCCGAAGCCGCGGAACCGGAGTCGTACGGATTTGAGCTGTCGGTTGCATTTGATAACGAGGATGGCCTCCGGACACAATCCGTGGGACAGTCCGTCGCAGTCACACCTGACCCGGAACAGCAGTTCTCGGTTGTCAATTCAAGCAGTTCTGTCGCCGTTAGTAACACAGGAACGTACGAGGTTCAACTCCGCAACACAGGCCCGTTGACCGTGAATGACTCCTCGGTTACGTTTGTCTCAGAGAACGCGGATATAACGTTTGGAAAGAGCTCCTCAACAACCGCCTATGTGGGGGAATGGGAACCCGGAGCAGTTCGGACTGTTCGCGTCGATACAACAGCGAGCCCCGATGCCGAGGACCGAAGCTACGCGCTGTCGGCTAACGTACAGTATGAGGATCAAGAGGGCGATACCAGTACCTATGACGATGTCCGGCTAAGCCTCAGTCCTGCGCCTGAGCAGAACTTCGACGTGTCTAACGTCGAAACGTCACTCCAGGCTGGCGAAGACGGCTCACTCAGTGCAACCCTCACAAACACTGGAACGCGTGACGTCGAGAACGTCGTCATCGCATGGGAAAGCCAGCAGTCGACACTGTCGCCAAAAGAATCACAGTACGCTGTTGGAGATCTCGATGCAGGCGAAACGGCCAACTTCAACTTCGGCGTTGACGTGTCCAACAGCGCGGAGGCAGGCGCTCGGCAGTTTGACTTCGGAGTGAGCTACCGCGACGATAACGGCGACAGGGTTGAAGCAGATACACTCGAAGTTCGCTCACAAGTGGCTGGCAGTCAGGACGAATTCGACATCGAAGTGGAAAATTCAACGCTCGGTGTGGGCCAGGACCGGTCAATTACGTTTACAATAACCAACACAAAGAACAAAACACTGACCAGCATTGAGGGGAAGGCGTTCGTCAATGATCCGCTCAGTAGCAGTGACGATGAAACGTTCATCGCTGAACTGGCCCCCGGAGCGTCAGAAACGGTCTCAGTCCAACTCTCGGCGGGCAGCGACGCGCTAGACAAGACCTATCCGCTCAATCTGGACTTCCAGTATGAGACGCCTGACGGCGAAAAACGGGTTTCGGATACCTACAGTCTCCCGATAGAAGTCACGGACCAGTCCGGGGACGGTGGGACGCCACTGTGGCTGGTTGGTGGCATTGGACTCCTTGCCGTTGTTGGCGGCGTCGTCTGGTACAGGCGGCAGTAACCGTCTGAAGCTAACATCTATGTCACAATGCTAGAGTATCAGAAATACATCGACGTATTAGACGATTGGATTGTCAACCGTGACAAGACAGTCGTCGCTGTGTTCATCGTCACAACGCTCGTTCTGTCGGCGGGTTTCGGCATGACTGCGACCGACTCAGGGACATCACAGTTCACTGACGGCGTTCCCGCACAGGAAGCGTTCGACGAGGTCAACGACAACTTCGAGCGCGAACCGTTCGGCGAAGGTACTGGCTCTACGACGCTTATCCAGAAGGACCAGAACGTCCTGTCGAAGCCGGCTATCCTCAACATGCTGAAAGCACAGCACCGGCTCGAACAGCGCGAATCACAGGACGTTGTTGGCACGACGAGTGTCGCACAGGCCGTCGCCCAGACGCTCAACCCGGACGCAGAGACACTGCCCGAACAGATCGATACCGTAGAAGCGGCCTCACAGACGGAGATTAAGTCCGCCACCCGAACCACACTTGAGCGCCAGCCGGCAGTTGCAGGGCTACTCAGCAACGATCTAAACCGAGAGGAGCCGTCGGCATCTGCAACACTGACGACTGTCACACACGAGGTTTCAGGTGTCTCAAGCAGTGCTGGGACAGAGGGGTCATCACCACTGACGCCCATTCAGCAGGAAGCGGAGTTCATTGTCAGCTCGGTTGACGGTGATATCTCTGTCTTCGGCAGTGGACTCATCTCCGCAGAGCTGAACAGTGTTATCTCCGATTCGTTGGGACTCGTCGTCCCAGCCGCTGTTGTCCTGATTCTGTTCTTCCTTATTATCGCATACAGGGATCCGTTTGATCTGCTGATTGGCCTCGTCTCCCTTGCGATGGCGATTATCTGGACATTCGGGTTCATGGGATGGGCCAGTATCCCCTTCACGCAGATGCTGATCACGGTCCCGCCGTTGCTCCTTGCCATCGGGATTGACTTCGGGATTCACGCTGTGAACCGATACCGCGAAGAACGGATCGAGGACGTCGAACCAACACCCGCGATGCGGACCGCAACTGACCAGTTGCTCCCAGCGTTCTTTATTGTGACAGGAACGACAGTGCTGGGATTCGCCGCAAACGGGACTAGCCAGCTCGGCCCGATCCGTGACCTCGGGTTCGTGGCCAGCGTCGGGATCATATTCACCTTCCTCATTTTCGGTATCTTCCTCCCGTCGTTCAAGCACTTCATGGACCGGCAGCGTGTGCGATACGACCTCCCCGAATTCAGTATCGCGCCGATCGGCTCTGAGGACTCCGCAGTCGGCAAGTCGCTAACTGTCGGCGTGACAATCGCCCGCCGAGCCCCGTACATATTCTTTGCCCTCGTCCTGGTGTCTACGGCGGCCATGGGGGCGTATGGAACTGGGATTGATACCCGGTTCACCACTGAAGACTTCCTCCCACCGGAGGAGAACCCCGGATACGTCGAGGTTCTGCCGGAAGCTGTGGCTCCGAGCGAGTACACAGTCACGAAGCAGATAAATTACCTTGAAGACACGTTCGAGAGCGGTGAGAGTGACACCGTAACGATATACGTCGAAGGGTCGTTACAGGACGGAACGGCGCTCGAGGAGATCCACCGGGCGAACCAGGACCCACCCGACTCCTTCGTTACAGCCGGCGGGAGTGCAGATACCACAAGCATACTTACGGTGATTAACCGCTACAAGCGTGCTTCACCCGAGTTCCGCCAGCTCGTCGAACAGAACGATCAAAACGGTAACGGTGTCCCCGACCAGAATCTCCCGACCATCTACAACGCGCTGTATGATTCGCCGTACGGCGACCGGGCGGAGTCGTACATGACTGATGACTACGCGCGAACGCGCATCGTGTATTCCGTCGAGTCTGATGCGAGTCAGCAGGAAGTGACAGATGATACGAGAGCCGTTGCGGATGAGTTCCGGATGGAAGCGACCGCAACCGGCAGTGTTGTGGTATTGAAAGCTGTCTCGGACGTAATCGCTGAATCTGCGTACATAAGTCTGGCTCTCGCAATTCTCGCGTCTGCAGCGTTCCTGTTTTTCGCCTACTGGCTACTTGAACGGCGTCCCGGGCTGGGCGCTGCGAACCTCGTGCCGATACTGCTCACTATTGCCGCCTTGGCCGCGACAATGCGGTATCTGGATATCCCGTTCAACGTCCTCACCGGAACGACGTTATCAATCGGAATCGGGCTTGGTATCGATTACTCCGCTCACCTCGTGCATCGGTTCTCGGAGGAGTACCGTGGCGATACTGGCTTGCTCGAAGCACTCGACATTAGTGTCCGGGGAACAGGTGGTGCGCTGGCGGGTAGTATGGTCACCACCACATCTGGAACCGGCGTGCTCGTCCTCGCGGTTGTCCCGATCTTGGGCCAGTTTGGATTGTTAATTGCAGTCAGCGTTCTCTATTCATTCGTGGCGTCCATACTGGTCCTCCCGACGTCAATCGTCATCTGGGACCACGGTCGTGGAACGCTTGAGACACTGCTCTCATCGCGCTCGACACGGAGTGTGAACTAATGCGGCCCGCTCGTTTCGGTTTCCGCCCACCTGTGGCACATGATGAGCAAATTGAGCGGCTTGAGAAAGATCGCTCCGAGGCAGAGCCTGAGGAATTGGCACCGTGCTGTCAAGCTATCTACGATCAGAGCGGAGGACTGTCTGTATGACTACAGATGGTGACGCTCTGGGTGCAACTGAAAAAGAGATTATGCACGCAACCCATCGAGCGCTGGTAAACAGTGGATACGCTGAACTCTCCATCTCGCTTATTGCAGACGAACTCGACAAGGCCAAATCGACGATATACCACTATTACGACTCGAAAGACGACCTGCTAATCCGGTTTCTCAGATTCACTGTTGACCGATTCGAGGCGACAATCAACACGACCATCGGTGACCACCCGAAAGAGGACCTCCATCACATCATTACGACACTCCTCCCGTGCCAGCTAACCGAGGAGAAACGGCAGCTTCACAGCGTTTTAGTTACGCTCTCCCCGCAAGCGCTGGATCAGGAGGTGTTTCGCGAACAGTTCACCGAGATTGATATTCGACTTACTGCAATCATCGAGAAAACTGTTCGTCGAGGGATAGAGGCTGATGTGTTTCGCGATGTGGATCCGACACACATGGCCGAGCACATTCTAGCAATGATTAAAGGAACGATGTATAGCCGCCTCACGACCAATCGCGAAGCCGCAACAGGAGCAGCGAAAGCCTCCCTATTTTCGTATATCGATTCGCATTTGATTTCGTAGCGCCTGTCGCCATGGTCGTCGCCGAATTTCCTCTCTCACACGGCTTGGACCAAGCCGGTCAATAGCTCTTTCCGGCGGAGTGCGGAGCACAGAAACGTACCCCGGGCTGCTATAGTACAATTGAAACGAGTTACACACTGATCGGACTGCCGTCGTGCGATCAGGTATGCATTGATTTTCAATGGTTACTATAGTTCTCCGATACTGTGCTTAGATCGGCAACGCAAGGCGGCGGGACCGATTACCACCCTCTGTTGTACTGCAGTCAGTAGCCGAGGTGCTCGCGGATGAGCACAACGGTAGTGCGATCCTCTTCGAGCTCCTGGCGGAGGATGAGCTGTTTGGCAATCGCGGAGTCGACGCCGTAGGCCTCCTTCGCGCGCTCGTTTTCGAGTGGGTACGCGACGTTTTCCAGTCGGTCGAGCGCGTCTTCGAGTGTCGGCACGATCTTGTTCACGCCGCTGACGATGACCACGTTACTGGCAGCGAACGGATACGCACCGATACGGCTCCCCGAGCGGTCTGCCGCGACGAGTTCGCCGGTCTGGGAAATACCGTTGATGCCACCGAGGAAGTAGTCGGCCGTTTGCGACTTCCGGCGGGCGGCCTGCCGCTCTGCGTCGTCGTCGATACTCCAGATCTCGTCGGGGAGGCTCTCCCACTCGTGGTCCCCGTCACTCAGGTACTCGACGAACCCGATCTCTTCGAGCGTCGTCGAGTGGCCGTTCATCACAGACGCCTCTGTAGGGATGAGTGACTGAAGTTCTGCGAGCGCATCATCAGTCGAGTCAACGACGATGACATCGAACCCGTTTGCCTCGAGGTTCTCGACGGTCTGCTCAATGGTCTCTTCCGAGGCCAGTTCGTCCAGTGATTCGTCAATATCGGCGTCGTCTGCGTACTCTGATTTCTGTTGAGACATATTGTTTCGCGGTAGGTGTATCAGCGTCAACATGAAGGCGTAGCTAGTACAAAAGTGCTCGCGGACACCGATGTCTGGTAGTTACATCGGTGATACCCCGATCACCTGACTGGGTGTGACACACGGCTGTACTTTGTCCGGAAACAGCACGAGGTCTCTGATTGCTGACTGCGATATCAAATGCTGAAAACCGGGGGGTAGCATATATTGCCCTCCATTCATCATGTTATGCTATCAATGCAAATGGCTCGTAAGGAAACTACAGACACTATTGGGACACCCTCGAAAATGGTACTGTTCTGTCCGGACTGTGATTTTGAGAGTGGTATGATCGGGGGCGACTGGGACGTTTCGAGCACCGGATATGCGACAAGCTATCACTGCCCGCAGTGCCAGCACTCGTTCAGCGTTTCCAATCGCCGGTGACGCCTGAGCAGTACGGGCGACGCATAGCGGCTCGATATTTCACGGTCTGAACATCGTACACACCGTGTTACGTCGAAAGGGAGGAATCACTAATCTGTTTTAGGCCCACCTGAAAAGCGATGACACGTAGACGCGAAGTACTTGCAGGTAGTGTTGGATTGGTGGCTTCCCTCGCCGGTTGTTCCAGCGGGAGCTCCGATGATGGAGGAACCACCGGGGATGGGGCCGCGAGTGCCCAAACAGACCAGGCCGAAGCCACGGCAGATACCGAGCAATCGACTCCGGAAAATTCAACGCCGTACACCGTCGAAATTGAGCCCCACGGCGAGTTCACGTTCGAAGAAATTCCCGAGTCGTACTCGGTCATTCCCAGTGTCTACCTCGATATCGGGATGGCGCTCGGCATCCAGCCTACCGCCGCGACCGACATGGCACGGGCGCCACGGAAGTTCTACGACATCCTCCCCGACGTTACGTTCAACGAGGACGACATCATGGCGCTGGCGGCCGGCTCCGAGTCCGGCTACGACAAGGAGAACTTCTACGCTGCCGGCCCCGCTGTCAATCTCATCGACCCTCGGGGATTACGACGTTTCACCGACTGGGCGGACTCCGATATTCAGGAGATCGAGGAGGCCACCGGTCCGTTCGTCGCCTCCTCGATCCGCTTCGGCCCCGAACATCCCTTTGGGTACGAGCAGGAAACCTACCACGAACTCTACGACGTTTTCGAGAAGATGGCGGCGGTCTTCCAGCGCCAGGCCCGGTACCGGGCCTGGGAGTCGCTGCACGACGAGTTCATGGCGAACATCAGGTCTGATCTCCCCCCTGAAGACGAACGCCCCTCCGTCATTGCGGTGTGGCGCGGCGTAGACCCGACTTCCGGCCAGTTCTATCTCTCTGATATCCACAAATACCACAATCAGACCAAGCCCCTCTCACGGCTCGGGCTCAGGGACGGTTACGATGCTGAGATCCCTGGCGGTGGTACCGTCGGTTACGAGGAACTCCTCAACCACGATCCAGATTACATCGCTGCCGTGGGCCGGCTCACAACCGCAACTCACGACGAGTTCGTGACCAACGTCGTCGAGCCGTTCGAAAACAACCCGAACGGTCAGGACCTCACCGCCGTTCAGGAAGGTAACATCATCCGCATCGGCGGCCAATACCAGGGTCCTATCGTCGATCTTTTCGCCACGGAGGCCGCCGCCAAGCAAGTCTGGCCCGATCGCTTCGGCGAGTGGCCAGGTCCTGTCCGCGACGTCCCTGACGAAGAGAAACTGTTCGATCGCCAGGCGGTCAGTGACATCATCAACGGAAACATCTAACGCGATGGCGAAGGTATTCGACCGACTCACGAACCTACGCGCAGGAACTACCGACAGGTACGAGGTCTCAAAGCTCGCCCTCATTATCGCCGGCAGCCTCGCCGTCCTGCTCGGGTCGACGATACTGCAGGTGAGCTTCGGCGCGTACCCGTTGACGCTGGTCGAGGCGTGGCAGACGGTCTTCGACCCGACGGTACTGTCCAGCCTCGAAGTCTGGCGGTGGGCGTTTCTCGGTGCAGCGGTCCCGGAGTGGTTGACCCGCCAGCAACTCATCGTCTGGAACCTCAGGCTGCCCCGTATCCTCGTCGGCGTCCTGGTCGGCGCAAACCTCGCAGTATCGGGAGCGCTTTTTCAGATAATTACGCGCAACGAACTCGCGAGCCCGTACATCCTCGGCGTCAGCGACGGGGCTGGATTAGTCGTGTTGCTCACGCTAACACTCCTCACCGGACTGGTGCCGTTCCTACCGATATTTGCGGCTGCCGGTGGCGGACTCGCGTTCCTGCTCGTGTATGCTATCGCGTGGAAGAACGGTACCAGTCCCGTCCGACTGGTGCTTGCAGGTGTTGTGGTAGGCACCGTCTTCGGGTCCGTCCAGCGTGCGCTGTTTTTCTTCATCGACGATCTCGGCGTTGCGATGTCCGCGCAGGCGTGGCTCTCCGGGACTCTGATGAACGCTGGGTGGGCCGAGGTACGAATCGCGTTGCCGTTCACCGTCCTTGCGATGGCGCTCGCGTTCGCCGTTACGCAGGAACTGGATGTACTGGCACTCGGCGAGGACCGAGCGGACTCACTGGGGATGCCGGTCGAGAAAGTCCGGTTCGCTATCGCGGGGATCGGCGTTCTCTCGACGGCGGCTGCCATCGCTGTCGCCGGCCTCATCGGGTTCGTTGGGCTCATTGTTCCCCATATGGTCCGTAATCTCGTCGGTAGCGATTCGAAGCTGCTGCTTGCGGGGTGTCTGTTCCTCGGACCGGCGCTGCTGGTCAGTGCAGACGTGGGTGCACGGCTCGCCTTGAGCCCCGTCCAGTTGCCGGTGGGCGTCATCACCGGCATCGTGGGCGGCCCGTACTTCCTCTACCTGATGCGGAAGAAAACCGACCTGGGTGAAGTCTGATGGCTGACGGTCGGCCCTCACAGATGGACGGAGAGACAGTCGAACACAGGTCCGAGGCCGGAACACGAGCCGTCGATAGCGCCGGTGAAACGACATCGGAGTCGGCCGCAGAAATCGACGGGACCGATCTCGTTGTCGGGTACTCTGGACGGGACGAGCCTGTCATCGACGGCGAGTCGATCGCCGTCCCACCGGACGAAGTGACCGCGCTCATCGGCCCCAACGGGAGCGGGAAGAGCACGCTCCTGAAAGCGATGGCGGACAAGATTTCGCCCGACGACGGAACCGTCTTTGTCGATGGCCAGACGATCGACGAGTTCGGGTCCAAGGAACTCGCACGCAAACTCGGCTTGCTCTCCCAGGAGAACGTCGTTCCGACCGGTATCTCGGTGGGTGATCTGGTCGAGCGCGGACGGTACCCACATACTGGGTTCTTCGAGTCGCTGTCCGACGAGGACCGAGCCGCCGTCGACGACGCGATTCAACTTGCCGGCATTGAGAACCTCCGTGACCGCGATGTCGACAGCCTGAGCGGCGGCCAGAAGCAACTCGTCTGGATTGCGATGGCAATCGCTCAGGACACGGACGTGTTGCTGTTGGACGAGCCGACGACGTTCCTCGACCCACAGCACCAGCTGGAAGTGATGCAGATAGTCGAAACGCTCCGGGATGAGAGTCAGATAACGGTCGTCCTCGTACTCCACGATATCGCACAGGCAGCGCGGTACGCCGACAACATCGTCGCACTCAAGGACGGCTCGATGTACGCCCGCGGCCCGCCAGAGGAGGTGGTCACGAAACAGTTGCTTGCTGACGTCTTCGAGATCGAAGCGGCGGTTCTGGAAACCGAGTATGGGCTTCAGGTGATTCCAATTGACCCGGTCACCGACGCGCAGGCGGCACACACCACTGTTGGTCCTGTTCCCGAGGACGTTCCGGATACTGATCGGGAACCGTGACCGGTGGCAGCACCACTCAGACATCCAGAATTCGTCAGAATCGACATCACTGATCTAGTCGTCAGACGGTTCGGGGGGTACGATTACTCTGTTTGTTGAGAGAGCCGAACGGGTCCCCCGCTTTCCGGCTCCTCCATGTCCGTACGGCCCGGTCGCTCACCACTGGATGAGCGGATTTGATACCACCGAAAATCGGGTTACCGTGGGGAGCGAGCCTCAGTCGTCGCTTGGCACAGCCTCGACGGATTTCTGTCCGTCGTCCTGCCAGCTAAAGAAGCTTGCCAGCGCCGGCCCGGTGATGTTGTGCCAGACGCTGAACAGCGCCGGAATGAGTGCGGCTGCAGGCTCGAATAGCGTTGTCGCCAGCGCGACGGCTAGACCGCTGTTTTGCAGCCCCACTTCGAATGTACAGGTCCGAACGCGGTCTTTCGGCATTCCAGTTGCCCGCCCGACACCGTATCCCGAGCCAAGCCCGATCGCGTTGTGGGCGACGACCGCCACGAGCACAAGCAGACCAGCCGTGAGGATGTTGTCCACGTTCGCGCCAACGACGCCAGCGACAATCGCAACAATCGCGGCGACACTGATAACTGGGAACACGTCGGTGCCGATTTCAGCGGCTTTGGGCGAATAGCGGTCCAGCAAATACCGGATTGTGAACCCGAGCAACACCGGAATGATGACGATCTGAATGATGCTCTGAAACATCTCCGCAAAGGTGACGTTGATCTGTTCGCCGAGGGTAAACACTACCCAGGCCGGCATCACGATCGGCGCTGCAAGGGTGGTAAGCGTCGTGATCGCGACGGACAGCGCCACGTCACCCCGACCGAGATACGCCATCACGTTCGACGCGGTCCCACCGGGAGCGGCACCGACCAGAATGAGACCGATACCGACAGCGTCCGGAAGATCAAGGAGGACATACAGCCCGTACGCAGCGGCAGGCATCACCAGCCACTGCGTGACAGCGCCGATACCGATATCGACCGGTTCCTCGATTAGCCGGTGAAAGTCCGCCGGTTGGAGCGTCAACCCCATCCCGAGCATGATTAGCCCGAGCAGTGGGGACACGTAGTCCAACACTGGGACGAACGGGTCCGGCCTGACGAGAGCGATCCCTGCCAGAAGGATTACCCAGACAACGAAGTACTTGCTCGCAGCCCGACTCACCGCTCGAAGCGTCGATGTCGAAGTCACATATCTGGATGATGAACAATGTAGAAAAAGCTTACTTTGGATCTCTGTACTGTCGGACGACGAACACACAATGTGGGACGGCCGCTGGTTCTCTGGACTATAGTAACAATTGAAACGAGTTACACACTGATCGCACTACAATCGTGCGATCAGGTGTGCATTGATTTTCAATGGCTACTATCGCTATTGTTGGGATCGAGATTGATATCGACGCGCAGTGAGTCTGTCCGAGAGCGAACAGAGCCTCCCGTGGTGAACTGCTCACGGAGTGGTATCCACCTGGCCATTGATAGTATCGTCCAACCCGTCTACACTCAATCTATTCCATGGTCGCTTGCTCAGACAGCGCTTGGATAGATACGAAGATGTTCCGCACGTTTGACTATATTCTCATCCACGACGAAGCCAAACCAAACTTACTTCGACTTTTGAAGATATTTAATATAGGGTAGGACTTTACTGTATAGTTCGCCGATATTCTACTGCAGCTATGCCGACTGATGCACAAAACCCAGGCAAGCAGCCTGACATAGAGTCCGTGAGGAATCGCTCTTTGATTACAAAACTAGCTACGCTGACGAGACCAGTCAGGAATATATTTCTCTACAGTTCCGTGTATCTCGCAGTTATTGCGATGGCGGAAGCAGTCCTTGTGAGTGAACTACTGGCGCTCCCTCTAACGCCGGCTCCGATTGTGGCAGGACTGCTCACGTTCGCAGTGTATGGCAACGACCGGTTGGCAGACTTAGAAACTGATGCGAAAACGTCCCCCGCACGGACTGCCTTCGTGCGCCGATATCAGAACGGCTTCTACGTTCTGGCGGCTATCGCATACGGCCTTGCTGTGGCCCTGTCTGCATTGGGTGGGCCCATCAGCTTTGGTCTATCGCTGTTACCGGGTATGTGCTGGATTCTCTACGCCTGTGACTGGATCCCTACCCTTCCGAGCGGTACCCAGCGACTGAAAGAGGTCTTCCTTCTCAATTCAACTCTCGTCGCTGTAGTCTGGGCGCTCGTCATTGTGTGTCTGCCGCTAACGTACGTTGGTGCGCCCGCTTCTCCGGCGGTCGGTGTCGTGTTCCTGTTTTTCGTATTGGCGACGTTCGTCAATACAGAAATCCCGAATGTGCGCGATAAGGAGGGTGACAGCGAAATCGGCGTCCGGACGCTCCCGGTTGTGGTCGGTGTTCGCTGGACTAAGTATATCCTCTACGGAATCACGGGTCTAACAGCGGTTCTGCTCGGTGTTGCGTTTGTTGCAAACATCATTAATCTCAGGGAAGCGGTCGTTCTCTTAGTTAGTTTGCTCTTCCTGAATGGCGTCATCTTCTGTCTTAACCGAACCGAAAACGAGAGTGCACTTACGGTCGCAGCAGAGTGTACTCGCTTACCAGCGTTTGTTGTTGTGGTCTTCCCACTGCTCGGCCAGTAGCACTATCATATAAATTACCTTTATTTGTAAAGCAACTCTCTTCCGCAAGTATTCGGCCCTCTGATGGCGATTCTGTCAACCTTAGATACTTTCGAAGGCAAATAGGTTATAACGATGGCGCCCGATTAATCTTCAACATAGTTGTGTTCTCACTGACGCTGATGAAGATGGTGTTGGTCGCCACGATTGCGGTCGGCGTTACGGGCGGCCTCCTTGCCTGGAAAGAGCGCCCAGAACCCGGCGCTGACCCACTTATTCTGCTCCTGGCAGGCCAGTGCTGGTGGTCGGCCACGTTGATCTTCCGGATTGATGCAGCGACGCTGAGCTCGAAGGTTTTCTGGGTCGATGTCTCTTGGATCGGTGTTGCAATCATTCCGATAGCGTGGCTGCTTTTTTCGCTCGAATATGCTGGCTATACCGAGTATACGGCCCGCAAGCACATCCTGCTCTACTCGATCGTCCCTGCAATTACCGTCTTTCTGGGACTCACGAGCCACTCCCACCAGTTACTGTACACTAATTCGGTCATCATTCAGGAACATGGAATTGCGACGTTGAACAGAACGCCGGGTGTCTGGTTTTGGATTATAGCCGGCTATACGTATCTGCTGGGCCTTCTCGGGGCACTTCCGCTGTTGAAACTCGTTACGAGTCAAGTGGACCCGTTCCGCGGCCAGAGCTTAGCGCTCCTTCTCGGTCTTCTGGCACCCTGGGTGACGAACGTCCTCTTTTTGATGGGCTCACTCCCATCTGCCGGTGTCGATCCGACACCGATTGCCTTTGCCGTGTCCGGTCTCGCGTATCTGGGCGCACTCACCAGGTTCCAGCTCTTCGGTGCAAATCCGACGCCGATACGCCATGCTCGCAATTCGCTGTTTCAGCAGATGCAGCAAGGGGCTCTCGTGTTGGATACGCACGACCATATCGTCGATATGAATGACCAAGCTACCACTGCCCTGCAGACGACGCCCAACGAAGCCCTCGGCCGACCACTTGAACAAATCAGTCCGGATCTATCGGCGCTCGGTAGCGCAACACAGGCCGGGCAAACGATTTACCGTCCCAATGGGGTGTCCCAGTCGTACGACGTCTCCGAAAGTCTCGTAACAGATATCCATGATCGGACTATCGGCCGGGTCATTACCTTACACGATGTGAGTAACCTTCTCCGTGACCAGCAACGGCTAGAGGTTCTCCACCGGGTCTTCCGGCACAACATCCGAACGAACGTGCAAGTCATCCTCGGTAACGCTGCGTATCTAGCCACGCACAATAGTGAGTCGAAGGCCGCAACCCTGCAAGAACACGCCGTCGAAATCAATGAACTCGGGGAAAAAGTCCGTTCGGTTATCGATATCTTTGAACAAAGCCGGGAGGAACGAGATACTCTCAGCCTGAACTCTATTCTCGACGAGTGTCTCGACTCGACCAGCGAAGCGTATCCCGAGGTCACGTTCGAGTATGCTTCCGGGCAGGCCGATTTCGCGGTGGATTGCCTGTTTGATGTCGTCTGTCTGAATATCATTCAAAACGCCGCTCAACACAATACCTCTCCCGACCCTGTTGTGTCAATCGAGGTCGAACGGGACGGCGAATACGTTCAGGTCACTGTCCAAGACAACGGGCCCGGTATTGACTCCAACGAGCTCGCTCTCGTAGAACATGGCTCGGAAACGCCGCTAAAGCACGGGAGCGGATTCGGGCTTGCACTGGTTGTGTGGGGAACTGATATCGCAGGTGGGACCGTCGATATCGAGTCGAGTGAGACGACGGGAACGACTGTCATCCTACGGATTCCGATTCTCTCATCAAAATAAGTAACCGGGACGTTGAGAAGGTGGACGGTTCTTCCTCTGTGCCTGAGTGAGCACCGCTCTACAGTATTCAGTATCTTTCCATTATTGCACAATTCTATCGTTCCAAAACTTCAAAACCTATCCCGCAACCCCCTCCAAGGAAGCTTGTATATTGTATATATCCTTCTGAGACACTACCGTTGTGTTTTTATATGTGGCTGTAGTATTGAGAGTAAGAAACAATACTATGGCCAACCACGAACCTACTCAGATGCTGGGTGTCACCGGGGAGAACTGTCCGATGCCGGTCGTCAAGGCGAAACAAACCATTGACGAGCTATCGTCGGGTGAAAAAGCGAGCACGGACGTTCTCAAGCACTACGTCCGCACAACGATGACTACGGGACCTCAACAGGCGGCTACGGCAGATATACTACCTGACTATGACTGGAGAAATTCTGACAATAGTGTCGACTCGGCGCTGGCCGCCCAGCACACGACCGACTCGAATCTCCAGTCGCTCATCTTCCACTCATGACACGGGTCTCAAACAAGGACGTCGACGCGACCGACTCGACACATCGGGAAGTCGGCGAGGGCCTGCTAGAAGAGGATATGGGTCCGAGTTCAGCCATGGCCCATCTTTACCGCGGCGAGATCCATCGGATGAAGTTCTGGCGCGAGCGCCTCGACCGGACAACCAACTGGGCAGTGTTGGTAATCTCTGCAATCCTTACGTGGGCCTTTTCGCGGCCGGACATTCCGCATTACATCCTCTTGATCGGAACGGCCACGCTTGCAGTGTTTCTGTTCATCGAGGCCAGGCGATACCGAGGTTACGATATCTGGCGCAGCCGAGTTAGAACACTGCAAGCAAACGTCTTCGCCTACGGGTTAGACCCCGCTGCAGGCGTGGCCGACCCGGACTGGCGCAAGTCACTGAGTGCCGATTACCGACAGCCGACGATCAAAATTAGCACGGAAGAAGCTATCGCGCACCGACTCCGACGAGTGTACCTGCCGCTTTTCACTGTCTTACTAACCGCCTGGCTCATACGAATTACCGTGTTCAGTTCCGGTTCGTGGACAGATAGCGCTGCTATCGGTATGCTTCCCGGCGTCGTCGTCATCGGCACTGTCGGACTACTATACGCCACTGCAATCGTAGTCGCCGTCCGCCCCAGAACATGGCACGCAAAAGGAGAGCTTCGGTCCGAAGATCTCCGCCAATAGGTATTGACTGGAATTCACCGAAGTCCCACGGAAATTATGTAGCGATGGTGCATGCTGTGGGTCACATCGATCACGGACACGAAATAATCGGTCAGTTCGTCTAGGTTCTACACCAGTGTCGATGCACTATTGGAGATTCATCGCTATCCAAATGTAACCAACTGGGAACTACGATTAGTAGCACATACCAATCAGGCTGGGACATGATGACTCAACCTTTACTGCTGCACCGGGAGAGGCGCCAGTACAGTATTCAGGCTACAGCAGAGGTGGTTCACCGGTGACTACGCTTGCACGCAATATCAGTTCCTGGCTACTCATCGCTACTGTGGTGGCCACCAGTGGGATAGTCGGGACAACAGTTGCATTTCAGGATTCTGCACAGGACATACAAACAGAGAACGAAGCCCTCCACGCTGAAAACGAGGAATTGCGTGAACAACTGAACGAGACCCGAGAAGACCGAAAGGCCGAAAAATCCCGTGCTGCAGACCTCAACAAACAGTTAGAAACACGCAACGAGGACGTAGACACACTTGTTTCGGAACTAGAAAGGAAGGAAAAGATGTTAAATGCCAGCCAAGCCCGGCTCGCGGAGTCCCGAGAAAACCAAGCGGGCATGTCACGGTCTGAAATGGAAAAACGGCTCGATTATCTCTGTGCACAGCCAGAGAACATTGACCGATTTGGTTGCCAGGAGTTCGGTCCCGATGAGTGACAACTGAGAGCTTGGTCCTTGAGTAAGCCACATTTCAGAACCGCTGAGTCTGTCCTATACTGCTGGTCTGGCCATTACACGATATCCCACCCCGTGTTGTGAAATCCTTCACAAATAGCCGACGGTGACAGTTACGGGAGCTACCGCACGCTCGGAATACCCTATCCTGTAGTCGGTCTTACCTGCTCATTGGTGCTTTTGGAAGAGCGATGAAGGGGTTGTTCTCAGTACAGACGAGAAACCTGTGCTTGACTCCGCCACAGAGTATACGGAATTTGAGTGGAGATGAGCCCTAAACCGCATAAAACCGCAGTGGAACACTTCTACCGAGCCTGTACAGCACAGAATTTGATATAGCGTTATATAGTTTATGTTCTGCGGTAATGCGACCATCTGTATCTGTCTTGTTATGGGTTTCTGCATGAGAAAACAATACAAGACAAACTATTAGTCGTACGATGGAAATACGCTACATACGAAAACTCGGTGATTCAGACGAACCAGCTAGAGCAGTTCGTCGGTTACTGCAGTTCACACCCAAAATCCAATGACTGAAACTCGCTACTCAACGATGGACTTAGCCGACTGCGAGTCTTTCTATCACGAAACCGTCGTACCGACGATGGAAACCGACGGGCTGGACCCGACCGCTGAAACCCCCACGTACACCTGGCTGAACGGACAGTTCCCGGGATTCGTAAAGCATCTCCAACGGCGATTCGACCTGTCCCCGGGGCAGTTCTACGACGAGATCGGAGTCCCAGAAGCCACGACGACATCAGGATCATTTGACTTCCTCTCTGTCAACACCCAGCGGGCCATCGAGGGGTACCTCGAGGAACTTTCGACTCGACGTGGGCGTGCTGACGCGACAATCGACACACGGCGGTCGATTCTACGACGCTACGCGAAAGTATATACCAATATCCACGATACGAAAGATTTGCTCGCACCGCTGGAGAATCCCGACGAACGCGTTGCAGAGATGGATCGGGTAGCGGCGACGTTTGATGCGCTGGACCAACTGGACGATGCCCTGACGACGCTTGCGTCACGGCGTAAATACGTTCAGGACACGCGGCAGTTCTACAAACACCTGGTGATGTTCGGAAACGCCGCGTACAATCCACTGGCTGACCTCGAAATCCGGTTTGGATGGGATAGAACCCCGTCCTGGGACAACAAAGCACTCGATAGAACCGCCGTCCAACGCTTGTATGGAGCAGCGAGTGAGCTACGGGATCGATTCATCGTGGTCGCATGCTGCGGTTGGGGGCTTCGCCCGAGTGAAGTCGCATCGCTACATATTCGACAGCTCAACCTCGATCCGGACGATGACTCGCATCCGTACATAGAGTTCGGTGACGGCGAGCGGAAAAATGGTCCTGGGACCGTGGCTCTCCTGGCCGGTCTGGAGACGGTAGAACGCCGTATAGAGACGCTTGCCGATCCAGAGTGGAGTGGCTACCTCTTGCCCTCTCCGTCCGCAGCCACTGGCCATCTAACCGCCGAAACCGTCCGACGACGGTTCAAATCAGTGGCTGAGGCCGCAGATGTCACTGTCGACGGCGACACGCCAACGCCAAAAACCGGCCGTCGATTCTGGTACACTACGTACGGCGCTGCTGTCAGGCGGGTTGCGGAACGGTTCGAAGACGTCGCAGCGGAGCAGGGCTCGGCGTCTGCACAAGTCGTACTCGATAACTACCTCTCGGAGTCTGAAGCCCGGTCTCACCGGCGGGCGGAGATGCGCGAGACGCTCGCAGGGCTGTTCGTCGAGTAGCCCGCGTTTTGCGAGACCGCTGTAGAGATGCCAGCTGGCTATACCGTATAGCTATACCGTCTGACTAATCTTTATATCTGTGCGGTGAATCCGATACGGTATGCTGACCTACACCGTGTACAGTGAGGCCGGCGGTGTCGGCAAGACAACGATGGCGGCGAACCTCGCCGTAGCCGACGCCCGTGCTGGTCACGACGTACTGGCAATCGATATGGATCCACAGGAGGGGAGCCTCTCGTTCCTGTTCGACGTCGCGGACCGCCGAACGGACTCGGAGGCCGACAGTTTAGTACGACACCTCGTCGAACGGCCACGCGGGCCGTTCACTGACCTCATTGAGACCTCAGAGGGTGTCGATGTCCTTCCCGCACACAACTCTCTGGAGGTCCTTTCGAAACATCTGCGGCGTCGTGAGGAGGAAGCGGCGGACTTCGGTGAGAACTGGAACCCGAACGTCCAGCTCCTTCGTGTGCTAAAGGACGCGGGCGTTCCGTCTGAGTACGACACTGTCATCATCGACCCGCCTGCGACCGCGGACGTGAAACTGTACAACGCATTGCACGCGACGCGGAACCTCGTTATCCCGTTTGAACCCAGCGGGAAAGGCCAACAGTCCGTCGAGGGCCTCGCAGACCTCGTGACCGGGCTTGAAGACACGCTAGATATCAACGTGGGCGTGTTAGCTGCTGTACCGAATCGGTTCAAAGGGACCAACGATCAAGAGGAGATGCTCAAACGGCTCCGTGCGGAGTCGTACGATATACCTGTCGTGTTCCGGGAGCGGACGTCCTTGCTTGAAGGCTGTTGGCGCAAACAGTGTTCAGCGTTCAAATACATTGAAGAACACCGGAGTCGGGAACGTGACTACGAAATCGAAACGCTGGAGCAGTTCGAAGAGCTAGCTGCGCATCTCCGACAGACTCGCGAACAGGAGGCAACAGCATGAAATCCGGCTCCGGCGACGATCCGTTTGCGGAGACCGATTCGGATCCAGGGCCAGAATCGGACGAGCAGCAGGATGAGGTGATGGATGTTGAAACTGAACCCGCCGACGTAGAAACGGCGACCCAACCAGACATCCCATACAAATTCCGGCGTGACTCAGTCAAGCAAGACCGCAAGCAACGGCCGATCTTCATTCGCCCCGAGGTCGAGGAGCGCGAATCCACTTTCCTCCGTAATCTAGAAGACGCAGTCGGTGAGGATGTGTACAAGACCGACGCGCTGGAAGCGGCTCTCGTCGTTGCCATGGACAATCCGGACCTTGTCGCTGAAAAGCTCCGTGAGTGGGGGTACGACTGGGAGCAGTCGGCCGCGTCTCGCTAAGTCCACAATAGCTATTGAGCGCATACCATCGCGTTCTGTCCCGGCTTTGTCTTTTGCTTTTGCAGTCCTTTCTCGATACCTAACCGAACGAAACTGGACTGCTAACTGTGTCAACTGCCTACCTTCACCCGCTAGCTCATATAACTATCCCAACTAACTATCTCTTTTGAATATGCGGAAGGGCTATACCGTATAACTATACCGATTAGCCATATTGTGTGGGTATACAGTATGGCCAATTCGATTAGCCATGCGGAATGGCTATGGGGTGTCGATAGGTCGAATAGCTGATGAGTTCGATTAGCGGCTGTACGTACTGAGGCGAGCTAATACGTATAGTTCTCTCTTCGAGATATCTCGACTGTTCCTACGACAACAATCGCTGTGGCCGATACCTGTCGGACGGTTCGCCCCTTCTCCCAAAGACAATTATAGATCTGCCGGTGGCGGGCGTCAAGTGCTTTCGAGAGTTACCACCGATAGGTCAAACCGGCACTAGCGGTTTCCGAATCGAACAGGTGTGTCCACCCAAATGCGTCTATACCTGGCTCAGTGCGCTAGATAATGCCCGAACAGCGCTTACGATATCCCCGGGCTGCTGCGGTTCGAAACTCTCCTGATACTCGATGTCCACCTTCGATAGACTGGCTATTCCCTCCAGTCCGATGTGTCATGAATGAGTGAGGCCACACCAGTGACAGCTTTCGTCCAGAAGTTCTGGCACAACAACCTGCGTCTATACGACTCCTGCTGTACGAAGGCGTTACGGCCGCTCGGCCGGACCGCGCCGCGTGTCCCATTCCGAAGCCAGTCAGGGGGTTCGCCAGTCCGATGGCATCACCGGCGATGTGGACCGGCCGTGACTCCAGATTGGTGATTCAGCGTCGTCTTTCCGATTACTCTAAGTAGATTAAACAGATATTGTTCAAGAAGCGACGTTCTATCTATAGAAAAGGGCTTATATAGCCACTAAAGTCAATTATCTCCATCAAATTTGAAAAAGTCATTGTACACTCTCCAAACGATTTGTATAATTGCACATTTTGACTTTCAATTTGTCAATCCACACTTGGATTGGTGTTCGGCTATCTAAGATATAGTTAACTAAGATATAGTTAATAGTGTTAATTAATAACAAGAGGGTCGAACCCCGTTAATCAAATTCCGCGTGTCGTGTGAGAATATATAACGATTGTACCTGTGTTATTGTGCTCAGGAACGGGTACCTCTGACCGTTCCGAATGCTTAGCCACGCATCACGTCACTCTATCAATTTGACCGCATACATCGGCTCCCCTGAGTCAGGGTGTAGCATTTGATGAGTAGGATCGGGACTGCTGACAAACAATGACGATCTCGGCGTGTGAGTCTCGGCTGACCGATCAGGTCATGACCGTCTGACCCGCTGGCTGGGAATGGAAGTGAATATACAGCCCATGCAGCAGATCTGGTTGCCTCCTGAGCCCTGGCGATACTTTGACTATACCGAATGGAATCTCAGTTGCCTTACTCTCCCGCTGCACTGGTTGATGCGCGACCGAAGCGCACACACAGAGGAGACAAAGTTTGCCGACGGCGATGTAGCGCCTCTGGCGTCAGCAAGCAGACTTAGTTCGGAATAAACAAATAAGACTGGAATTCGAGCCGACTAAAACGCTCCAAGACGGTACAACAGCGATTGAAACTGGGCGTATGGTTCACAAGCGGAGAAGGACCGCTGATCGAAGGGGCCTCAAACCGATGCATTAGCCACTCTAATAACGGAATCTGATAGGCGAACTCGACACGAGCGTCAAGCTATCCAGCCATTCAGATTGCTACAGAAGGGAGCGTATCACAGGGTGTCCCTGAGAAGGACTGGATGCCCGTCACCGCTCGAGTATTCAGATAGAGCGCATCTGAACTACAGTTCCGGATTAATGCCTTCTTGTGCCATTTCTGGACTCAACTATATCTTCACGACGTAGTGCAGTAGCGATGGTAGCCTTCGATATATGTGAACACTATTTACTCCGGGCGGCCGCAGACTCTAAATTGACCTCGATGATGTTTGCTGCCTCCATCACTAGCTCCGGAAGGTCACTATTGAGGTATTCACCGGACAGTCGCATTTTCGGTGCGGTTACACTGATCGCACCACAAACTGCTCCGTCCACGTCCTGTATCGGAGCGCCCACGGAGCGCATACCCCGGATTTCCTCCTCATCGTTTATGGCGTACCCCTTCCTTCGAATTTCTGCGAGTCTCTCGCGCAGTTCGTCTGGATCAGTAATCGTTTTTTCTGTCTGCTGAACGAGTTCTTCACTGGCCAGTATATCAGTGACTTGGGCTTCATCGAAATGTGCCAGCAGCGCTTTTCCCGTCGCAGTACAGTGGAGATATTGTGGGGACTCCCTGGTACGCCGTTGATAATCCATGGCTACTGTTTCTCCTCCATTATGCTCGTACAGTGTTACCTCCCTGTTCCGGTACGCAACTGTGAGGTGAACCCATTCACTGGTCTCTTCGGCTAACCGTTCTACTTCCTCCTTTCCGATTTGATAGAGGTCGACCCGATTCCGGACGCTTTCACCGAGTGGGACGAACCGCAGCCCCAACCGATATACGCCGTCTGATTTGTCAATAAAACCCTCTGCAACAAGTGTCTGTAGATACGTATGCAATGTACTTTTGGCAACGTCTACGTCATCACAGAGGTCCGCAAGTGTCACTTCAGACTGTGACTGAATCTCGCGCAGGATATCGCTCGCAGTCTGAATCGACTTGATCTGTCGAGTTGCAGTCGGCGGTTCGCGTTCAGTCATATGTTGAGTCTCGTTTATCAGGTTATATGATTTTGGTATATCGAACGTACAGTTTGTCGGTGCGACCGCTTTCGACAGCACATACTGATCCGACCGGTATGATCGCTCAGTAAGGTGGACTCCGCAGTCCAGCACAATCTGACCCAGAAACAGTTTCGCGACCGCTCTCTACATGAACTTTTATTAATGACGCTGTCAATGGAGCAAACGATATGCGCTGTTGGACAAGTCGGCTTAGTCGCCAAGCTAGCCGTATAGCGACTGAGAAGTCGCTTCAAAGCATACACGTCGGAAAACTGAATGCACACGCACACTGCTGGGAAGAAAACGATACAGACAATAAGTAATCGACTCAATAAGAATGAGCTCCGAATTCGACATCAAGTTGTACGACGATATTGATCCCGAAGACCGACCCTCTCTGGGAGAAGCGCTGATCCCTATTATCGGGATGCTAACCGCGCTGGGCATTGGTATCGGCATCTATGGACTTGACCCGCAGTTCCCACTCCTCTGGGGCATTGCATTCACTGGGCTGTTCAGTTACTACCGGTTCGATATATCCTGGGACGAGATGTACTCCGGGATTACACATACGCTGCTAATGGGCATTCAGGTCGTGTTTATCCTGTTTATCGTCTACGCTCTCATCTCGACCTGGATACAGGCCGGAACGATTCCGACGCTCATGTACTACGGGCTTGACCTGCTGCACCCGATAGTGTTCCTGCCGCTCACGGCGATCATTACTGCAGCGATAACGTTTGCCATCGGCTCATCATGGACCGCAGCGGGGACGCTCGGTGTTGCCTTCATAGGCATCGGATCGGGACTTGGACTCCCTGAACCGATGACCGCGGGCGCAATCCTCACAGGTGCATACACGGGAGACAAACAGTCACCACTCTCGGACACGACAAACCTCGCTTCGGCGGTGACAAACACTGACCTGTACGACCACATTAACGCAATGCGGGCAGGCACTTTCCTTGCCTTCTCCATTGCTGTTGTCCTGTACGCCGGTCTCGGCATCCGCGCGTCAGGAGCGATTCCCGTGGACCGCATCGCCGAGATACAGACGGCGCTCACGGGTTCGTTCACTATCTCTCCGCTCGCTTTCTTCCCGCTTCTCGTCACATTTGGGCTGGCGATATACGGTATCTCCGCGATTCCAGCTCTTGGTGCTGGTGTCTTTGCTGGTGCGATAACATCGGCCGTGCTTCAGGGGAACTCGTTCACATCGGTCTGGACCGTCGCACAGAGCGGAACAAGCCCGGAAACGGGGATGGAGCTCGTGAACGGCCTCCTCGCAAGCGGTGGGATGGTCGGCGGTGCATGGGCCGTAACAATTGCCATCGCCGCACTCGCACTGGGTGGTCTGTTCGAATGCACTGGGATTATCGCTGTCCTGGCACATCACCTCGGCCAGCTCAGTGACAGCGTCGGTAGCCTCACTGGAATCACGGTCCTGTCATCAGTCTCGATGAATGTCCTTGCGGCAGAACAGTATATCAGTATCGTTGTTCCCGGCGTGACGCTCGGGAGCCTCTACGAAGAGAAGGGCCTCAAGACCGAAAACCTCTCCCGGGCAATTGAGTCCTCTGGCACCGTCACGAGCGCGCTCATTCCGTGGAATAGCGGCGCGGTGTTCATGGCCGGAACGCTTGGCGTCAGTACGTTCCAGTACGCCCCCTACTACTTCTTGGGCTTCCTTTCGCCGCTTATCCTCATTCTCATGGGAGTTACCGGCTGGCAAATCACGTATACCGAGACCGAGACTGACAGCCAGACTCCGAGTAATGTGGCTGCGCCGGCAGATAGTGACTGAGCGCACTGCCCGGCGATAGCGGGTAAGTACCCCGGACCTCACTGCGATTCGGAATCACAGGCACCATTCGAGTCCACCGAACCGGATATACTCACTCATTGGTGACAAATATCGACGTCTTCGGATATCTCAACCGAAATAGGCGGTAAGTACCTTTAAAAATCCAATCACAAATATAAAGATACCTATTTATATACGTATATTACAAAACTATCGAAAATAACTATCAATACAAGGTTATTCAACCCAATCCTGGGTGCATACTCTTGTCGACGCTGGGGGGCATGGATGCGAAAATCCCTGCATGGGGGCGTACGACTGTCACATCGAAACGGCTGAACACCCGGAACTGGGGGGCGATTAACCACTGAAGCGCAGTTCACGATGTTCTGTAACGCTAGGGCCTCTCGTTAGGGAAGTTCAGACCACTACCACACGGTCAGTCTGCCAGCAGCCTCGGAACTTGCCGACGGACTGCACTGATAGACCGAACTCGTACGTGGTCGTTCGTCCATCCGGCCCCGTAATCGTCACCCGCTGTTCAGCGTAGTTCTCGTTTCGCTCGACAGGGCCTCACATGACCTCTCCGAAGTCGATCATCGGACGGTACTGCGGTGACTCGACCATGGCTATAAATCGGTCCAGTGGCCCAGTCGAGCGGCGGTTGGCTGGGGAGGCGAAATTGTACGCCGTCATGATACCCGCGTTTTCAAACGGGTCGTCGTTCGTTTCCAGCGCTTCGAGTTGGAGAGCTACAGCATCACTGGGACCGTACGTCTCACTGGGCGTCGGAAGGCTGGCCACTGGGTACTCGGGTTTAGACATTGATTTCGTAGGTGCCGTGTGTCTCTGAAACAGGGGCTATACCAGCATGAATGGCACGGCTGATCGGCTACAAACCCGGATATCGACGGGTGTTTGTGTTCCCGGCAGCTAGAACTGGCGACTGCGATCATGGCCGAACTGAGGGACGCACTTATCGAAACCATGTTGCTTGACGACGAGCGGTTTCGCCAGCGGCTTCCGGGTCTTGTCGAAACACACCAGCTCCGGACTGTCGATCCACACCCTGCCGACGAGTCGCCGGCAGACATTTTTCAGAACCTCGATGCGCTCAAGCTCGGCTCTGTGACTGCCTTCGAGCGAAAGATTATCAGGAAAATGGTGCGACTTGGGACGGCACCGCTGGGCCTGACACTCACGGGACCTGCGTACCAAGATAATCCGCTCAGATATGCGACACAGACGTTCAGAGAAATGACGGGCTACTCGCTGACCGCACTCCACGGCAAGAATCTCCGCCTCCTGCAAGGGCCAGCAACAGACCTCGAGGCGGTCGCAACCCTTCAGGAGGGTATCGACATCTGGGAACAGCGGACCGTCGAACTATGGAACTACCGGGCGGACGGCACACGCTTCAAAAACCGAGTGACGATAGTTCCACTCACCGGTCCCGACGGCTCCATCACGAACTGGCTCGGTGTACAGAAGGCAATCGGCACGGCAGATAGCTAACCGTCGGTGGCACCTCTTCACGACGCGTTTCAGACCGAGTGGACAGTCAGCTTGCACTGTGGGAGATACACCAGTGCCGCCCGCATATGAGTGTAGCACTCGCAATACCCACTTCACGGGTCGGTCGCGTTCTGGTAGGGAGCGACCGAACCAGCGTCACTCGTCGTCTACCTTTCCGTCGCGTCGGTCACGTTCCCTCGCTGCCGGGTCCCGCTCTGCTGGGTCACCGTGCCCGCCGCCACCGGGCGTTCGGACTGAGACGGTCGTCCCGGCCTCGACGTCAACGGAGGCCTTCGCGGGGACCGGTTCGCCGTCGACCAGATTCTCCCCTGTCGCGCCGTCTTCGCCGCCGTCGATTCCAGCGGGGGCCGTCCGCCGGCGCTCCGTCAGTAGGGACACGGTGGCGTCTGTCTCGACGGTGACGGTTCGTTCGAGGCCCAGGCCGCCACGGTATCGGCCGTCGCCGCCGCTCGACGGACGCAGCGCGTACCGCTCGACCCGGAGCGGATACTCGGTCTCCATCGCTTCGACGGGCGTGTTGAGCGTGTTTGTCATTCCAACCTGGACGCCGTCCATCCCGTCCTTCTCGGGCCTGGCACCGAACCCGCCGCCGATTGTCTCGTAATACGTGAAATCGCCGGTTCGGTCGCCGATGATGAGGTTGTTCATCGTTCCCTGTCCACCGGCAGGAACCTTGTTGGGGACTGCTTCGGCAAGCGCCGCCAGCGTGACGTCCATGACGCGCTGGCTGGTCTCGACGTTGCCACCGACGACCGCTGCTGGCGGCTTCGGGTCGAGTATCGACCCTTCAGGTACGGACACGGATACCGGCTCGTAACAGCCGTGGTTCGGCGGAATCTCCGGGTCGGTTATCGCTCGGACGACGAAGTAGACCGCGCTCTTCGCGACCGAAAGCGGCGCGTTCAGGTTGCCCGCCACTTGGTCGGCGGTCCCATCGAAGTCGACAGCTATCGAGGCCCCATCGATGGTGACGGCCACCTCAATCGGGATGTCGGTATCGGTCACGCCGTCGCCTTCGAGGATATCCTGCGCTCGATACGTCCCGTCCGGGAGCCCGTCGAGTTCAGCTTCGACCCGCTCGCGGGAGTACTCGATGACAGCATCGAACGCGTCGAGCAGGGTCGCCCCGTGTTCTTCGAGGAGTTCACCGATGCGTTCCTCGGCCCGGGCGTTCGCGGCGCGCTGGGCTCGCAGATCCGCCTCGCGCTCGTCCGGTGTCCGGACGTTGGCACGGATGAGGTCGTGGACCGCCTCGTTGGGCTCGCCGCCGTCGACGAGTCGAACCGCGGGCAGTCGAAGCCCTTCCTCGTAAATCTCCTGTGCACCCGGTGGCATACTTCCCGGCGAACTCCCGCCCACGTCGGCGTGATGGGCTCGCGAGACGGCGTACCCGACTATCTCGTCGTTGGGCGCGATCGTCGAGACGAGCGTGATGTCCGGGAGGTGTGTCCCGCCAGCGAACGGGTCGTTGACGATGAAGACGTCGCCCGGTTTCGGGTCCTTCTGGAGGACAATATCCACCGCGTCGGGCATCGCGCCGAGGTGGACCGGAATATGCTCCGCCTGTGCGACCATCCGACCCGACGCGTCGAAGAGCGCCGTCGAACAGTCCTGTCGCTCCTTGATATTCGGGGAGTAGGCCCCACGGATGAGCACATGTCCCATCTCTGTTGCAACGCTTTCTAGCTGGTTCCTGAGGATCTCCAGCGTTACGGGGTCGATCGTCTCCTGTTCGGCACTCGATGTGGTGGCTTCGTCATTCATTCGTCGCTCACCTCTGCTGTCAGCGTCCCGTCATCGCGAACCCGGACATTCCAGGCCGGTGGGATGACGATTGTGCTCTCATCGCCCTCGACAATCGCGGGGCCGTCGATTTCGTCCCGTGGTGGCAACTTCGGCCGCTCGTAAACCGGGGTTTCGCGGACCTCATCGGCGAACACCGCCTCACGAGAGCCCTTCTGTGGGTCGCCATCGGCATCGTACTCGACCGTCGGTGCGCTCCGCTCGACGGTCGTCGTCACGCGACAGTTCACCAGTTCGACGGATTCGTCTGCCCGATACCCGTACGCGGACTCGTGGGCTGCTCCGAACCGCTCGCGGGCGTCTGCGGTGTCGAACGGCCGGTCGACGTCCACGGTGAGTTCGAAGCTCTGGCCGGCATACCGGAGGTCGGCTGAGTGTCGCACTGTCGCCGCCTCGCGGTCGCTGACTTCAGCCAGCAGTTCTTCGGATAATTCCTCGTAGACCGCGTCGACATCGTCGGGGTCGACCGCGCCGAGCGAGCGCTGATACGTCCGTACTGCGTCGCGCTTCTCGTCGGCTGCGAGCAGGCCATATGCCGACAACACGCCTGAGGCGCGCGGAATCACGACCCGGTCGATATCGAGGCTGTCCGCGATGGACGCCGCGTGCATCGGCCCGGCACCCCCGAATGCGGCGAGGCCGAACTTCCGCGGGTCGTACCCACGCTCGACGGTGACAGAGCGGATGGCGCGGGTCATGTTCGCGTTCGCGACGCGATAGACGCCCCGGGCGGCTTCCAGTGGACCGCCGAGTCCTGCCTCGTCGGCAAGGTCCGCGAGTGCATCGTATGCCGCGTCCTCGTCGAGCGATAGTTCCCCACCCAGGCTGGTGCTTGCACCGATGTAGCCCAGCACGAGGTTGGCGTCGGTGACGGTCGGCTCAGTCCCGCCCTTCCCGTAGCAGGCGGGGCCGGGGTCGGCCCCGGCGGAACGTGGTCCGATCCGGAGTGCCCCCCCGGCGTCGACCCAGGCGATGGACCCGCCGCCGGCTCCGACTGTTTCGACATCGACCATCGGCGTCTTGATCGGCCGCTCGTTGATGACGCCCTCCGTGGTCCGTTCGGCCTCGCCGTCGCGGACGAGACTCACGTCGCTAGAGGTCCCGCCCATGTCGAACGTGACCAGCCCGTCCTGTTCGTCGGCCGCCATCGACCCTGCCCCCACGACGCCGGCGGCAGGGCCCGAGAGAACCGTCGTCACAGCGTTCCGCCTGACGGTATCGGCGTCGGTGATGCCGCCGTTGGCTTGCATGATACGGGGCTGTGGAACCCCGAGCTCTCGGGCCCGGTCGGTGAGGTGACTGACGTAGTGGTCAATCGCCGGCCGTACGTACGCGTCGACGGCCGTCGTCGAGGTTCGTTCGTACTCGCGGAACTCGGCGAGGACTTCGTGGGAAGCCGAGACGGGAACGTCGAGTTCGTCCCGCAGGATGTCTGCGACGTGCGTTTCGTTTTCAGGGTGCGCGTACGCGTGCAAGAGCGAGACGGCGACGGACTCGACATCCAGCTCGCGTAACTGCGCGGCGATTGCCCGGACTTCGGCCTCGTCGACGGGCTCTTCGATACCGTCGGTGGTCGTCCGTTCGGACACTTCGAAGCGTCGGCGTCTGGGAACCAGCGGTGTCGGCTTTTCCGCGGACAGGTCATACAGCGACGGGCGATCCTGGCGGCCGATTTCCAGCACGTCCCGGAACCCGTCGGTCGTGACGAGCGCGGTCTTTGCGCCGTCCTCTTCGAGGAGTGCGTTGACCGAGACGGTCATCGCGTGAGAGAACTCGGTCACGCTCTCCGGGTCGATGTCGGCCGCTTCGCAGGCCTTCTCGATCCCGGCGATTACGCCCTCGCTCTGGTCTTCGGTGCTCGGGACTTTCGCGGTCACGAGCGTGCTGTCGAGCGACAGCGTCACGTCGGTGAAGGTTCCACCGACGTCGACACCGATTCTCCGATCTCCCATCTACAGTACCCCCGCGACGCTGAGCAGCGTCCGAACCCCGAGCCACACGACGATGAGCGTCACGATAGCGCCGAGGGCGTTCGCTATCGACCCGTTCGTGTACTCACCGAGGAGGTCCCGCTGGTTCATCGCGTATATCAGGAACACCGCGACGATCGGCAATAAAATCCCGTTGACCACCTGTGCGAACACGATGATCTGGACGGGACTGCCACCCAGCAACACCGAAAGCACTCCGACACCGAGGATGGTCCCCCAGACGGCACGGAACTGTGTGCTCTGCATATCTGAATCCCAGCCTAACGCACCTGTGGTCGCCCACGCGCCCGCAAGCGGTGCTGTCGTTGCGCTCGTGAACCCAGCGGCGAAGATGCCGATGCTGAAGAACAGTTCGGCGTACGGCCCGGCGATGGGTCGGAGCTGTTCGGCCATCCGGCCGATATCGCTGATCTGCGTTCCGGGCTCGAACGCTGCGGCCGCGGTCACCATGATCGTAATCGTGATGACGCCGCCTGCGACGATAGACAGCACCGTGTCGATACGCGAGTGGCCGATATCCTCGGGACCGCTCCACCGCTCCTGAACGTTACTCGCGTGCAGGAACAGGTTGTACCCGACGATGGTCGTGCCGATGAGGCCGGTGATGAGGTACAGCGACCCCGAGGGGATACCGGGGACGAACCCCATCGCAATCGCACCGGGATCGGGACCAATGAGGATCGCCGACGCCACGAACGAGACCGCCATCACGGCGACCAGCCCAATGAGCGCTTTCTCGATCAGCTTATAGCGCCCAGTGTAGAGCAGGAGTCCGGCGACGAGCCCCATCACGACGCCCCACACCGTGGAGTCGATACCCGTGATCGTTGCGAGCCCTGCGGCACCGCCGAGGATGTTCCCGGCCTCGTAGGCGGCGGTCCCGATGCCGATCGCGCCGACAACGAGGAATATACTCACGTACTCGACGATCTGATTGTCGAACCGCTCTCGAAGTGCTTCACCAAGTCCTTCGCCCGAGACAAGGCCCAGTCGCGCGCTCATCTCCTGGAGAACGATCGTTGCCCCAATCGAGAAGACCATTGTCCACAGGAGCGCATAGCCGAACTCCGCCCCGGTGACGCTCGCAGTCGTGACCGTGCCTGGGCCGATGAACGCGGCCGCGACCATCGCTCCTGGACCGACGGCTTTGAGTCGTTTTGTAATGCTCATGATTGTTAGTTTTGATAGCCACTGTCACGGTCCCAGCAGGTAATAAAAAACATTGTTAAGACCTGTGTGTAGTCGGCACATCGGTCGTATGAACACTGTGTACGTGTCACCAGATGTGTGAACGAGTACGAAATACCCTATCTCCGGATTCGAGTCGGTTTGCGTCCCGGGCGGGGGTATTCACTGCTAGCGTTCTCGCAACAGCACCTTCGAAACGCTCTCTTCGATTTCGATTTCGAACGGGAGGTCGGTGATGCTACCGCGGATGAACCGGATCATCAACCATCGCACCGACTCGGATGGGAAAACAACGTGGAAACTCCCTTTTTCGTCCCGTCGAACGGTCAGGAACCCACACAGCGAGAGCCATTCGAGAACGTCTTCGAGTGAATCGAACCGCTCGGCGTACTCCTGTGCGTGGTATTGGGCTACCTGATCGATCATTTCGAGAACCCCCTCGTCACGTTGTGCTGGATCACTAAACTGGCTCAGGAGTGCGTGCAGCAAGTCGATATCCAGAAGCACATGTTCGCCCGTCGAGAGCATCTCGTAGTACGTCTGGAGGTGGTCGCTGTCGCTCGCGTGCGCCGAGTCGAAGTTCGCCGCGTAGAACGCGATTGCCTCGCGGATCAGTTGGCTTTGACTTTCCCCAGTTCGGTCGGTCAGATCCTCTAACGTCTCCTTGGTCTCCTCGTCGAGAGAGACGGTGACGCGGTCGGTTGGCATAGTGCCCCTCGTCGCTGGACGGCCTTAATATCGTGTCGTTTGGTGACAGAGGACTCTCAAACATGGCAGCGATGCGCGACTGACCGTGGTCTGGGACTCGCCTATGGCCAGGTGCCGCGCTGCTCGCCAGCGTTCATGACCCGCTGGAGTGCGACGACGTACGCGGCGGTTCGGAGCGACGGGAGGTTCCGCTCCTCGTAGGCGTCGACGAGGTTCCCGAACTGGTCGACGATAATCGAGTCCAGTTCCTCGTTCACGCGCTCTTCGGACCAGTAGAAGCGCTGTCGGTTCTGGACCCACTCGAAGTACGACACGATGACGCCGCCTGCGTTCGCGAGGATATCCGGAATGACCAGCGTCTCGCGGTCGCTGAGAACGTCGTCCGCTGCGGGGGTAATCGGGCCGTTTGCGGCCTCAGAGATGACGTCGGCGGAGATGTCCTGTGCCAGGGACTCGTCGATGGCGTTCTCGAGTGCGGCCGGGATCAACAAGTCGACATCAAGCGTGAGCAGTTCCTCGTTCGTGAGTTCCTCCGCTGCGTCCGGATATCCGACGACGCTCCCGGTTTCGCGTTTGTAGTCCTTGACTGCGACGGGGTCGAACGACGCTTCGCTGTAGATAGCCCCGCTCGAATCGGACACGGCGACGACGTTGGCACCCATCTGGTGAATGAGTTTCGCCGCGATCCAGCCGGCGTTCCCGTAGCCCTGGACTGCGACCGTCGCGCCTTCGAGGTCCTTGTCGAGATACTCGAAGGCTTCACGCGCTGCGACGACCGTCGAACGCCCGGTCGCTTCGACGCGGCCTTCGCTGCCACCGCTTGCGAGGTCCTTCCCGGTGATGACGCCGGGTTCGGTCGTGTTTTCGAGTGTCTCGTAGGTGTCCTTGATCCAGTTCATCTCGCGCTGGCCCGTGTTGACGTCGGGTGCGGGCACGTCGCGGTCGGCCCCAATCAGCGGCGTCAGTTCCTTCGCGAACGAGCGCGTGACCCGTTCGAGTTCGCTCTCGGAATAGTCACTCGGGTCGATGACGATGCCGCCTTTCCCGCCGCCGAGCGGGATATCGCCCGTCGCCGTCTTGTAGACCATCCAGCCGGAGAGCGCCTTGACCTCGTCCCGGTCTACCTGCGGGTGATAGCGGATTCCGCCCTTGTATGGGCCGCGGTCACCGTTGAACTGTGACCGGTACGCACGGAACACCTCGACCGACCCGTCGTCCATCTCGACAGACAGGTTCGTCTCCAGTATCCGCTCGGGAGTTTTCAGCCGTTCCAGCTGTCCCTCTGAAATGTCTAAATATTGTGCTGCTGCATCTATCTGTGTCCGTAGACTCTGGTACGGATTTACATCAGACATATATCCACGGGATTCATCGAGATACCAAAAGCTATCTATTTCTACCAGGAAAATTACTATATCACTCGGTATAGTAAACACTAAAAGAGGGGCTTACAACCGCGCTTGGCTCCGAATCACTTATCCTATCTTCACATTCTTATCAAATTCTGACACAACTACGTTTCCTGTATTGTCCGTCACCCGAACAGCGGTGTTCGTATCGAGTGCCACAGCGTCCGCAACCTGTTCCGTTCCACGTACTGGAACGTTGACCCGGTCGACGTCCGGGATCAGACAGTCACGACGTTCGGCACGTTCGAGCAGGACGTCTCCGCTGGGGAAGTGCCAGACCCGCGTCACGGAACGGAACACTGGCATCGACGTCGGCGCTTCGACGTGCCTGATAGCTCTCTTCTCCGTCAAGCGACGTTGTACGTCCATCATAGCTGAGCTGAATCGGCGGGAGCTATTGGCTCGCGACTGCCCGGACGACGGGCAGGGACCGACCGTGTCGGCGTCTGTGTGATGTCCGTCATGTGTCTCCCGAGTACCGGCCGTCGACCGATGGCACTCTATCGGAACGACCGCGGGAATGAGCAAATACTAAATTGTTTAGCAACGAAGCCCTCCAGACACCAGGTGTTTACTATTGAACCCTCCATACAGAACACGGCAACCGAAACATCCCGTTCCCGACGGGTGGCGACAACTCGAACGAGCGTCTACGCATAGCGCCAGTGGTCTCAGTGATAGCTCTGTGCCTGGGAGAATCAGATGAGCGACGCCGGGAGTCCACTCCACACGGCCCAGGTTCTCGTCGTCGGTTCGGCGAATTGGACCGAGCGGTTCTCAGACGCTCTCAGCGCGAGCACCGAGGCCACTATTCTCACCGCTGGGACGCCATCGGACGCTCTGGATACGGTTCGGCAGCGCTCGGTCGACTGTCTCGTCACGGGCGAGACACTCGACGACGGGAGTGGCACTGATCTGGTCCGACAGCTCCGGGATTCGGCTCCGGATCTCCCGGTCGTCCTCGGAACCACGGACGGCAGCGAGGCCCTGGCGAGCGAGGCAATCCAGGCCGGCGTTTCCGACTACGTTCCCCTCACAGGGCCGGAGGGCCTGCGGATAGACGAGTTGATCCAGCGAACCGGGAACGCGCTCCAGTCCGCTCGGCGAGCGATCACACAGCGCGAACGGGCGCGGCAGTTCGACGCCGTCTTTCACGACACACAGACGGCCACCTGGGTCCTCGACCCGGATGGCTCGCTCGCCCGTGTGAATCAGACGGGACGGGCGATGATCGACGAGGACGTGGACGCGGTCATCGGTGACCTGTTCTGGACGCTGCCGTGGTGGGCACAGTCCGCGGCGACCGAACGCGATATCCGGCAGCTCGTGGAGGCCGCACGCGACGGGCAGTTCGGGAACGCGGTCGTTCACCGGCCGACCACGGCCACGGACCGCGTTATCGAGCTTTCGGTTCGGCCGGTCGAGAACGACTTCGGCGACGTCACCTCGATCGTGATCGAAGGGATAGACATCACGGAGCAGGTCACCCTCGACCGTGACCTCCGCCAGTCCGAGGAACTCCACCGGGTCACGCTCAGCAACATGACCGACACCGTCCTCATGACGAACGAGGACGGTGAGTACACCTACGTCTGCCCGAACGTCCACTTCATCTTCGGCTACACCGACGACGAGATCCGCGAGCAGGAAACGATCGACACGCTCCTCGGCGAGGACCTGTTCGACCGTGCTGAACTCGCCGAGAAGGGCGTTCTCAAGAACATCGAGTGTACCGTCACCGACAAAGCGGGCCACGAGCACACGCTGCTGGTCAACGTCCGCGAAGTCGAGATTCAGGGCGGGACACTGCTGTACAGCTGTCGGGACATCACGAAACGGAAACAGCGCGAGGAAGCGCTGGCGACGCTGCAGGAAACCGCACGGAAGTTCCTTTACACGGAGACCGATCAGGAGATTGCCCACCACATCGTCGATGACGTGCTCAGTGTGTTCGACGTCTCCGCGAGTGCCATCTACCTGCACGACGTCGAGACGAACGAACTCCAGCCTGTCACACAGTCACAGGCGATGACCGAACACCACGGGCCGCTGCCGGCCGTCCGCACGAACGACGACACGCTTCCGAGCCACAGCTTCGTCAACGACGAGACATTCGTGTTCGACGACGTCCACACGTCGGACCGACTGGAAAACCGGGCGACCGACCTCCGGAGCGTCATGTTCATTCCGCTGGGCAACCACGGCGTGTTCGTCAGCGGCTCGACAGCCGTCGGGGTGTTCGACGACGTCACACAGGAACTCACCGACCTGCTCGCGGCGACCGCCGAGGCTGCCCTCGATCGAGTGGTAAGGGAATCCCAGCTCCGGGAACAGGATCGCGAACTCCAGCGGCAAAACGAGCAACTGACCGCCCTGAATCACATCAACAACACGATTCGGGAGATCGACCAGACGATCGTCAGCGCCGAAACACAGGAAGAGATCAACCACACCGTCTGCGAACGGCTGACTGACACGGACCGATTCAAGTTCGCGTGGATCGGGAGCGTCGATCCGGGCGGTAATACCGTCGAAACGCGAGCGTGGGCAGGCAACGAACAGGGGTATCTCGACAGTCAGCCAATCACCGTCGCGGACTCCGAGACCGAGCCCGCCGGCCGGACGGCTGCGACCGGCGAGGTGACGATGATCCCCAACGTCGCCGCTGACCTCCGGAACGCGCCGTGGCGGTCGGACGCGCTCACGCGTGACTTCCTCTCGGTGCTGAGCATCCCGCTGGTGTACAACGATCTCAGGCACGGCATCCTCACCATCTACGCGGACACGAAAGACGCGTTCGACGAGACAACGCGCACAGTGTTGCGCGAACTCGGCGAGACAATCGCCTCGGCGCTCAGTGCTATCGAACGGAAACACGCGCTGCTCACGACGTCAGTGACCCGCGTCGAGTTCGACATCGATGACGAGCGATTCCTCCTGTCGAGACTCGCCCGGTCGGCGGGGTGTACCCTCTCCTACGAGGGCGGCATCCAGCACGCGCCGGCTGGTAACAGCGTGTTCGTCACGGTCGAAGACGCTGACGTGCAAACGGTCGCGGCGGCTGCGGCGGACATGACGTCGATTGACGACGTGACACAGATCAGTGACGACGACACCGAGAGCGGCGTCCTGCGGCTGGAGTTGTCACAGCCGTTCCTCGCCTTAGAACTGGCCGACCATGGTGCTATCTTCCGGGAAGCGACCGCCGATCCGGACGGGACGACACTCGTCGTCGATGTGCCACAGAGCGTCGACGTTCGAAACATCGCACAGTTGGTCGATAGCACGTTCTCCGGCGTCGAACTCAAGCGCAAGGAGACGCTCGAACGGGGTATCGAGCAGGACCGGAGTTCGGAGTTCCTCACGGACCTCACGGAGCGCCAGCTCGAAGTGATTCAGACCGCCTACTACAGTGGCTATTTCGAGTCACCGCGCACGAAGTCCGGCGAGGACATCGCGACGATGCTCGAAATCTCTCCGCCGGCGTTCTACCAGCACGTCCGGACTGTCCAGCGGAAGCTGTTCACCACACTGTTCGAAGACCGGAGTGTCTCGGGTCTGGAGTCGTGAACGGGGTTCAATAATAAACAACCTAATCAACTCCTGCTTCTTTGTTTAACCTCTGAATATTCCTTTGATGTCCTTCTATTCCTTAATCGAGTACTGGCGGTCGGACACCGTCACTCGTGAATACACATGAGAGATGTAGAGCAAGACCACGACGAGGCGACACCGTACGAGTGCTTTGCGTGTGGCAAAGTCATCACTGCAGAGAGCCAACCGGAGAACTGTCAGGACTGTGGCGGTGAAATGCGCAACCGACTGACACCGTTGGAATAACGATGGGATCGGAACTGAGCCCCGCTTCTCCTTCGGAAGACTCGTCGACGCCGTCCGAGCCCGAATCAGCGCTGGAAACAGCCCGTCTACAACTCCACCGAGCCGCGGACCACCTCGATATCGACCCGAACATCGTCGAGCGACTGAACCACCCGCGAAACGTCCACGAAGTCACCGTTCCGATTGAGCGGGACGATGGCACAGTCGAAGTGTTCACCGGGTATCGAGCCCAGCACGATAGCGTCAGGGGGCCGTACAAGGGCGGGCTTCGCTATCACCCTGACGTGACGAGGGACGAATGCGTCGGACTCGGGATCTGGATGACCTGGAAATGCGCGGTGATGGACCTCCCATTCGGCGGCGCCAAAGGGGGTATCGCCGTCAACCCGAAAACGTTGAGCCGAGACGAGAAAGAACGGCTCACCCGTAGGTTCGCACAGGAACTCCGCAAAGTCATCGGCCCGAACCTGGACATTCCCGCCCCGGACATGGGAACGGACCCACAGACGATGGCCTGGCTGATGGACGCCTACTCCATGCAAGAAGGCGAGACGATTCCGGGTGTCGTCACCGGAAAGCCGCCGATTGTCGGTGGGAGCAAGGGACGCGAGGACGCGCCCGGTCGGAGCGTGGCGATTATCACACAGTTGGTCTGTGAGTACTACGACCAGCCGCTGTCAGAGACCACGGTCGCAGTACAGGGCTACGGCAGTGTCGGTGCGAACGCAGCACGGTTACTCGACGAACGGGGCGCGACTGTCGTCGCGATCAGCGACGTGAACGGGGCGATGTACGACCCCGCCGGAATCGATACGGCGTCAGTGCCGTCACACGACGAGGAACCGGAAGCGGTCACCGAGTACGCCGACACCGTGATTTCGAACGACGAGCTGCTGACGCTGGACGTCGACGTCCTCATCCCGGCTGCACTCGGGAACGTCATCACCGAGGCCAACGCGGACGACATCGCCGCGGATTTCGTCGTGGAAGGGGCAAACGGCCCGACCACGTCCACCGCTGACTCCATCCTCGCTGACCGAGATGTCATGGTGATTCCGGATATCCTGGCGAACGCCGGTGGCGTCACGGTGAGCTACTTCGAGTGGCTACAGGACATCAACCGTCGGTCGTGGTCACTCGAGCGCGTGAACGACGAACTCGACGAAGAGATGCGGGCGGCCTGGGACGCCGTCCGGACGGAGTTCGAAAACCGCGACATTACGTGGCGCGATGCGGCGTACATCGTTGCCCTGTCCCGTATCGCGGAGGCCCACGAAGCGCGTGGGCTCTGGCCGTAGCACTGGTTCTGTCGGTTCCATTACGGGTTCCACCACTGTCGATGCCGAGAAACCGCGACCACCGCTTCCCTCAGTAGCGGAACTCGAACTGTGCCCCACCAGCAGTGCTCTCCGTCACACGGACGGTCCAGCCGTGCGCTTTGGCGATGTCCGCCACGATTGAAAGTCCGAAGCCAGTCCCTCCTTTGGTAGACGTCACGCCGTGTTCCAGTACTTCCTCACGCTTTGCCGGCGGAATCCCGTCGCCGTCGTCCGCGACGTAGAACCCGTCAGGGCTGTCTAGCTGCCCGACGGTTACGGTGACGGCGTCCCCACCATGCTCGATAGCGTTCCTGAAGAGGTTCTCGAACAGTTGCGTCAACCGGCCGGCGTCACCAGCCACTGTCGGGACCGCCTCAGCAACTGTCAGCGTTGCGTCAGCGGTGTCGACGTACCCCCACGCCTCCGTCGTCACGGTCTTGAGATCGATTTGTTTCGTATCCGTGATTGTGGTCTCACCGCGTGCCAGCGTCAGGAGGTCGTCGATCAACTGCTCCATGCGGTCGTGTGCCGCCTCGATCCGCTCTAGGTAACTGAGGTCGCCCGTCTCCTCGACGATGTCGAGAAACCCGATGGCGATGGACAGCGGGTTCCGGAGGTCGTGGGCGACGACACTGGCAAATTCGTCGAGCCGCTCGTTTTGCCGCTGCAGTTCGGTTTCCCGGCTTGCGCGTGTGAATGCCGCCTCGACAGTCGCACCCAGTATCTGGAACAGGTCCACGTCTGTATCAGAGAACGTCTGTTCCTGTGTCGTTCCGACGCCGATAAGCCCAAACTCGCCCAGAGGAACGAACAGGCCGCTCCTGAGTTGTGCGTCGGCCTTGCCGAGTGTTACTTCGGACTGGAGATCGTCGTATTTACGCAACTCCGACGCCTCGAACGCCTCCCACGCAAGCGCCTCTCCGGACTCCAGCCGCGGGAGCTCACCGAGCAGTTCTCTCGTGGCCGCACTCGCCGTCAGCGGGACGAGCTCGTCGGCTTGGTTGGCAGACTCCCAGATCCCGGTGAGCTCGAACCCGAGAATATCGACGGCAGCCTCGACAGCGATGTCGCCGATTTCGGCACTCGACTGTGCGCCGCTGAGCCGCTGCGCAGTCGCCTGCAGTGATCGGAGCTTCGACTCTAACTGCTTCTGGTCAGTGATATCCTCCAGAACGGCCAGTATGCTCGTTATTTCCCCATCCGGTGCAGTGATTGGGGCAACCGACAGAAGTAGATCCAGTACCTCACCACCTTTCGTTTCCCGCCGTATCTCCTTGCCGCGAATCGGCTCGCCGCTCAGTGCGCGCTGTCGGTGGGATTCGAATTCAGCCTGCTGCTCGTCCGGGACCATCGGATTGAACTCGCCGAGCACCTCCTCCCGAGACCAGCCGAACATGTTCTCGGCCCCGTCGTTCCAGCGGATGACGGTTCCGTCCGTGTCGATTTCCATGACGGTGAGTGGCGTCGCCTCGATGAGTGATTCGAGTCGCTGGTTCGTCGTTTCGAGTTCGCGTTCCCGCTTGACCTGTTCAGTTACGTTGCGGGCGATGCCGACGATCCGGACGATTTCGTCACCCAACATAACTGGCGCGAGGCTAGTGTCCCAGAACCGTGCGTCGGGAGCGATGTCCAACTCTTCCTGATACGAGATTGGCGCACGCTGTTCGACACAGCGAGTGTAGTTCGCTGCGAGCTCAGCACCACGCTCGGCACCGAATACTTCCCGTGGCGTCTGGCCACGAACTTCGTCGGTAGTGAGTCCGGTCTGTGACTCGTAGCCGGGACTGAGTCGAGCAAACTCGAACGCTAGCTCGTCACCGGCTGTATCGACATCTAGCATGAAGATGGCGTCACCGGAGGTGTCGAGCAGTGCCTCGTACTCCTCGGCGAGCTCTCGGTGTGCGCGCTCCTCGGCTTTTCGCTCGGTGATATCCTGAAATACGCCCCGAATCACTGGCTCGTCATCCTGCGGCTCGTCGACGCGTTCCCCCCACGCCCGAACATCGCGCACGTCACCGCCAGTCCGGACGATTCGGAGATCGAGATCGTACGGTTCTCGGTCCGCAATTGCCCGCTCGACGGCAGTCGTAATCGTCTCCCTGTCGTCAGGATGGTAGAACTCGATCGCGTCGTCGAGCACCGGGTCGTAATCGTCGTCAACACCGTGAATCCGGCGGACCCCGTCAGACCAGTCGAGGGCCCCGGTCGACGGGAAGTACTCCCAGACGCCGATGTCTGCGATGTCCTGCACGCGTTCGAACAGGAACTCCTGGCGCTGGAGGTCGGCGTGGTCCCGCCCCCGCGATATCTCGGCACTCACGAGCTCTGAGAGTAGTTTCACGAACGTTCGCTCTAGCGCTCCAAAGGAATCGACTCGCGTCGTCGGACTCGAAAAATTGACCGTCCCGTACCGGGTCCCGTCGACAACGAGTGGCACGCCGATGTACGACTCTAACTCGAACTCACGATATGCCGGGTGGGTTTCTCTCCCATCGGCAACTGCGTCTGCGAACGAACAGACCGAGTCTGTCCCGATAACTGCCTCGCAGTACGTCGATTCGAGATCGAACTGATCACCGGATTCGATTTCGGACTCCGGTGCGTGCACCGCCTTGACCGTGTAATCGTCGCCCTGAACGCGTGAGACGATTCCGATCTCGAGATCGAGCATTCGACACCCCAGCTCAAGCAGTTCCTGAAGCCGTGTCTCGGCCGAGACATCACTCTTTGCCATGACAGTCTGGAGTTCCCGGAGCGCGTCACGCTCGCGCTCCAACTGTCGCTTGACGTCGCTTTGTTCCGTGATGTCCCGAGCAACGACGAGCGCTTGATTGCTCTTGTTGCTCTGAAACGGTGTCACTCGAACATCAAACGTCCGTTTATCGCCCTCGGCCGTGATATCGAGTTGCAGGTCCGCGTCGTACAATCCCGTGACGCCTCCGTCGCCTTCTATGTCATTGAGCGTCGAACGGACCGCAGATGTAAACTGCTCTGTATCAGACGTAGAAATACGGTTGCCCACAACTGTCTCCAACTGCTGCCCTGCGATCTGCGTTGACTGGTCCCCGGCGATCAGCCGTTTCGAAGCCGCATTCGCGAATTCGATCGTCCCTTCATCGTCGAGGACGAACACGGCGTCGTGGATGTTTTCGAGGATCGTCTCACTGCGCTCCAGTTCCAGCTCTCGCTCCCGCTCGGCTGTAGTTTCGCGTGAAAAAATGGTGAGACCGTCATCGTCCGGGAACACTCGCACTTCGACCCAATAATCGAACGGCTCGCCAAGGTACTGTTCGAACGACACCGGTTCCCCGGTCTCCATCGCGGTTCGGTATTTGTCTTCGAGTTCCGTCCCAACTATCGAGGGGAATTCTTCCCAGATACTGGCACCGATGATATCGTCGGGATTGCGGTCGACACGTCTGGCCATCTTCTCGTTTATGTATTCGATACGCCACTCGTCGTTGACGGCGTAGATCCCGTCAGTTGCCCGTTCCAGCGTTCGCTGGAAGCGGTCGGACAGTCGTTCGGCGACCGCTTGTTTGCGAGCGGCCTCGACGAGCGTCTGTATGCGGCGCCCGAGCAACTCGAAACTGTTCTCGCCCGCATGGAGCGGAATGTAATCGGAGACGCCCGCCTGCGTTGCCTCGCTCGCGATTCGCTCGCTTCCCCGGCCAGTGAATAGTATTGTCGGTATTTCGTATTGTTCAGCTTGGAGCCGATCTAAGAGATCAATTCCCGTCCCGTCCGGCAGCGAGTACGACGTGACTACACAATCGACAGTCGAAGTTACAAGCAAGTCGAGCGCAGCCTCCACAGCCCCGACAGCTGTGACTTCAAAGCCCGATGAGATATTCACGAGTTTCGTCTCCGCCAACTCAGCAAAGTCACTATCGTCGTTTACATACAGAACGTGAATACAATCGGACGTCTCACCACCTGTATAAGTCATTATCACACCTACGCAGCGTGCTTTTAAGAATCGAGCGCACCAGTTCTTATCTGTGATATCCCGAGTACGATACAGCCGGCTTTCTGATGCAGATCCCAATCAGATTTTAGATGGCACAGATGCCACCTATTCGTTCATCGGGTACCACAAATCAGGCACCGCCGGTATCGGAGTATATATTCTGAGATTTGGGTCCGCAACTTTATGAACCGAAATTAGGTAGATCCGATATTGTGCCAGAGATGTCGAGTATTGCTGTGCTGCATGTCGATGACGAACCGGATTTTCTAGATGTAGCAACCGAAATACTCGAACAGCAATCCAGTAAACTCAATGTTATAACTGCAGCAAGTGCTACTGAAGCGCTCGACTGCCTTGCTACAACTCGCGTTGACTGTCTTATCAGCGACTACCGAATGCCCGGGAAAGACGGTATTGAACTCCTCAAAACCGTCCGTGAGGAGTACCCTGATCTCCCGTTTATTCTTTTTACCGGTGAGGGGAGCGAAGCGGTCGCTAGCGACGCCATCGCCGCCGGTGCAACCGATTATCTGCGGAAAGGGCACGGCATGGAACGATACGAACTCCTCGCAAACCGTGTCGAAAACGCCGTCGAACAATACCGCACCAATCAGCGCGCTGCTGAACTTGAACGGGTTCGCGACCTCGTAAGCAGTATCGACCAGGCGCTCATCCGGGCGAGTTCGCTCTCGGAGATCAAAACTCGTGTCTGTGAGATCATTAGCGACTCTGAGCCCTACCTGTTCGCATGGATCGGCGAGCAGGAGCCTGACACAGACCGAATCGAGCCACAGGCCTGGGCCGGCGTCGAGGACGAGTACCTCGATACTATCGTTGTCACTGCGGACGACTCCCCGACCGGACGAGGTCCCGCGGGCACGGCCGTTCGAGAACGACGTATTGCGACGTCACAGAATATTCAAGATGACCCGGCGTTCGAGGTCTGGCGAGAGGAGGCACTCGACCGCGGCTATCGAAGCACCGCTGCGGTTCCGCTGGAATACAATAGCACTCTGTACGGTCTCCTGTGCGTCTATTCGTCCCGTTCGTTTGCCTTTAGTGAGGACGAACAGGAGTTACTCGACGAACTCGGGGATAGCATCTCACACGCCATGCACTCGCTGAAGATCCGAGACGAACTGCGTGCAGAGCGGACATTTATCGATCAGGCGCTCGATTCGCTTGCCGACATATTCTACGTGCTCGATTCCGAAGGCAACGTCCAGCGCTGTAACGAACAATTCGAAAGGCTGGCCGGGTACGCCGACGAGGAGATCTCTGATCTCGACGCACTCAGTCTTTTTCCGGAAGAAGAACGAGAGGGAGTCTCCGAGGCGATTGAGGAGGCGCTCACAACGGGCCACTCGACCATCGAAGCGGAGTTCCTTACCGGAGCGGGGAAGCGTATTCCCCACGAGTTCACCGGTGACCGCTTGACTGATCAGGACGGTAACCTGATAGGGCTTGTCGGCACCGGTCGAAATATATCCGCACGGACAAAGCGTGAACGGGAACTGCAGGATCAAAAAGAACAGCTAGAGCAGTTTGCCGCTACTGTCAGCCACGACCTTCGGAACCCGCTAAACGTCATCCGAGGTCGGCTGGATCTCGTTCAGGAAACGCATTCGAGCGATCACCTTGCTGTGATCGAGACAGCGACTGAACGGATGGAACGCATTGTGGAGGACCTCCTCTGGCTAGCGCGGGAGCAACGGGAAATCGGGTCACTGGAACCTGTTGCGATCGAAGTCGCTGCCGAGGCGGCGTGGAAACTTGTATCTGATCCTGCAGATGAAGCCGAACTGCACTGCGATTGCGAGGCCGATACCCAGCCACTGATAAAAGCGGATACCGACCAATTCCGGCATCTGCTGGAAAACCTGTTCAGGAACACGATCGATCACGCTGGGCTGGATGTCACTGTCGTTGTCGGCGGTATCTTCGATGACACCAACGGATTCTACATCGAAGACGACGGCCCTGGAATCCCCGTCGAGGACCGCGAAAAGGTGTTTGAGGCTGGCTACTCGACTTCCGAATCGGGGACTGGTCTGGGCCTCAATATCGTCAAACGAGTCGCTGACGCACATGGCTGGGATATTCGCGTAACCGAGAGCTCGATGGGTGGGACACGATTTGAGATTACTGGCCTCGAAATCATCGAATGACTCACTGTTTCGCATCGGCACCGGTCTCCTTGCAGTTTGGAGTACCCGCCTCGACGAGATTTCTTGGCTCGGCCAGGGTGGGTACGATTCCTCATTTCTTTGCCATGCGATGCTGATACGAATCTACCCTTACCTTACACAGGAACATATGTGGGCCTCTTTGCTCGCTAATGAACCTCAAGAAGCTGATGAGACAGTTGCTGGGGTATCGACACCATCGGCCAATGACCCGTGTCCAGTTCACCGAGTTGCCACTCCCGTTGCTCACACAACTGCCGAATCATATCGAGGGTGGAGCCGTCCATCCCGCTCTGGGTACAAAGTATATAGCTGGTGGGTAACGATACGTCGGGGGTACCGACGTTCACTTGCTGTCTGAACGTATCCAGTGGATGCGGGACGGCTTTTTCTCGCATCCACTCTGTGTCCTCGTCCGAGATACCCACCCAGCCCGAATGGTCATCTGGGAGAGGCCAGCCGCCAGCATGATCTTCGGCCGCTGCCTCCATCGTTTTCCACTCGTCCAGTGGATAGAATTCAGCTGCTGAAACCGGATCGTCGTTCATTGGAATCAGCGCATCCAAGTAGACCATGTGTTTGAGCCGCTCGGGAACTCGCTCTGCCACTCCCGTCACAACAAGGCCCGCATAGCTATGCCCGAGGAGGACAACATCTGTGAGGTCGTTGTATTCGAGGACATTTACAATGTCCGTAATATGTGTTTCTAAGTCGACCTCACAGTGTGAAAGGTGTTCTCGCTCACCAAGGCCAGTGAGTGTCGGTGTATATACTTCGTGTCCCTCCTCACGGAGCAGTGGGTGAAGGTACTTCCAGCACCATCCACCGAGCCATGCTCCGGGGACGAGAACGAACTGTTGTTCCATGTCTCTCGGTAGGATTGCAGAGGTGATATAGTCCGTTGTAGCAAAGCGGAATGATCCGGAGCTTAGCTGATACTGTCGATTGTAACTATTTCAAGATATTCGCCACCCCGAGGTGGCGAAATGCTTCACAGACTTACAGCCGACAGTACGAATGCCAGCCCGACTAGCAGTGGGTTACCTGTCGGGTCCGATCTGTACTTGACCCCACGACACATGGGCAGTGGGTAGTTTCCGTCGTGTGATCTCCGCTAACACGGCCAGTGCCGTGGTCCTCCGCAACGCTACAGCCAACAACCGGCGGTCGCTTCGGTGATTGTAACGGCTCCTCCCTGGCTGTGTGGGAGTATCGTCCACCTCTCGATGCCGCGATTGCGGAAGCTCAGTCATCGCAGAGCTAATGAAATGGGATAAAACGTCACAACGATTTTTCATACCAAGTCCGTTCCATTCGATAGGGTTCTGGTCCCCGCATCCGCTCCCCCATTGAATCCGATCACGTTCGTCAAACGGTCCGGGTCCAGAACCCGTCGTCGTGGTTGACGACTCCAAATGGTGCCGTTGCACGCCACTCCCCCCGGCTGCCCACCATTCCTTTGCTGCTGGAACGCAGATGTGTCTCGCGCGTGGTTGAATAGTTAGTGAAAAATGAGTGGCTTGCGATAAAAACCAACAGACGGCGTGGGGATTTCACAAACGTTTTATATACACTCGTATCGGTGCTAGGTGGGTTCTGGGCCCTGTCCAATCGCGTTGGATTCGCCCACACGATTGCTTCGGGCTGGAATCCGTCGTCGAAATCGACGACTTCCGATGGTACGTTGCACCCCATTTCTCCCACCCCCATAGCAACGTACCATTCTTTCGTGTGATTGACTGAGTTGTGCGTCCCGTTGACGACTGTATTCCGTGGAATTTCCACTATGTTAGGAGTTACCACAAAAAATATGCCGAACGGCGCATTACATCGACATGGGTTCTGATCCCCGTTTTGGGCCTTTCCTACTTTGAGCCACTCGCCCCACCCCACGGGTCCAGAACCCACCGTGCCTCTGACTGCAGTGGGTGGCACACAAGGTGCCCATTGCCACCCGCCGTCCGCTTTCCCGCAGGAGCCCAAAACCTGTTTGGCCGTACTTGCTTACGAAAGCGTGAAACTGCTGTCTCTGTCGTGGCCGCTACCGATGGTAAGTAACTTCTCGCAGAAGCGTGTGCCGCGTCAGTCAGCGCACCGTTTCAGCACCGCTGAGCAGGTGGTGACAGCTTCAACAGGAACGTCCCGCTCGTCAGTTGCGTACCTCGATCACTGTTTTTGAGCACCGACGGCAACGGTACAACACGTTACTCCGTCACTGTGAGTCGGCACCTCAGCTCGATTCGGCGAGGATGTCGGCGAGTTCATCGCGGTCAAACAGCTGTTCGTCCTCGGGAATGGCCGGGAGCTCGCCAGCGGTGATCTCGCCCGGCCACTCCCCGAACTCGTCGGGATAGAGCTGTTTTCCAAGCATCTCCGTCTGGAAGAGATTGATGATCGGGCCCTGATAGGCTGACCCGCCGACGTACAGTTCGTCCTCCTGAACGGCGGTGAGTTCCTGCCCCAGCGAGCTATCACGCATCCCCTCGACCGTCTTTCTCAGCGCATCCTCGCCGTTCCAGTCGCGGTAATTGACGCCGAAGTGGAACACCAGCACGTCGGGATCGATGTCGAGTAGCGCCTCGTAGTCGACCTGAATCCCGGACTGGCCACCGTACTCGCCCTCGAACGCGTCGACAACGCCGAGATCTCTGTACTGTTTTTTCCCGTACGCCTTGTCGATCTCGGTTCTGGGGTTGTAGGCACGGAAGAACCCCTCGTTGTCGGGGTTTATCTGTGCGTTGAGCAATCCGACGCTCGGACGGTCGGACTCCGGTGGAACCCGGGACCGCATTTCCTGTAGCGCCTGCTCGTAGAGAGTGTTGATAGCAGCGGCTGTCTCGGGCTTTCCGAGCAGTGCCCCGTACCTGCTGACGAATTCGGGGATATCGTAGTAGGGATAGGACTCACCACTGGGCCATGTGGGCCAGTCGTCGCCGCGCTTGCGGCGGCTGGCGTTCCCAAAGAACGGCCCAATCGAATCGGTAATTTCGGAGATATCGCCCTCGTCAGCACCGTAGTACGAAATGAACCGGTTCGGGTCAGTAGCGAACAGGTCCGGGTCGAGTTCGTAGAGCATCTCCGTTCGGAGCGACCAGTCGTCTGTCCGGACCAACTCCAGTGACTCGGGGTCGGGCACGTCTACGCCGGGAAGCTGGTCGTAAAACCCGGTAAACCAGAACTGGTTGCCTTCGGCGGCGATGAGTTTGTCGGCCTCCCCCAGTGCAGTCAGGATGTCCTCCTCGAATCCCCACCCGCCGACGATAGTCTCCGGGTTCGACTCGAGTCTGAGTTCGCCGACCGGTGCCATCGTCCCTGAAAAAGACCGGTCGGGTCCTGCCTTGGTTTCCCCTGACTCGGTGGCCTCACTCGAAGCCCCAGAACAACCCGCGAGCGAGCCAGCGGTCAGCAGCGTGGTCCCGTACTTTACGCACTCCCTCCGTGTCGACCACGTTTCGTCCGGATCTGTCTTCGCCATGGATTTTAGCCCAGCCTAAAGTAACAAATAACCTTCGATTTTTAGCCCAGCCTAAAAATAATGGCAACCCAGCCACGCGGAACGAGTCGTGGCCGCGCACGTGCAGGGCATCTACAATCCGAGATGCTTTTGTGCTAGGAGGGGCTCCGTTAGCGGGGTATGAACGACTTACGTACTGGGTTGAGTTACGGCGACGTTCTTCTCGTCCCGAAACGATCACCGGTCGACAGTCGGAGCGACATCGACCTCTCGACGCCGCTTACTCCCGCTGTTGAGCTAGACACGCCGCTCGTCTCCGCCGCGATGGACACCGTCACGGAGGCAGAACTGGCAACCGAGCTTGCGCGCTCAGGTGGGTTCGGGGTGCTGCACCGGTTCCTTACGCCCGAAGAACAGGCCGAGCAAGTAAAGCAGGTGAAAGCAGCGGACGAACAGGTCGGTGCGGCCGTCGGCATCAACGAAGATTACGTCGCACGGAGCGCTTCCGTGATTGCGGCCGGTGTCGATGCGCTCGTCGTCGACGTGGCCCACGGACACCTGGACCGGACGCTCAATGCCGTCGAAACCCTCGCCGACGAATTCCCCGACACCGACATCATCGCCGGCAACGTCGCGACGCCCGCAGGTGTCGAAGACCTCGCCGCCGCCGGGGCCGACTGTGTCAAAGTCGGTATCGGGCCGGGGTCGCACTGCACCACCCGGAAAGTGGCGGGTGCCGGCGTCCCCCAGTTGACCGCTGTCGATGACTGTGCTACAGCCGCCGAGGATCTGGACGTCACTATCTGCGCGGATGGCGGCATTCGCACGTCCGGTGATGCGGTGAAAGCCCTGATGGCTGGGGCAGACACCGTGATGCTCGGGAGCCTCTTTGCCGGTACGGAGGAGGCCCCCGGTGCAGTCGTCGAAGTCGATGGCACGCGGTACAAGCGATCACGAGGGATGGCGACCACCGCCGCGGCCGAGGACCGTGATGACAAACAGAACAACGTCAGCGCCGACGAAGGAGTCGAAGCACTGACCCCGTACAAAGGCTCTGTGGCTGCCGTGGCCGAGGAGTTCTGTGCCGGCATCCGTTCCGGGCTCTCCTACTGTGGCGGGCACACCATCGCTGCGGCCCGCGACAAGGCGGAGTTCATCCGTGTCGCCCAGAGCGCGAAAGAACGCGAGGGGTTCCACACGGACCACGACTGGGAAGGCGTCAACGTGGAGAGTGAAGCCACACAGGTCCGCGACGCCGGCACCGAAGCAACTGTCGACAGTGACGACTGAACTGATAGCAACGACTGGACAGGCTAGCTGCCTATCGAGGGCATCAAAAAGAGACGGTAAATCACTCCGTATCGCGTTCGAGTGTCGCCCGTCGCTGTTCGTATTCCTCGTCAGTCAGCTCTCCGCGGGCGTAGGCGAGCTTGAGTTCTTCGAACGCTTGGTCCGAGTCATTCTCACTGCCGACTACGGCCCTGTAAACGAGGTAACCACCGCCGATAATGGCGGCTAGGAACAGGAGTCGCATCACGATTCCGACGACGAACATCCAGCCCGGCATCGTTCCGCCGCCCCACATTCCACTGCCCCACATACCGCCCATCATCGGCCCGAACCCCATCATCCCGAAGCCCATGAAGACCATCGGAACGATGACGAAGGCACCAATGATGAGGAGCAGGATCGTGACCAGCCGTGTGTCGTCCGTAGTTTCAGGCATATATGTTCACTCCGTGGGTCCGCCTCTACTGTTACGTACGTGGTCATAGTTCAATGCGGTTGCGCCTTAGATTCATGTGAATCGAACCCCTATATTTTTGTTTCCACAGCTGAAGCCGGCTATAGGGCACGATATCTTAAGGGAAACTGCAAAAGACGACCCCTACGATAGTACCGTTATGCAGGCCACGATGATCGACGGGGTGGTTGAAGCCCTCCGTATCGGTGTCGGATTCCTCTGGACAGCCGCGTGGGCGATCATCATGGGCCTCACGATTACGAGTCTCGTTCAGGTCTACGTCTCGAAAGAGCGAATGGCAGACGTGCTGGGCGACGGTGATCTGACCGGCCTCACCAAAGCGACCGCGTTCGGGGCAGCGAGCAGTGGGTGCAGTTTCGGGGCCGTCGCCATCGGGAAGGGGTTGTTCAAGAAAGGTGCTCACGCGGTGAACTTCCTGGCGTTCATGTTCGCGTCGACGAACCTCATCGTCGAACTCGGGTTGATGATACTGATTCTGCTGGGCTGGGAGTTCCTCGTCGCCGAACTCCTCGGCGGCCTCATCCTCATCGCTGTCATGGCCGTCATCGTCCACTTCACACTCCCCGAGACCCTGTTCGACGAAGTGCGTACGACGCTCAACGAGCGTGACCGAGCGTCGGGCGCAACTGAGGACCCCACATGCGGGATGGAGGGCACAGACGAGTACACACTCACGACCGACGGCGGGGAGACGCTGCAGTTCTGCTCGGAGGGCTGTATGGAGACCTACCTGCAGACGACGTCCAGTCGCGGCGGGTGGCGCGAGGAGTTGCTGTCCTGGGGCGGCTGGTACAAGATCGGGAACCAGTACCGCAAGGAGTGGTCGATGATCTGGAAGGACGTCATCGCGGGCTTTCTCGTCTCCGGGTTCGTCATCGTCTTCGTCCCGCAGTGGGTGTGGAACACGCTGTTCGTCCAGGGTGATGGCCTGCTCGTAACCGCCGAGAACGCGATCATGGGCGTCGCCATCGCCGTCGTCAGCTTCGTCGGCAGTATGGGTAACGTCCCCTTCGCCGTCGCACTCTGGGGCGGCGGCATCAGCTTCGCCGGCGTCATCGCGTTCGTCTACGCCGACCTCATCACGATCCCCGTGTTGAACGTCTACCGGAAGTACTACGGCTGGAAGGTCATGCTGTACATCCTTTGTGTCTTCTTCGTGACGATGGCGTTCACCGGCTTCCTCATGGAACTGCTGTTCGACGCCTTCGGCATCGTCCCGGATCTGGCCGGCGGGGAGACGGCGACCGAGCAGACGTACTTCCAGCTCAACTACACGTTCTACCTTAACCTCATCGCCTTCGCGCTCTCTGGGTTTCTCCTGTACGTGTACCGCCGCGGCCTCGGTGCGCCCGGGCAGTACCGCGACCCGGTGTGTGGGATGCGGACCGACGAGGCGGGATCGAGCGCGTCCCACGAGGGGACGACGTATTATTTCTGCTCACAGACCTGCAGAGACGCCTTCGATTCGAACCCGGGCGCGTACGCCACCGGACACCCGATGGTGATGGAGGGACACGACCACTGACGGCTGTTTCGTCACAGCCGCCAACACCTGCTTCGGCGACGGCCAGTGTGTACACAGCAGTACCTTTAGACAGAAGTTGCGAGGCCTGGCTGTGTGGCGGATTTGAATTGCTGTCTTTAGGACCGCGACTACCCAGATTTAACCGTATTGTTGACCGTGTTACTCGTCGCCCCCGTCAGCTGCGGGGAGGTCGTCGTCTGTCTCCCCAGCACTCTGCAACAGGAGATCCGTACCGGCTGCGGCGACCATACCAACGCCAACCGCGCGCAACTGCCGGCGATACGCTGGCTTCACCTGCAACTCGGACGCATTGTCGAAGTTCTTCCCGATCATGGCTTTGATAAATTTGACACTTATCTGCGGGAAGAGCGCAGTCACGACGCCTTGGAGAAGTACGACTGCTGCACTGAGTTTGCGGCTGTTTCGACTATCTAACATACGTTTACCTACGCGTCGGACAGGAATTACTATTGCGACTAATCCACTGCATTGAGAAACGTAGAAACTGTTTTATTGGTGACTAGAGCGCGTCGACTACGCTCCGCAAGCCGCTTGAATTGGCCACCTGTACGAGCAGTCTCTCACTGGTGCCACTACCCTGCCTTTCGCACTGTCACCGCCGAGTGCTTGTACTCGGGAATCTCGGCGACGGGGTCGAGAGCATCGCCGGTCAGGGCGTTTGCGAGCGGGTCCAGATAGTGGAACGTACAGAACACGACCCCGGGCCGGATGGCCGCCGTCACAGCCGCCGACACTGTCACGCTGCCCCGGCCGTTCTCGACGACGACAGTATCGCCGTCCTCGATACCGCGAGCGGCAGCGTCGTCCGGATGGATTTCGAGCACGTCCTCTCCGCGCATTCGCATAAGTGTCTCCGACCGGCGGGTGAGCGCGCCGCTGTTGAAGTGCTGGAGCGCACGCCCCGTCGTGAGAACGAGTTGCTCCTCGGCGACGGCATCGGCCGGCGGTGTCGGCGAGACCGGAAGCAGCGGTGCCGTCTGCTCGCCAGAGGCGAACGTCTCCGCATGGAGAACGTCGGTGCCGGAATCGGCGTCCGCCGGGAACGGCCACCGCTGGTAGCTGTCTCCGATGCCGTCGTAACTCATGCCGGCGTACAGCGGATTGACCCGCGTTAGCTCCTCGAACACCGCTTCCGGGCCGTCGTAGTCGAACGCATCCGACTGGCCGACCAGCCGCCGGCCGAGGTCCGTGAGGATATCGAGGTCACGGCGGGCGTTCCCGGGCAGGTCAGCGTTCGGTCGCATCCGCATCACTCGCCGGTCCGTGTTAGTCACGGTCCCCGCTTTCTCCGCCCAACTGCTCCCCGGAAGCACGACGTCTGCGTGGTCGACGGTCGCCGTTTCGAAGAGGTCTATGACGACGCAGAAATCGAGTTCACCGAAGCCGGCCCTGACAGAACTGGCGTTCGGTTCCGTGACGGCTGGGTTCTCGCCGAACACGACCGCAGCCTTGACGGCGTCACCGAACTGGTGTGTCGCAGTGGTCTCCGTCAGGCCGGGTTCGTTCGGCGGCTCGACGCCCCATTCGTCGGCGAGCCGCTGTCGTGCATCCGCATCAGTAACGGGCTCGTATCCGGGGAGCACGTTGGGAAGCGCGCCGACGTCGCCGGCTCCCTGGACGTTGTTCTGGCCGCGGAGCGGGTTCACGCCGGTGCCCGGACGTCCGACGTTGCCGGTCAGCAGCGCGAGATTCAACAGCGCGTGCACGTTGTCGGTCCCGGACGTGTGCTGGCTCATCCCCATCCCGGTGACAATCGCCGCCCTGTCGGCTTCGGCGTACGCTCTGGCGGCTTCCCGGACGGTTTCCGGGGCAACACCGGCTGCGTCGGCACCCGATTCGATGTCGGCGTCGTCGAGATGTGCTGTCAGATCTGTATAGCTGGTCGTTCGATCCTCGATGAACGACTCGTCGACGAGTCCCTCCTCAACGACGACTTTCGCCATCGAATTGAGGAGCTGGATGTCGTATCCGGGACGGACATCGAGGTGGATGTCGGCGGCATCGGTCGTGTCCGTCTCGCGCGGGTCGATATGAATGAGCGTAGCTCCGTTGCGAATCGCCGGCAGAAAGTACGAACGGAAAATGACAGGGTGCTGTTCGGCCGGATTCGCGCCGGTGACGAGCAGACAGTCGGTTTCTGCGAGATCATCGAGCGTGTTCGTCATCGCCCCGGCACCGAGGCGCCCGCTCATCGCGGCGACCGTCGACGAATGACAGAGGCGAGCACAGTTGTCGACGTTGTTGGTGCCGAGCATCCGCGCAATCTTTTGAAAGACGTAGTTCTCCTCGTTCGTGCAGTTCGACGAGGCGAAGAATTCGACTGCGTCTGGCCCGTGCTGGTCGATGATTTCCCCGAGTCGGTTGGCCACGCGAGATAGGGCGGTTTCCCAGGGAGCAGTGACGAAGTGACCGCTCTCACGGACCAGTGGCTCGGTCAGTCGGTCCTCGTGTTCGACTACGTCGAACGCGGCTCCGCCCTTGGGACAGATCTCTCCTTTCGTGTTCACTGGCCCCGCTGTGCCGGTCGCCTTCCCGTTGCCCGCGTATTCTATCGTACAGCCGACGCCACAGTACGGACAGACTGTCTGCTCGGCCCGGGGGTTTTGATCCTGACTGTCACTCATTACTCTTTCGAACAAACGGAACGCAGATACAAGTAGCCGACCGGTAAAACCTGTGCGAGTTTATTAGTGTGTCAATAACTTCACTTTTGGAACAGTGCCAGACCTGTTTTCGGGCTGTCGCGGCTGACCGTGCTTGCGGGTGCGCCGCCAGTTTCGAGAGCCACACCACATACTGTAATGGGATGTCGATCGTAGTATCAGTAGATGCGACCAGCCCTGACGACTGTGCAAATCTTCGCGCTACTCGCGGTAGTTCTCAGTACACTGGTTTTCGCTGCGTCGTTTGCCGTCGACACCACCAGCGCCCGCCCCGAACCGGTGGCGTTCGACAACACCGTGCAACGCGGTGTTACGGCGGCCGACGAACAGATTGCCCGGAATCGGAGTATCAGCGTCCCGCGCGCGCAAGTCTTCTACTCGCAGTACCGCTACGTCGTCGGCTACGTCGGCCTCAGTCAGGCTGTGACAGCGCTCACGGAGCCGGGACACGAGCAGCAGTTCGGGTATCCACTCGTGGTGTACGTTTCCGACTACAGTGACCGGCCGGTCAGGTGTGGCGATGACGGCTCTCTCCGGACCGCCACACCGCCGGACTGGGTCGAGGCCAATCAGGCCCACTACGTCGTCGACGGGCCAGCGAGGGTGCCGTCCGGTCCGGCGGTGGTTCCCTTCGCCGACCGGGACGACGCTGCGGCGTTCGCGGAGACGTGCGGCGGACGAATTATCGACTGGGAGACGCTCAAGACTCGTTCGTTCGACCTCAAGCAAGCGGCGGCGGTCCGAAAGCAGGTCGGCCCGCGCCGAAGCAATGCCGATGCCACTGTGCAGGCGGCGCGAGAACGCCGAAACCGGCCTGTCTCGGTCGAAGTTGGAACTGACGCTCCGACGGTTCAGGCGGCCGTCGATGCGGCCCCGCCGAACACGACGGTCGTCGTCCCGGCAGGGACCTACGACGAGCAGGTGACGATAGACAAGCCACTCACCCTCAGCGGCCCCGGAGCGACGCTCGACGGGGGTGGGAGCGGCACCGTCGTGACCGTGACTGCCGACCGGGTCGGTGTCACCGGGTTCGACATCGTCGGTGTCGGAAACACGACGGTCGGTGATCCGACGAACGCCAGCGATAGCGCCTGGGACGCAACCGTGACGACCGCCTACGGCAACAGCGACGCCGCCGTTACCGGTCGCAACGCGTCCGGACTGTACGTCGCGAACCTCAGCGCCGAGACGCCCGCAAGCGGCGTCGTTCTGCGGCGGACACCCGGTGCGGTTGTCGAGAATGTCACGGTCAACGGGACGGCAGACTGGCAAGACGGGTTCATGGGCGTTATCGGGATGCACGGCCCGATTGTCGTGCAGGACTCGGTGTTCAACGGCGGGCGTGACGGCGTCTACCTCCACCGGGCCGACGGGACCGCTGTCCGGAACAACACGTTCAGGGACAATCGCTTCGGCGTCCACCTGATGTACACCTCCCGGTCGCTCGTTGCGGACAACGTCGCCCGGGGACAGGAGTACGCTGGCGTCGTCGTCATGACGAACCCTGTGGCCAACGCCATCGTCGGCAACGACGTGCGCCACTCCGGCAGTGGCGTCATGTTAGCTGGGTCCCGGAGCTATATCGCGCACAACGTGGTAGTCGACACCGACCAGGCGATGTCGACAAACGCCGACCGGTCCCTGTACGAGCACAACGTGCTCTACGGGAACGACATCGGCGTGCGAGCATCGACGGTCGTCCCGTCGAACATCGTCACCGAGAACGATTTCATCGCCAACGACCGCCACGCCGTCTCGGGACCGGGGCCGCTGCGCGTGTACACGCACGACGGCAGGGGGAACTACTGGAGCGGCGCGTACGATCTCACTGGCGGGACTGGCCCGGTGTTGGCCCAGTCCTACTCGCCCACCGATTCTGTCGACCGCCGTCTCCACCAGACCGACGCTGCGGTCGTCCTCAGGGCGGCACCGAGTGTCCGGGGGCTCCGGGCGCTCCGCGGCACCACGCCCGGCTTTCGCCGGGGAAGCATCGTCGACAGGGCACCCCTGACAGACCCTGCTAACCCCGGGGCCGTCAGGCATCTTCGAAACGAGACCTCGATGGAGGAGGCAGCATGACCGGGGAGACGTACCTCACGGCGGACGAGGTCACGAAGAAGTACGGCGATGTCACAGCCGTCTCGGAGGTGTCACTCGACGTGCCGTCCGACGCCGTGACTGGGTTCATCGGCCCGAACGGGTCCGGGAAATCGACGCTCCTGCGCGTGCTTCTGGGCGTCGAGCGACCGACCAGCGGCACCGTCTCGTACAGCGGGCCGGAGGCCGAACGACAGTTGGGCTACCTGCCCCAGCGGCCGACCTTCCGGCCGGGCTTTAGCGTCCGGGAGACCGCCGCGTTCTACGCGGACCTCGTCGACGACGACCCGGACCGGCTCCTGGAACGTGTCGGCCTCGAAGAAGTGGCCGGCCGTCCCGTGTCCGGGCTCTCCGGGGGGATGACGCGCCTCCTGGGAATCGCACAGGCACTGGCCGGTGACCCACCCATCGTGATGCTCGACGAACCGGCAAGCGGTCTCGACCCGGCAATGAGCCGACTGATATTCGACATCATCGAGTCGATTGCCGACGCCGGTCGTGCCGTGGTTCTTTGCTCGCACGAACTGCCGCTCGTCGAGGAGACAGCTGATCGACTGGTAGTGCTCGAATCCGGCCGCCTCGTGCGGACCGGGTCGGTTGACTCTCTGCGAGAACAGACCGGCGGGCCGCTCCACGAGACGTTCACAGCGCTTCTGGAACAGGACCGAGCCACTATCGCTGCACCGGAGGGAGAGCAGGCATGACGGAGGGCAACCGGTTCTGGACCGTTTTCGTGCGGGAAGTCCGCAGTGCGGTCAGGACACGCACCTATCTTGCGCTCGGGCTGGTCACGGGGATTGTCCTGTTCGGGCTCGCTCATGCCGGTGGCGGCCCCGCCGGCGGCTACGTTCCCACCGTCGTTGATACACTCGTTGCCGTCGAAGTCCTCGTACCGACGCTTGCCTTCGCTGTCGGCTATCGCGCCATCGCCGACCCCGCCGTCCGGGGAGAACTCGACATACTTGACACCTACCCGCTTTCGACGTGGTCGTACGTCGGCGGGGTGTACGCGGGCCGTGCCCTGCTGTTGATCACTATTGTTGTCGTCCCGTTGCTGGCGCTGGGCATCAACGTAGCGACGACTGCAGGACCGGAGACGACGGTGTTTGCGAGCCACCGCGGTGTCGATTCCCCGTTCCTGTTCATCCGATTCATCGCACTGACGGTCCTGTACGCGCTCACGTCCTTGACTATCGCGTTCCTGTTGTCGGCGCTCGCCCGAAGCCGGGGCCGAGCACTCGTGCTCGCACTCGCCGGGCTGCTTGTCCTCACCGTCGGCAGTGACCTCGCGGTGTTTGCAGCGCTCGACACCGGCGTCACGACGGGCACACTCGGCGGCGCGCTCTCCATGACTCCGGCGGGTGCGTATCGCGGACTCGTGTTCGATCAGGTCCTGTACGTCGCTGTTCCGGGCCGGTCAGCGTTCGTCCCGACGTGGGTCGCCGCCCTCTCGCTCCTATTCTGGTGGGGACTCACGTTCGTGGGGGCGATGCTTGCGACGGATGCGGCCTGATTTCAGCCGTCGTCCGTTGCGGCCGCGAGTCCGCCGTCGACCAGCCGCGTGAACCGGTCGATGAGACGGTCCGTGAGCGATGGACGGACTGCAGCGAGCAGCCGCCGCGTCTCGTCCGGGTCGGCCAGGGCCACGACGACACGCCCCCGTTCGCCGTACGACTTTTCGAGTATCCCCGCGTCGGCCAGTGCCGAAACGTGCCAGGAGACCGTACTCCGGGCGACTCCCAGCCGGTCGGTCAGTTCGTCTGCCGACAGGGACTCCGCTTCAAGCAGATGCAGGAGAATCGTGCGCGCAGTCTCGCGCCGGGCAAACGCGAGCACACGTCGCTCCCAGGGGTCGTACTCCCGGCTGTAATAGTGCGTCTTGCCCTGGATTTCCTCGGCAACCACGTCGCCGGCACGACGCAGTTTCCGCAGGTGATACTGTGCCTGCCCAGTCGCGATATCGAGATCTGCCGCAAGCGCGTTGAAATGGACCCCCGGTTTGGACTCGACGTGGGAACGCACTTGCTCAGTAACCGTGGACATAGTCTTCAGTACGGCTTTCCAGCCTCCGGGACAACAGGGTATCGGACGTTCTCACTGCGCGGGAACTCGCCTACATCCCGCCCACCAGTTCTCGCGTTATGTCCTCGGCAGGGAGGGTCTGGCCGCCGTACTCCTCGGCGAACGACTCGGCGTCCGTGCTGTCGCTGAACGGGACGATAGCGGGTCCCATTGCCCCCTCTATCTCCGAATTTGCGACGACTGTGAGCTCTTCAGTCGAAGCGAACGCCTCTGACTCCAAGTGCCGGGAGATGATGGTCTTGCCCCCATCAGTCCGAACATCGTAGTCGGTTGTACTGTAGTCGGTCAGGAACGTCTCCGCAGGCGTCCACCCCGACTGTTCTTTGGCGAACCGATGCCGATACGTGCAGGTCGTACTGCAGAACCGTGCTGGTGGGTCGTGCCCCTCGGGCGTGTTGTCCTGATAGTACGTTTGGCCGACTGGACCCGGGTGCTGGTCGATGACCATCCCACACTGGTCACAGTTCTGTCCGCTCTCGATGGCGACCGGTTCCAGCTCTTCACTGGTCCCCAGACACCCCGAGAGCGACACGACTGTCGCGGTCCCGACGATGAAGTGCCGGCGTGTCAGCGCTGGTGCATAGTCAGACATACTAGATAGTACACTAGACGACACCAAATGGTTCGTGGTGCGACCGTCGAAACGCCGGTCAGTCGGGGACGCTCGGCGGCGCGACCGAGTAGATCGCACTCAGCACCAGCAGCGCGATGAGGAAGTCGAACCCGTGTTCGGTGAGGTGATGTACTACCATCGGGACAGCCCCGAGGACAGTCCCGATGCCGACCACGGACCGAAGGACCAGCAACCCGATAGCGACAGTCAACAGAACGTACGGCCGCGACCGGCGTCGGTGTGTACTGGCCGCCGCGACGAAAAACAGCGCCAGCGTTCCGAGCGTAGCGAGTCCCAGCACGGCGATTAACATTGCGGATTGACCGGGACTAATCCAGTCAGCCGTCGGTTGGAGCATCGCTCAGATCATAGATCAGACGGTGACACTGGAATCGGTTTCGGTCGCAGTCGTAGCTGTGCCCGTACCTGACGCCGAGGTGAGTGCTCTGAGACAGTTCCGCCGGTGTATGACCGTTTGAAAGGGTCTCTGTGTAACTCTCTCAGGTAGCCACCAGCACCGGTCGTCCCGCGTTCTGGACGACTCGGTCGGTCACGCTTCCCATTTGGCCAGTTTTCGTGTGAGAATGGCCGTGGTATCCGAGCACGATCAGGTCGGCGTCGACCTCGTCGGCATAGCTGATGATCTCCACGTACGGTTTCCCGTGACAGCAGCGAGTGGTGACCTCGACGCCGAGCGCGTCACCCCTCTCGGCGACCTCTGCGAGTTCATCGTTCCCCCATTCCTCGATTTCGATGGTCTCCAGTTCCATACTACTGAGGGCTGGCTCGGCGTGTCGGTCCGTATCGACAACAAAGACGGCGTGAAGCTCGGCACCGTGTTGCTCGGCCTGTTCGAGCGCGTGTGTCGCTGCGCGGTTCGCGTCAGCACTGCCGTCGGTCGCGACCACAATCGTGTCGTACATACTAAAAGAATGCACCGCTTCCTATTTCAATCCGCTGACCATTATCAAAAGCTAATAATCTATTGTTGTATTGGGTACCCGTCCACATATCGATCCGTTCGATTTTTGGAGGTGTCGCGTATCGTATTTACAACGGCTAAAACGTCATTCCCGTCCAAAGTCGGTGGCAATCACGGTTCGATGTTCTCCCGGAAGTCGGGTGCCAGTCCGGTCTGTCGGATCCCGGCAAGATCCGTTATCTCGAACTCGTAGAGTGCGACTCCGCCGGAGGTGGTGGCAGTCTGGAGCGTGTTGGGTCGCCAGGCGTTCTGTGTCATCGCCGTGATATCCGACCAGTCGTCCTCAGGCACACTGCTGATATCGCCGGCGAGCATCACGCTCTGCCACTCGAACGCGGTGTCGATGTCGTAGACGAGAAACCGGCCACGGCCGGCTCGCTCAGTCAGTTCCGCTTTCCGGCTCGATTCGCCGAGGAGGTAGGTGAAATAGAGGCAGGCTCCGTCGTCAAAGCCGTACGATAGTGGTAGCAGGTACGGGACGTCTGTCGTCGGCAGCCCCAAGACTCCGGTCGAGTGTGTGGCGAGGAATTCCCGAATCGCTTCGTCGTCCATCTGTTCGAGTCCGTACTCTTCTAATTGGTCGAGTGTCATAGGTCGCGTCTGATCATCCAGTTACGTATCACGAATGCAACCCCACGCTAAAAAAAGTAGAGCGGACTTCTCAGAGGGTGTGGCTGTTCACAATACGGCACAGATACTGTTATATCTATGAAATCTGCCGATACTCGTCGGACGGTAGTACGTATGCCTGCTGGTTTTCAGCCAGTGAGAAGTCCCACCGGACGCTATATTGTTGCACTGCCAACAAGAGTACATGGACTTCGATGAGTTCACCGGCGAGATACAGCACAGGCTTGAACTACCCGGTACTGGTGAGGCCGTTCGGGCGACCCGCGCGACACTGCTACCCCTGGGACAGCGCATACTCGCGGAGAACGCCGCGGACTTCGCTGCCTCCCTCCCGATGGAAATCAAGTGGTATATGACCGGCGCCGTCCGCGACCACGGGCAGCGGTTTGACTGGACGGAGTTCGTCGACCGTGTCGCCGAAATAGAAGGCGTTGAACCGTCGGACGCAGCGTACCACGCACGCGTCGTTGTTGACCTGATGCATACGGCGGTCCCGGCCGCCGATTTTCAGGACCTCCGCGGCCAACTCCCCGAAAGTGCGGACGAAGAAAACTGGCGCGAACTCTTCAGCATAGTCGATGCCGGTGGCTGGGGCGAGGCGGAAGAGGCGCAAACCGGCGGTGGTCCACAAAAGTCTGCTGAAGCCCCTCAGTGGGACAATCAGTAGCAGCTCTCATGTCGTTTTCAAACGAATATGCCTTGACATAATATGGTAATAACTGTACGATTGTTACGCTCTCCCCTCATACTTTGGGGGTGTCCGGCGAGGACTGCTGGCAACGCAGTCTAACTATTCGAGACGCCGATCTCAGCCGCCGGATTTCTAATAGTGTGAGAATCGCGACTACAGTTTATTTACTGACAGCAACAATTCGTAAACACAGCAATGTTCGATTCAATACTGGTCCCGACTGACGGCAGCGAACACGCGACCCGGGCCGCCGAGCACGGGGCAGCGCTGGCTCGTGCATTCGGCGCGAGCCTGCACGTCATCGCTGTCATCGATACGCGAACAGCAGGCGGGCCGTTCAGCGGCGACGATCTCGAAGACGAGACACTCGACCGCATGACGGCCGACGCCGAAGACACAGTCGCGGCTATCACGGATGCGGTGGACGCCGCCGGAGCGATACAGACGACTATCCGCAAGGGAGATCCAGTTGACGAGATTTGCGCATACCGCGACGACCACGATGTGGACCTGATTGCGATGGGAACGCACGGCCGCACAGGCGTCGGGCGATATCTCGCCGGGAGCGTGACAGAGAGCGTCGTTCGGCAGGCTGACGTCCCTGTTCTCACCGTGCGCGCAACCGACCGGAGTCGCGACACCGCTCCCTACGACGATATCCTTGTCCCGACAGATGGAAGCGCGCCCGCAGCGGCCGCAATCGAGCCCGCATGCGAGATTGCGGCGCAGTTCGATGCCCGCGTTCATGCCCTGAACGTCGTCAATCTCAGCAATATCGCAACCGGCTCCGAATACACGCTACCGAAAGACCTGATCGAGTCCCTGGAGTCGCAAGGGGAGAAAGTGACAGAGCGGATTGCGGCACGGGCACGCGAATCCGGAGTGGAAACTGTCACACGAGTCGTCAGTGGATTCCCGGCGGCAGATATCCTTGAGTACGCTGACGAGAACGACATCGATCTGATCGCCATGGGGACGGCCGGTCGGACCGGTCTCAATCGGTTCCTCGTGGGAAGTACGACAGAACGGATCATCAGACACGCCGATATGCCTGTCCTCGCAGTCAACGCCCGAGACCAGCGCGGTGACGAAGCCTGAAGACAGGCACGCGTCTTCCTGTCTGTCAGCGTCCGACTGCGTGCGGGGCCCGTCGTGTCCCCGGCGAGGCGGCAGTCAGACCGACACGACCATGCACTTATTACTGTTCCTGTCGTGACACTACCTATGGCTGCGGACAACCCGGTTACGATGACGGACGAGGAACGGGACGCGTTTCTGGACAACGGGGGGACGGGCATCCTTTCGCTCGCCGCCGGCGACGCGCCCCCGCATTCAGTCCCGGTTTCGTACGGGTACGACGCGCCCACCACCACATTTTACTTCCGGCTAGCGGTCGGTGTAGAGCGGTCGAAGGGCGAACTCGACGACCGCGCGGCGACGTTCGTGACTTATGACGAGACGGATTCGGGATGGCAAAGCGTGGTCGCGAACGGTCGGCTCGAAGACGTCGAACGGGAGGGAATCGAGACGGAAACACTGGAAGGACTGGAACACGTCGATATGCCCATGGTCGACATCTTCGAACGCCCCCTCCGCGAGGTTGACTTCGAATTCTACCGCCTCGTACCGAATGAGCTAACCGGACGGACCGAATCCTAGGGCGGACGGTTCTCCGCAGTACCGACTCGAAGAAGAACCACTGTACTGGATAAGGGAACTCATATCAACATAGCGGCAGATCACCCTCCATGTCCGAAGCCGCCCACACACAACCGACTGCCGACGTCATTTCGGGGCTCGACAGCGAGCCTGATGGGCTGTCGGCGTCGGAAGCCCGAACGCGGCGTGACAGACATGGCGAGAACGAGATCACGCAGGGGAGCAAACGGACACCACTCGACATCGCTATCGCCCAGTTCGACAGCGCCCTTATCTGGGTTCTCGTTGCGGCCGCGATACTGTCCGTGTGGGCGGGACACGCTGTCGACGCAGTCCTGATAGCCGTGATCGTGGTCGGGAACGGCCTGTTCGGCTTCGTCCAGGACTACCGCGCAGAGGGGACGCTCGAATCCTTGCGGGAACTGACCGCCCCAACCGCGACAGTCAGACGCGATGGGCAGTCCGTCGAGGTCGACGCGACCGAACTCGTTCCGGGCGACGTTATCGAACTGGAAAGTGGCGACGTCGTTCCGGCCGACGGTCGACTGATCGACTGTCTGTCTCTGGAGGTCGACGAAGCGGCGCTCACTGGAGAGAGTACGCCGGTCTCGAAGGGAACCGACCCGGTCGACGCCGACGCGCCGCTCGCGGAGCGAGAACCGATGGTGTACAAGGGAACGAACGTCACGCGCGGCTCGGGCGCTGCCGTCCTCACGGCGACTGGGATGGACACTGAGGTCGGAGCCATCGCCCGCCAACTCGCAGGAACGGAGGAAACTGACACACCGCTACAGACTGAACTCGACACGCTGGGCCGGACGCTCGGCGTCGGCGTGATGGTACTTGCTGCCCTCGTGGTTCCACTCCTCGTCTTCCGGGGGACCGAACTGGTACAGGCGGCACTCACCGCGATTTCACTCGCTGTGGCCGCGGTCCCCGAGGGACTGCCAGCGGTTGTGACGCTAACGCTGGCCCTCGGTGTCCGGAAAATGGCCGACGAGAACGCTCTCGTGCGGCGCTTGCCCGCCGTCGAGGCGCTGGGCTCCGTCGATGTCATCTGCACCGACAAGACCGGGACGCTGACCGAGGGGCGAATGTCAGTCAGTCGGATCTGGGTCAACGACGCTGTCGTCGACAGTGACGAAATAGAGGGGGAACCCCTGCCGGACCGCGTTGCCACGGTGCTCCGCGCCGGGACACTGTGTAGCGATGCGACGCTCGAAGCGGGGGACCCGACGGAGCAGGCCATCGTCATGGCGGCTGACGAGTGCGGAATCGATGTGGAACGCCTCCGCGAAGAGCATCCCAGAACGGATGAGATCCCGTTCTCATCCGAGCGCAAGTGGATGGGTACTGTCCACGACGACACGGTCTACGTAAAAGGCGCACCCGAAGTAATCCTCTCGAAGTGCTCTCGCGTCCTCACCGATACCGGCCCGGCGGACCTGACGCCCGACAGAGCCGAGCAGATCAGAGAGCAGGTCGGTGCGTTCGCTGACGACGCGCTCAGGGTGCTCGCAGTGGCGTACACGGAAGATACCTCCGTGGTAGAACGGAACGACACCACTGGCGAGGCCGACGATGTCAGTGCCGACCTGATCTTCGCCGGGTTGGTCGGCATGATCGACCCGGCCCGCGAGGAGGTCGCCGACGCGATTGCGGCGACCGAGCGTGCAGGCGTGGCCGTGAAGATGGTAACCGGCGACAACGTCCGGACCGCCGCGGCCATCGCCGGAGAACTCGGCCTGGGGCAGCGCGTGATGGAAGGCCGCGACGTCGAGGAATGCTCCGAAGAAGCGCTCCGAGACCGCGTCGAGACAGTCGACGTGTTCGCACGCACGTCTCCGGAGCACAAGGTCCGGATCCTGCAGGCGTTACAGGCGAACGGCCACACCGTCGCAATGACGGGCGACGGGGTCAACGACGCACCGGCGCTGAAAAACGCCGACATCGGCGTCGCGATGGGCGTCCGCGGAACTGACGTGGCCAAACAGGCCAGCGACGTTATCCTGCTGGATGATAACTACGCGACGATTGAACGGGCGATCGAGCGCGGGCGGGCGATCTTCGACAACGTCTGGAAGTTCGTCGGTTACCTGCTGAGTGCCAACGTGGCCGAAGTCGCCATCGTCTTTATCGCCTCACTGTTTGGCTACCTCGTCCTGCCGGCGGTCCAGTTGCTGTGGATCAATCTACTGACCGATGGTCTGCCAGCGCTTGCGCTCGGGGCCGACCCCAAAAGCGATGACGTGATGCAGCGACCGCCCAGAGACCCGGATCGCGGCATCGTCGACCACGATATGCTCGCGCTTATCGGGGGTACAGGCGTCATCTCGACAACTGTGATGCTCGGCCTGCTACTGGTCACGCTTGCCGGCGCACCCGCAGTCACGCCGTACGCGATGACGATGATATTCACCGGGTTCGTGTTCCTCGAATTCGAGAAACTGTACGTGATCCGCTGGCTCCGCGAGACACCGACGCTGTCGAATCGGTGGCTGGCGTCCGCAGTAGGCGGGTCGATACTCCTGCAACTCGCTGTGCTATACACCCCTCTCAACGTCTACTTCGGGACGGTCCCGCTCGGACTCACCGACTGGGGGCTGATCGGTGGCGTCCTCTTACTCGCCCTGCCACTGTACCTCGCTGTCGCCAGCGGTGTGAAACGCCTGTGACGCTCCGATCCGGTAGCACCGGCCGTTCGGTCTGGGTTTCCACATCTCGTTGCCGATTCCGCCAGGCGTGCGCCTGCAGACGGTGACCGGGCGGCCCTTTGCCCCGGAGTGATTGGCTATCGTTGGGCCGCTCCTCTCGAAAAGCCGTCTACCGTACCGCTCTCAATCCAGTTGTCCGTTGAGCACTTTGGCGGCGACCAGCACCGGGTCCCAGACGGGGCTGAACGGCGGTGCGTACGCCAGGTCCAGTCGTTCGAGCTCGTCGATGGTCATGTCCGCCTCGATGGCCGTCGCAAGCGTGTCGATACGTATCGCCGCCCGGTCTGCCCCGACGATTGCGCCGCCCAGCAGGCGACCGCTCTCCCGGTCGGCGACGAGCGTCACGTCGGTATCGTCGCCGCCGGGGTAGTACCCCGACCGAGAACCAGCCGTGACTGTCTTCGACACCGGGTCGAAGCCGGCGGCGCTGGCCTGTTCGTGGTCGAGGAGGCCGACGCGACCGCATTCGAGGTCGAACGCTTTGACGACGGCCGTTCCGGCGATGTCGCCGACGGGCGACGGGTCGCCCGCCACAGTCTGTCCGCTCCCGCGACCGGCCCGGTTTGCGGTCAGTCCGAGCGGGACCCAGTCGGGCTCGCCGGTAACGGCGTGGGTGTCCTCGGCGCAGTCTCCGGCGGCGTAGACGCCGTCAACGCTCGTCGCACCGTACTCGTCGACCGCTATCGCACCGGAGGCCCCGAGTTCGACCGGTGTGTCTTCGACGAGGGCGGTGTTCGGCTTGATGCCGATACCGACAAGCGCGAGGTCCACATCGGTATTGCCGTCGCCGTGTACAACCGACGCGACGCGCCCGCCTTCGTCGCCGACGAGTTCCTCGACGGCGGTGTTCAGATGCAGTGTCACGCCCTGTTCCCGGAGGTGATCGGCAACGCGCTCGCCCACTGCTTCCCCGAACGGCGGCAGGAGGTGGCCTGACCGCTGGAAGAGGTGCGTTTCGACATCGTGGGCCCGGAACGCTTCGGCCATTTCCACGCCGACGTAGCCGCCGCCGACGATAGCGACTCGCTCCGGTGGCTCCCAGTCGGCGTACTTCTCGACGAGTGCTGTATCGACGTACTCGATGCTCGTGTCGACGGTAGAGTCGCCGGGTTCGGACAGCGCAGCGCGGACCGCGGCGGCCGAATCGAGCCCGTGCATCGTGAACGCGCCGTCGAGTTCCGCCCCCGGTATCGGCCCGGTCACCGCGTGTGCGCCCGTCGCGACCAGCAGGTCGCCGTATGGCTGGCTGAACGTCTCGCCGTCTTGTGCGACGGTGACCGTTTCTGCGTCGGTGTCGACGCCGACGACTTCGTGGTTCCGGCGGAGGTCGATACCGCGCTCAGACGCCTGCTCGGGCGACAGCGAGAGAAGGTCCGTCAGCCGCTCGACGGTCCCCTTCACGTAATACGGCGTCCCGCAGTGGGCATAGGATACCCACTCGCCTTTCTCGAAGACGATCACGTCACGGTCCGGTGCCTCTCGGGTGAACTTGCTCGCGGCGCTCAGTCCGGCCGCGTCGCCACCGATGACTACGAACGGGTCCGTCATACAGACCCTCGTATCGCTGCGGTACTAATGATTGCGTGAGGTTCGGGTAACTGCGTGGGCTACTGGAAGCGATTGTGTTCGGGACGGATTCGAACCAGCCAGTCGGTCTGTCCCCCCTCCAAGGTCGACCGTCACCACCATCTACGGCTGAACGTGGTTGAGGACATGCTGAGCCAACTTTCACACGACTCCAAGGCCACTGGCGACCAGTCTGAAGCCGATAATCGATAGTAAGGCTAGCACGGCGGCTCGACGGACCCGGTCACTGACAGCGGTTCTGAGTCGCTTCCCGACTGCGACACCGGCAACGGCCGGCACGGCTGCGAGAACGGACGTTCCAGCGACAACCGCGTTGGGATAGAGCCCGAAGACGCCGGCAAAAGCGACCCGCGTGACGCTGAGTCCCAGAAACACCAGCGCGACGACGCCGACGAACACGCTGTGCGAGAGGTCGAAACTCCGGAGATACGCGACGAGCTGGACGCCGACGTTCGTTCCGCCGAACAGCGCCCCCGAAACGCCGCCGATGCCGACCATCGCAAGCGGTGTCTTCCCGAGGTCGCTGTTGCCCACTGACACCCATCCGGGAAGCGGCACCCGCTGCTGGGCGGTCGCCACAAACCCCAGGGTCAGCAGACCGAGTCCGATACGGAGTGGCGCTTCCGGGAGCCTGTCGAGTACAGCCATCCCGACAACAGTCCCGACAAGCGCCGCAGCGATAAGCGGTCCGAACCGCTGGCTACAGGTACGCAGTTCACGCCGTGAGAGGTCCCGAACCAGTGAAACGTTCACCGCGAGAATGGGGAGAATCATGAACACGACGGCTGTCGCCGGGTCGATGACCGTCGCAAGCGCCATCGTCCCGACGACGGCGAAGCCGAAGCCAGCAAGCCCGTTTGTCGCCCCGGCGACGAGGACGATAGCCGTCACTATCACGACCATCGTCCACGAGACTGGCAGAATCATATGGTATCAGGGTCCTGTGCGACGCCCACAGCGGCCCGTAACCGACTTCGGGCTGGGCAGTGGTTCTTGTGAAGTAATCACACGGCCCTGGATAAAGCCGCGTCGTGTTTCACTACAGTGGGGTCGAACGTGACCGCCCCGCTGTCGGGATCAGAACGTGATAACTTCGTAGTCGTCGTCGACGAGCGAGCGAATGCTCGGGTGGCCGTCGTGCTCGTCCAGCGTGACGAGTCCGGAGTCGGCGACGGCGTCTTCGACGCCGAATGCACCGGAACAGTAGTCACAGACGGCCGTATCCTCTTTGACGGTCTGGTACAGTTCATGGTAGTCGCTGTCCTCGTCTTCGAGTTCCGGAATCCACTGTGTTCCGGCCCCGTCGAAGATGAGTTCGAGGTCGTCCTCGTCGTTTTCCGCGAACTCCGTTGCTGCTTCGAGGCCGTTTGCGAGTCGGCCGAGATTCTCGTGTCCCTCTGTCCCTGCGAGGATGATGACGGCTGCTTTCGTCATTACGTGGCGTAATAGCGCTCTCGCTAATATATTATGAGTGGGTGCGTGCGACGGCGCTGAACTCGCACCAAGTGTTTATTAACCAGTGCCACCCGGGCAGTGAATAAGTCGATATACGGGGTGTCGTCTACAGATATGGCCTTATTCAGCGTAGGATTCGATGAGCGATCGGAGCGCTTCTTCTCCTTCGAGGCCGACGACTTCCTCTACTTGCTCGCCATCGGCGAACAGGATGAGTGTTGGAACGCCACGGACGCCGTAGGACTGTGCGAGTTGCTGGTTAGCGTCGACATCGACTTTGGCGACGGTCGCGGTGGTCTCTGCGGCCAGCGTCTCGACGATCGGTTCGAGCATCTGGCACGGGCCACACCAGTCGGCATAGAAGTCCGTGAGGACGACGTCGTGCTTGTCGACGACATCGTCGAGATGGTCCGTTCCGTCGATGTGAAGCGGTTCGTCCGTCGCGGTCGTCTCGGCGTCGGATGCAGTATCGGTTGCCATCAATAGACTGTACGCGGCAGCGACAAATAAGAGTTTGCACAAAATGTACAATACTATGAACCACTCTTCGCAAGCCAATGGTAGCGGGATGTCTATTCGTGCAGGCGCAGAAATCGGCTCGGCTCGTGAGCGACAGAGTGTAATAGAGAGAAGACGGCGGCGTTAGCTTTCGACAGTCGGGGCCGAGGACTCGGACTGTTCGTACTTGTTCTCGAACTCCTGAATCAGTTGGCCCATCTTCGCGTACCAGTCGTTGAGCATGCGCTGCATCTCGTCTGCTATCTGGGACGGATCCGTCGGCGAGTAGACGTGGTAGTAGCCGCCCTGGTCGTAGTTGATCTGGTCTTTCTCGATAAAGCCCGTCTGGAGGAGTCGCTGGACGGCGCGATACGCGGTCGAGCGCTCGCGGTCGACTGCCTCGGCGAGTTCGTCGACGGTCAGTGGTTCCTCGGCCTCGACGAGCGCCCGAAAGCACTCCTTGTCGAGTTCTTTGAGCCCGTGGAAACACTCCAGCAGTCCTTCGCACTGCATATCTCGACGGAGCTGTTCAGACATCGAATCTGGCATCGTTATCACCTCTCTGTAGTTACTACCCAGATATAAGACTTGTGTACGGTTCGCACAAATGCACGCACGATCCGGCAAAAACTGCCCTCGGATGGGTGGTCAAGGCCGTTCACCTCACAGCCGACACACATGCCTGCGAACTGTTAGTCTGCGCCCGTCGCGGCTGTATCGCTGGTCTCGCTCCGGGTTCGCCAGTAGCCCTGGAGATATGCGCCGAGAAACATCCCGGCGAGCGCCCAGAGGATGGTGACGTTGCCGATACCGAGGCTCGCGTAGGCGGCCCCCGGACAGATACCGGACAGTCCCCACCCGACGCCGAAGATGGCACCGCCGACCAGGACGTTCCGGTCGAAGGACTTCAGACGCCGTTCGAAGGTGTCGCCGGTCAGCGGCGCGCGGCCGAGGAGGCGGGGTCCGAGAACGAAGGCCACCCCTGTCACGGCAGCGCCGCCGAACATCACGAACACCAGCCCGAAGTCCTCGAACTGGAGGAAATCCAGAACGACTTCCGGGCGCGCCATGTGGCTGTACGCGAGTCCGAACCCGAAGATGAGCCCGCCGACGAGAATCAGCGGCATGAACGCGGGGTGGCGGTCGTCACTCATGTGTCGTTCCCTCCGGCCGCTCCCGGTCGCTCGCTTCGAGACTCTCGTTCCGCTCGTGTCTCGCCGCTCACGGACTCACCCCCAGTGCCGAAACCAGTTGTGCAGTGATGATGGCGACGGCGAGGAACGTCAGGACGCCGGCTATCGACGTTTTCGACGCGGAGCCGACGCCACAGACGCCGTGGCCTGACGTACAGCCCTTGCCGACGCGCGTCCCGATACCGACGAATACCCCGCCGAGGAGGAGTCGCCACGGCTGGACGTCCGTGGTCCACGCGCCGCCCTGATAGACGACCGCGTACACGGCCGCCCCGAGGATAATGCCGAGCGTGAACACGACACGCCAGTCACGGGAGCTGACATACTGCTGGAACCGGGACCGGTCCGAGACGTACGACAGCGTCGACTCCAGAAACGTGCTCGCGCCGGCGCTGATGCCGGTTCCGAGGTAGATGACGACAGTCCCAAGCCCCACCAGCAAGCCACCGACGGCGTAGCGACTGATGCCGTTCGGAAACAGTTCGGCGGTTGCCTGCAGTGGGAGTGCCTCAATCACCATTGGCGTCGTTAGTCACCCGCAAGGGATTCCTGGCTAGCGGCGCAGTTATTCGGCCCGAGTTCCAGCGTGAACGCTTCCTCGTCGTCGACGGCGTTCTGCCCGAGGTTCGTCGCGATGATCTCCTCGTAGTTGGCCGGCCGCGGCGGCATATCCGAGAGGACGAGCTCGACGAACGCGTCCTCGTCCATGGTGAGCGCGTCCATCTCTTCGACGAGCGCACTGATTGGGGCGGTAAATGTACTGTCCTCTGCGGGTTCGGCCGCGTCGCTGAAGTGCGCGCCGCCGATAAGCGTGCCATCAGGCAGTGTTAGCACACGCTCTTGAAGGGACTCGTAGAGCATACGCGCGGCTTCGGGCGCGCCCTCGTCGCCCTCTTCGAGGTCGGGGCGAGCGACGCTCTCGATGAAGAGCCCGTCACCGGTCGCGAGCAGGCTCCCGTCGACGAGATAGGAGGTCATCCCGGTCGTGTGGCCGGGCGTGGAGACTGTCTCGATAGTCGCGTCGCCGACCTGAAACGTGTCGCCGTCTTCGGCAGTCGTCAGGTCGTCGGTGTCCTGCCGAGCTTGCGAGGCAGGGCCCGTGGAGCCTTGCTCCGCGGCGTAGGTGACGCCGCGGTCGACGGCGGCCTCTGGAATGACGCCCTCGACGCCTTCTGCGTCGAGGTCGCGAACGCCGGAGATGTGGTCGGCGTGGATGTGCGTATCGAGTGCATACTTGAGTTCGACACCGAGTTCAGCGGCGTCATCGAGATACCGGTCGGTGAACGCCCGCAGCGGGTCGATGATGGCGGCTTCGCCGTCGTCGTAAAGGAGATAGGCCAGACAGCCGGAGGACGGGCGCTGGTACTGCAGGAGTGTGCCGGCGCCGTCGTAGCGTTCGACCTCGACGGCCTCGTAGATGCTCGCCCACCCGTTCATGCCGTCTTCGAGATGGTTGACGTCGTAGCCGTGTTCTGCGAGCGTGCCCGCGACGTACTCGCTTGCGCCGCCTTTCGCACACAGGACGGTCACTTCGTGGTCGTCGGGGATCTGAGCGAGGACGTCGCCGTCGATGTCGTCCTCAAGGAACTCGAAGTACGGGATGTTGAGCGAGGTGACGTTTTCGCCGTCGATGCGCCACTCGTCGTAGTCTGATTGCATACGCGCGTCGAGAAGCGTCACGTCTTCACCAGCGTCAATGCGGTCTTTGAGCGATTCCGGATCGGTCGTTTCCACGTCGACGTCTGGCGTCGGAAAGTCGTCAGCGTTCATTTTGTGCACTCGTTTCTACCGGGCGGACGCACAAAAGCATTTGCATAGTAATCCACATTCTAAACAATACTATCGGCCAAACAGACCCACGAGTAAATAAAATATGGCCTGAATTAGCATAATAGGGCATTTGAGGCCGGAAATTAGGTGAGTAGTTGTTTGCTGAACTCACAAGAATCGACAATCTTTTACTTGACTAGGCGGTATTGTGCGTTAGCTCCAAGACAACTCAACGGAGCGAATAACCAATGAACGCTGAATTCGATATCGCGGAGACGCTCGACGTGAAAGGTGCATCGTGTCCCATGCCAGTGGTGAAGACGAAGTCGGCTACCGACGACCTCGCCGAGGGTGACGTCCTCGAAGTACTAGCGACCGACCCGGGCAGCATGAGCGACATCGACGGTTGGGCGGCCGGTACTGAGGGCGTCGAACTCGTCGACCAGGAGGAGGGCGACGACGTGTACAAGCACTACGTCCGCAAGACGGAGTAACGATGAGCACGGACACACCAGACGCGGCGTCCGACGACACGCCCTCGCGTGCGGAGCTGGCCGCCCGCGTCGACGAACTGGAAGACGCGCTCGCGGAGGCCACGAGCGAGGACGACACGAAGAAGATGAGCATCATTGCGACGAAGGGCACGCTCGACATGGCGTACCCCCCGCTCATCCTCGCCAGCACCGCCGCTGCGTTCGGGTACGAGGTGACTGTCTTCCACACGTTCTGGGGGCTAGACATCCTCCACGAGGAACGCTCGAAGAACCTCAAACTGAGCTCCGTCGGGAATCCGAATATGCCGATGCCGAACGCGGTCGCCGCGATTCCCGGCATGGACCGCGTAACGACGAAGATGATGGAAAAGCGCATCGCGAACAACGACACCGCGACGATTGAGGAGCTGCTGGAGACGAGCCTCGATATGGGCGTGGAGTTCCAGGCCTGCCAGATGACCATCGACCTGATGGATTACGACGAGGCCGACTTCTACGACGGCGTTACCACCGGTGTCGGCGCTGCGACAGCGCTGCAGGACATGGCCGACGCCGACATCCAACTTCTTGTCTGAAACGACCAATCGCGCACAGCTAGCTGCGGCAGACAACTATTCTGTCTTTTCCTCGGCGCGCTCACGGCCGACTGCGCCGGCAAGCGCCAGCAAGTAGCCGAGCCCGTACTGAACGTCCGGGTCGCGTAGCCCGCGAAGCAGACCGACGGGACCGACCGGCTCGGCCGGTTCGCGCTCCGCTTCACCGAGGCCCGCCAGTAGCGTCTCGATACCGTCGCGGGTGTCGTCGTCTGCTGCCGTCTGTGCGACTTCGCCGAGCGCGGCACCGGTACCGGCCAGCGACGTGACCATCTCGTCGTCGAGCGCGGCGGTCGCCAGCGAGCCGACTTCGGCGAGTTCGGCCAGTTCGTCGAGCGTGCCGCTTCGCTGGAGCGCGAGCAGGGTTTCCAGCGCGTCCTGCAACTCATCGCCGTTCTCACCGACGGTCTCGGCCAGGGAGACGGTCTCGTCGGTCGCAAGCCCGTCTGCAGACTCGGCAAGGGTCGAGCCGGTGGCCGAGAGCTCACGCACCATCTCATCGGAGAGCGCACTCTCGCCGAGCGAGAGCACGTCCAGCAACTCGTTGACGGCGTCGAGGTGTTCGACGAACTCCGCGACGGCCTCGGGATTCTGCTGGATTGCCGCTTCGAGGTCGGTCTGCTCGGAAACCTCTTCTCCGGACATGGTCAGAGCAACCCCCGTGCGGTGAGCCAGTAGGACTCGTTGTACGCCAGCTTCGACCAGTGGAGTTTCTCCGAGGGCGGCGCCGGCGACGGCTGGTTCTCGTAGTCGAACTCGACGAACGACGCCGCGTCCATCCCCGTTTCGATGAAACACAGCGTCTTCCCGTCGTAGGTCGCTGTTGCCGGACGGCCGCGGATTTCACTGGCGAGGCGCTGCCCGACGACGCCGGCCTGGTAGTGGGCGACGCTCCCAGCGTTCGGGACGCCGGTATCGGCGGTATCGCCGAGCGCGTAGACGTTCTCGGCGGCTTCGGCTTCGAGCGTGTGCTTGTCGACGTCGACCCACCCGTCGTCGCCGAGCCCCGCCTCTTCGATGAGGTCGATACCGCCGTGGGGCGGAATCGTCACGAGGAGGTCGTAGTCGAGGTCGGTCCCCTCCATCGAGGTGAGCGTCTCCGAATCCGGGTCGACTTCCTCGGCGTTGAAGAACGTCTCGACCTCGATGCCGCGTTCGTCCATAATCGGTCGGGCCCATTCGGCGATATGGGGGTTGCCGTGGACGCGCTGGATCGGGTATGTGTAGGTGATGTCGACGTCGTCGCGGAGCCCGCGCTCGCGGAGCCAGTCGTCGGCCATGAAGACGAACTCCAGTGGTGCCGCCGGGCACATGTGGGGCGACCCGATGACGCTCAACACGAGGTGCCCCTCGGTGAACCCAAGCAGTTCGTCACGGAGGGCGGTCGAGCCCGACTCGCTGTAGTAATCGTGCCCACCGTCCGCGAGGCCGGGTATCCGTTCGGGCTCTAGCGTCGACCCGGTCGCCAGCACGAGGTAGTCGTAGTCGACTGCCGGAGCGGTGCCGTTGAACCGCAGTCGCTGGGCTTCGGTGTCGATTGCGGTCACGCGGTCGATTCGAAGGTCGACGGCGTCGTCGACGAGCTCGTCGAGCGGTCGCCGACCGTCTGCCGGTTCGCGTTGTCCGAACGGCACGTACAGCCAGACCGGCTTATATACGTGGTCAGGTCCGTCGTTGATCAGCGTGATTCGGACGTCGTCGGCGGCAAGCTCGACGTCCAGTCGGTCGGCGAGGTCGTTCGCGAGGACGGTGCCACCGGTCCCACCACCGACGATGACGACGTGCTCGGTCATGCTTTCTCCACGTAGAACGCGTTGTGGTCGTCGAGCTCCTCGATAGCGAGCAGTTCGTTGCCGGCCTCTTCGGCCCACTCCGGAACGTCGGTGAGCGACTGGTCGGTGTCGCTCAGGAGCCGAACCACGTCACCGGCTTCGGCATCTCGGATCTGTCCGATGAGGTCCATCAGCGGACCGGGACAGGCCGCGCCTCGGGCGTCGACGGTTTCGTCGGGTTCGATGTCAGTCATGGGAGTCTCACAGGAGGTAGTTGGAGCTCACCTGTATTAGTATTGTGCGTAAATTCCAAGATTATGAAAACAGATGAGTCCGGCGCAGTGGAGCAAGCGTATCGATCGTACGGCGAGTACGGAACCGCCGGGAGCGCGCCGCTATCTCTATCGGGTGAACACGAGGGCGTAGTGGTACGGCGGCAGTTCGACCTGCCGCTCAAGCGTGAACTCCGACGCCGAGAGCACCGCATCCTCGGTTGCCGCTGGGGGCATCCGAAGCCCCGTCGGCGGCCCTCGCGGTTCGCCCGCAACGGTCGTGGTTTCGCGCGGACGGTCGTGCCAGTTCACGACGAGTAGGCTCCCGCCAGCCTCAATCGCCCGGAAGGCCTGTCGGATAAAGCCGGACTGGTCGTCGACGCCGTGCAACGTGTTTGCTATCATGAGCGTGTCGACGCGGGCAGTGAGCGCCGAAGGCAGGTTCCGAGCATCGCCGTGGATTGGGACGACGTTCTCGATCTCCTGTTGGTCGGCGAGATCTTCGAGTTCGTCGAGGAGGGCCGCATCCAGATCGAGCGCGTACACCGGCTCGGGCTCGACGATGCGGGCGGCTGGGAGCGCAAAGTACCCGCTTCCACAGCCGACCTCGGCGACCGACTCGCCGGACGCGACACCGAGTGTCCGGAGCGTCGCGCCGGGCGTCGGCCAGAGTTTGCCCCACCAGTCCCAGTCGGGCTGGCCGGTGTTCTGGAACCGGTCCATCCCTAGCGGGAACCCGACGTGTCGATACCCAGCAGTCGGTACAGGAGGCACATCCGGACGAGGCCAGTCGCGACGAGGACGACACCAAGCAGTGTCGCGACCGCGCCGACCGTCGTTCCGAAGCCCAGCAGACCGCCGAGCGTCGCCAGTCCAGCAACTGCCAGCACGAGGCCAACAGCGATGCGGGTCAGTCTATCCGAGGACCCAATATTGCGCTTCATATCCACAAATACACAATACAAGCACCTAAGTCTTACTCGATGCACGGCGGCCACCAGAGCAGTCGCGCCGACAAAATCACACCGCAACGGACTGCTACGGTGCTGTCTGTGACGCCCACACTGCCGGCAGTCTCGTGTAGACGGCTGCATTGTCGACGAGCACATCGACCGGGACGTACTCGTCGGGGGTGTGGACGGTATCGGTCCCGAGCGCAAACTCGACGGTCGGAATGCCCGCGTTCCGGAGCGTCTTGGCATCGCCGCCGCCCGTGGCACTCCGTCGGAAGACGCGTTCACCTGTGACGTCCGCCGCCGTCGACGTGACCGCTTCGACGAGCGGGCTGTCGGACTCCTCGGCAGTCCCGACGCTCCAGGAGACATCGGTAATCGTAATCCCCTCACAGTCGGTGACACAGGACCGGATCTCCGAGAGCACGTCGGGCGTCTCCACCCCGGCGGTCAGTCGGATATCGATTTCGGCGCGGGCGGACTGCGGGACGCTGTTTATCGCATCGCCGCCTTCGAGAACACCGAGGTTGATAGAGGGGTACCGGAACAGATCACGAGCGACATCCTCGCCCAGCGACGGGGCGTAGTATTCGACCGACTCGTCGACGATCGGTTCCACTTCGGGGGCGATATCGAGTCGTCTAGAACCAAAGCGGTCCCGCAGCGTCTCGACGGCGTCGTAGAGTCGGTCGACCGCGTTGATGCCCAGCATCGGCCGGGAACCGTGGGCCCCCTCGCCGCTGGCTTCGAGTGTCAACCAGATGCTGCCCCGGTCAGCAACCGTGACGGAATGCCGGCCCGCCTCGCAGGTCGGTTCGCCGATCACGCACGCGTCCGCGTCGAGTTTCCCGGACTCCAACAGTGCGGGAAGGCCGGCGTCACCGCCCACTTCCTCGTCGCTCACGAAGGCAAACAGGAGCGTGACAGGCGGTTCAGCGTCGGTTGCGGCGAAAGCCTGGATGGCAAGCAGCATCGATGCCACGGCACCTTTCATATCGGTCGCGCCGCGGCCGTACACGCGGTCGTCGACGCGCTCGCCGAGCGGAGCGTGAGTCCATGCGTCGGCCTCGAAGGGCACCGTATCGAGATGCCCGTTGTACAGCAGCGTTCGGTCCGACTCACCGGGAATCCCAACGAGGAGGTTCGGCTTCGCCGGGTCGACTGCGAACCGCTTGACGTCGACCGGCAGCGGGTCGAGGAATCCCTCGATCTCGGTCACAATCGCACGCGTATCCCCGGGCGGGTTCGACGTGTCTATCGCCAGGAGGTCGAGGGCGAGTGTGACCAGTTCCTCGCGGCGGTCTCGAACGTAGGTGAGGGGAACAGCGGGACTCATGTGTGGCCGAATATACCGTTAACGTCCTTTGCTGTCGTCCAGGCCGTTTCTGGGTGGGTGAAAACCAACGTCATATCTTATAATAGAATCAGTGTGCGCAAAAGTATTTCGCAGATATTACAATACTGTGTAGTATTATACGTGGAGCCCGGCCGTGGAGAGAAACGACTACAGAACGGAGTCCAGATGAACCGCTACGAGTCCCCCACGCTTGTAAGACGGGATTTGCCTCCGTTTCTCTCAGGGAAACTCGCTACCGCCCGAATCACGCGTACTTTTCGATTACGGCACGCAGTTGTGATTCGTCCTGCATTCCGACGAGTCGCTCGACCGGCTCCCCGTCGGCAAACAGAAGCAGCGTCGGGACTCCCCGAACGCCGTACTCGGCGGCGAGCTCCTGGTTCGCGTCGACGTCGATTTTCGCCACTGTCGCGGCGGTCTCGGCCGCGACGGTTTCGACGACGGGTTCGAGCATTTGGCACGGCCCACACCAGTCGGCGTAGAAGTCGACCAGAACCACGTCGTGATCGGTAGTCGTGTCGGACAACTCGGCTTTTCCATCGACCGTAATCGGCTCAGAGGGGTCTCCTGATTCAGATTCGTTGGTACTACCCGACTCACCCCGGGTACGAAGCTCGTCCAGTTTTTGTCGTCTGATCTCCTCTAGCTCGTCAGTCATCACTCCGACATTCGGACCGGATCGACTTATTTGTTTTGTACACCCTTTGCAATACTGGGTTGCACTGCGGGAGTCTATACGAAAGTCAAGAGTGTGATCTGACCAGCAGTCGATTCTCACCCTCGGCGTCACAGCCGTCGGTTCTCTCAAACGGTAACCGGGGCCGGCCAGTCTCATATATGACAACAAGTCGGTGTGGCCTATCGTGTGGGGTTCACAGGTAGAATTGCCTCAGTACCCGTGGAAGTGGTCGGTAATGGCGTACTTTACTAGCCATTTGATAGCCACATCGATTCCGACGTACCACATAACAAGACATACTCCGCCGACGAGCTACGGTTGCAATATCGACGAGTGGCGACCCCACTTCTCGATCCGGTACTCGAAAATTCTCTCCGTCCTTTCGACACCGTATCCGAAGAGACTTTGCTCTGTAGGCACAATACAACACACGAATGGTACTCCCAATCGACCCGAGCCAGATCGACCCCGAAGACATCGGCGAACAACAGGCGACGCTCGAAATGAGCCACGAAGACGCCATCGAACACGTCCGAGACGTGTTCACCGACGCCGGGTTCGGTGTCCCCGTCGAGTTCTCGCCCTCCGAAATGCTCAACGAGAAGATCGATGCGGACCGTGACCCCTACTACGTGTTGGGGGCCTGTAACCCCGAAGTCGCTGACCGCGCTCTCGATGCGACAGACAACAAACTCGGTGCGCTCATGGCCTGTAACGTCGTCATTTGGGAAGAAGAACCCGGACAACAGCGCGTCTATCACGTCTCGATTATGCGAATCGCCCGCCTCGTCGGGATGGCTCCCGACAACGAGGAGATGGCGGACATCGTCGCCGACACCGGCGAAATCGTCGACGAGGCGTTCCGGAACCTCTAACATGGGGTATCACACGTTCGACGCCGGCCGGGCCGACAAACTCGAAGACGCCCAGCAACGGTACCGCTCACTCTCTGCAGAAGAGTTGCACTGGGCGCTCTCACCCGAGAGTGACGAGACGGTCACGGACCTCGGGAGCGGGACCGGGTTCTACACCGACGACATCGCACCGGCCGTCGAATCAGTGTACGCTGTCGACATCCAGGAAGCGATGCACGACTACTATCGGGAGAAAGGCGTCCCTGACAACGTCGACCTCGTGACGAGTGCGGTCGACGACCTCCCGTTCGATACCGGCAGTCTCGACGGGGCGTTCTCGACGATGACGTACCACGAATTCGCTAGCGACGGGGCGCTGAACGAGGTCGCACGGGTGCTCAACTCAGGCGGGACGTTCGCCATCGCCGATTGGGCGGCCTCCGGCAGTGGTCGCAACGGCCCGCCCGTCGACGAGCGGTTTTCCGCTACTGAGGCAACGGACGCGCTCCGCCAGCACGGATTCACAATCGAGTTCGAGGCGGTGCGACCGGAGACGTTCCTGCTCGTTGCGAGTGCCGAATAACAGAACTGGCTACCGGTCACGTCATTTCTGCTCTGGCCGAGTGCAACTCGGACCCTCCGGGTCAAGGGATTCCGCCGTCGTGGGTCGGCCGTTAACTGGCGAACAGCCGCCGCTCCGCACGTTCGTGCTCGGCGGCCAGCACATCCACCAGCGGTGCGAACGGTGTCATCTCGTCTATCCCCTGATCCGCGCTATCGTCGACTGCGGCCGTCATCACCGGCTGTAGGTCATCCAGGATTCGCTGGGCGTCCGTGTGGCCGAGCGAGAGGAGGCGCTGGGCTGCCCCCAACAGTCCGGTGACGAACCCGTGACAGCACAGCAAGCAGGCGTCACGGACAGCCACATCGGCCAGGGCTGTCGCAACGCCGAGCACCACGGCGTAGTTGCCGGGCGCTTCGTCGGCGTCGACGCGTTCGGCGTAGCGGTCCAGCAGCGCCTCCTCACACAGTTCTGTCTGAAGCGAGAGCAGTCGGTCGCCGGACTGCTGGGCGCTCTCGCGGAACTCCGCGGCCAGCGTCACGGCCGAAAGCCGCCGGTCGGCCCGACAGACCGCTTCGAAATTCCCATCGGCTGCGGCGGCGTGTGCAGCCCGGAGCGCGACGAGTTCGGCGGGTCCGACTTGCTGGCGGAGGTACGTCGACAGGAGCGCTTCGAGGTCTGCCGCGTCTTCGACCCGGTCGTCCTGAATGAACTGTTCCAGTCCGTAGGAGACGGTGTAGGTCCCGACCGGGAGGAACGAGTCCGCGAGCCGGAACGATTCGAGCGCTGCGGCGTCGCTCATTGGTCGCCCCCATCGATAGTCCGGACGCCGTGGTCGTGGGCGTGGCCCGCACCGCCGTGACTGTGGCCGCCGCCGTCGTGCGTGCCGGTCCCGTCGCCGTGGGTGTGACCGACCCTGTCATCGTCGAACGTCGTCGGCGGAACGTGCTCGTACCGCGTCGGCACGTCCCCGGGGAGCAGTTCGGCGACAGTCGTCTCCTTCCGTTCCTTCGAGTCGGTCACGGGAAACAGGGCCTCTCGCCCGCGGACTGCGAGGTTCCAGTGTCTGTTCCCGACTGCGTGCCCGAGTTCCAGCGCCGCGGTCGGTGACACCTCGCTGTCGGCGAAATCGAGCACGAGGGCCTCGATTGCGGCGAGTTCGACGACGACTAGTGTCCCGTCCTCGGCTTCCAGCACGTCGCCGTCCGCGAGGTCGCGGGCGACAACGATACCGAGGTCCCGGCCGTCTGTCGTCTCGGTGCGGACCCGCGAGCGCTGGCGCTCGGTGTCCGAGAGCACGACTGTTGCGTGGTCCGACGCATCCACGGTCTCGGCGATAGCATCGTCGTCGCGGTGGCCGAGACGGGTGTCTGCGACCAGCATCAGTACTTCCTCCCCGACGGTGCAGGCGAGCCCAGCAACTCCCGTCTGGCGTGGTCCCACGCGGCGTGGAGCGTCGCCTGGACGGTCTCGGCCCGGTCGCCCAGAGCACGGACCGCGACGCCGGCCCCGTTGGGGAGCGCTGTCGCACCGGCCCGGGCCTCGTCGTCGGTGACGGCCGCATGTAGCGCGTCACTCAGTTCGGATTCGTCGTGGTCCGGCGCGAGGACGAACGTCGTCCCGTAGACGGTGAACTCGCCGAGAACGCCGGGTACTGTCGGGTCCCTGTCTTCCGGCGTCAGATGAGTTGCGTCCTCGAACAAGAGTCCGTCAGGCCCGGTCCCGCGCACGCGGGAGAGATATCGCTCGAACTCGAAGCGCTCGCCCCGAGCGAGGCGTCCAGGGACAACCACGTCACTGACGACGGCGGTTGCGCCGGGCGACAGGTCTACCGTCATCTCCTGCACGTATCTTGAATCGGCGTGGAGAATCGTCGGTTCGGGCACGTAATCCAGGTGGCCGCCGGCGCCGACGCTGAGGGTCGTGTCGGCGGCGGCGTAGTTGCACGTCATCGTCTGGACTTTCGTCGAACTCTGTGTCGAGACGTGCGCGACGGCCTCGTCTCCGACAGTTATCGACACGTCGTGGCGGTCGCCCTGTGCGACGCCGCCGGTCGGTGACTGGATGAAAACTGTGTCAGCGTCGGGATGTGGGTCGTGTCCCAGCGTTCCCGAGACGTGGAACGGGACCGTGGCGTAGTCGTGGACCAGGGTCGTCCCGTCGGCCGTCCGCTCGAAGGTCAGTTCGAGCACGCCGTCTTTCCCCGGCGACCCTACGGCGGCCTGTGGCACGGCCTCGGTCGCATACACCTCGAACGCCGGATGGGGCGCGTCGGCGGCCATCAGGCGAACAGCACCCCCTCGCGGACGTGTGACAGCACCTCGTCGATGTTCGTCTCGTCCTTACAGTTGGTGAAGACGACCGGCCCGTCCCGGACCTCGTCGGCGTCCCGCTCCATCACGTCGAGGTCGACGCCGACGTGGGGCGCGAGGTCCGTCTTGTTGATGACGAGCAGGTCACAATCGACCACTCCCGGCCCGCGCTTTCGAGGGATGTCTTCCCCTTCCGCGACCGAGATGACGTACAGCGAGTAGTCGGCGAGTTCGGGGTTGAACGTCGCCGCGAGGTTGTCGCCGCCGCTCTCGACCAGCACCAGGTCAAGTTCCGGGTGGTCAGCCAGGAACGAGTCGATCTGCTGGAGGTTCATCGACGGGTCTTCACGGATGCCCGTATGTGGGCACGCCCCGGTCTCGACGCCGGCCACAAGGTCCTCGGGGACGACTCCGGCGAAGCGCTCGCGTAGCACGTCTGCGTCCTCTTGCGTGAGAATGTCGTTGGCGATGACGCCCACGTCAAGTCCCTGCTCGCGCAGCTCTGGGACGAGCGCGGTCAGCAGTGAGGTCTTTCCGGACCCGACCGGGCCGCCGATGCCGACCGTCGCCACGTCCCGATGTGTGAGACTCATTCGTCTGTCCCCGCTGAGTCTCCGCCATTGGTCGCCGTCTCTCCCTCAGGTGCATCGTCGTCGGCCGACCCGACACTGTCGGAGCGAATCGGGTCGTGAACCGTGACGAGTTTCGTACCGTCGGGGAACACCGGCTCGACCTGAATCATGTCGATCATCTCCGGGACGCCGTCCATCACGTCTTCGCGGCCGAGCAGCTTTGACGCGCCGGAGCGGATTTCGGCGACCGACTGGCCGTCCCGGCCGCGCTCGATGCACCAGTCGCTGATGTAGGCGACCGCTTCGGGGTGATTCAGCGGGACGCCGCGTTCCTTGCGCCGCCGCGCGACCTCTGCAGCGGTGAAGACCGTGAGTCGTTCCTGTTCTTTGGCTGTGAGTTTCATAGCATGTACCGCTGTGCGAGTGGGAGTTCGGAAGCCGGTTCGCAGGTGACGTGGTCACCGTCGACCCGGACCTCGAAGGTCTCGGGGTCGACTTCGATGTCGTCGGGGCAGTAGCTGTTGTACACCATGTCGTCCTTGCCGGGCGTGCGAGCGCCCTCGATTGGAACGACACGGGAGTCGAGTCCGTACTCGTCGCCGATGCCGGCCTCGGCGGCCGCCGGCGAGACGAACGACAGCGAGAGGGCGTGTTTGGCCTTGCCGACCGCGCCAGCGCGTTCCCGCTGGAGAATCGGTTCGCAGGTCATCAACGACCCGTTGGCCTCGCCCATCTCCGAGTGGACCGGGAAGCCGCCCTTGAACGTCATCGCCGGCTTGACGCCGAAGAACGCAGGGTCCCACAGGCAGATATCGGCGAGCTTGCCGGGTTCGAGCGTTCCGACGTGCTTCTCGATGCCCGCGCTGATAGCTGGGTTGACGGTGTACTTCGCGATGTAGCGCTTGATGCGGTGGTTGTCCGCGCCGGTCCCCTCGTCCTCGGAGAGCGGGCCGCGCTGGGACTTCATCTTCGAGGCCGTCTGCCACGTCCGCGGGATGACTTCGGCCATCCGGCCCATCGCCTGCGAGTCGGAGGTCATCATCGATATCGCGCCCATGTCGTGAAGCACGTCCTCGGCGGCGATTGTCTCTGCGCGAACGCGGGACTCGGCGAAGGCCACGTCCTCCGGCACGTCGGGGTTGAGGTGATGACACACCATTACCATGTCCAGGTGCTCGTCGAACGTGTTGTCGGTGTACGGCATCGACGGGTTCGTCGACGATGGGAGCATGTTCGGCTCGCCGACCATCTCCATGATGTCCGGGGCGTGGCCGCCGCCCGCGCCCTCGATGTGGAACAGGTGCATCGTCCGGCCGTTGACGGCACCGAACGTGTTCTCGACGAAGCCAGCCTCGTTCAGCGTGTCCGTGTGCATACACACCTGCACGTCCTCGTCCTCGGCGACTTCGAGACAGGTGTTGATCGTCTCGGGCGTCGACCCCCAGTCTTCGTGGAGTTTCAGCCCGCAGGCACCGGCCTCGACCTGCTCGCGGAGCGGACCGGGGTCGGAGGCGTTGCCCTTCCCGTAGAAACCGACGTTAACCGGCCACGCTTCGGCGGCCTGCAGGAAGCGCTTGATGTTCTCCGGGCCGGTCGTGGTCGTCGTCGCGCCGCCGCCGTACCCGCCACCGAGCATTGTCGTGATGCCGCCCGAAAGCGCGTGTTCGTGGAGCTGTGCGGAGTTGAAGTGGATGTGGATGTCGAGGCCGCCAGCGGTGGCAATCTTCCCCTCGGCGGGGTAGACGTCCGTCGACGGGCCGACGACCATGTCGACGCCGTCCATCGTGTCGGGGTTCCCGGCCTTCCCGATGCCGGCGATCTCACCGTTCCGAATTCCGAGGTCGGCGGCGACGATACCGAGTATCGGGTCGATAATCGTCGCATTCGTCAGCACCCAGTCGAGTGCGCCCTCCGCCTGTGTGACGCCGGGGGTCATTCCCAGCCCGTCCCGGAGCGTCTTCCCGCCGCCGAACACCGCCTCGTCGCCGTGGGTCCGCAGGTCGTTCTCGACTTCGGCGAACAGTTCCGTGTCACCCAGGCGGACCTTGTCACCCGTCGTTGGCCCGTACAGCTCGGCGTAGTTCTCGCGGTCGATGTCGCGTGTCACTCCGCTCCCTCCTCGTCGCCGTCGGCCCCGGTGTCCCGGAACCCGGCCGCCCGCATGCGTTCGACCGCGTCGCCCGTATCGCCGTCGACGCTCCCGTTGACAAGTCCGTTCATCCCGTGGGCGCGTCGCTTCCCACCGATTTCGACGAGTTCGACCGTTTGCTCGTCACCAGGTTCGAACCGGACAGCCGTGCCGGCAGGGATGTTCAGCCGCATCCCCATGGCCGCCTCGCGGTCGAACTCCAGGGCCGCATTAGCCTCGAAGAAGTGGAAGTGCGACCCGACTTGCGAGGGTCTGTCGCCGGTGTTCCCGACAGTCACTTCCGTCGTCTCTCGGCCTTCGTTCAGCGTCACTGTCCCTTCACCCGGGATGACCTCACCGGGCACGAGTCCATCGCTCATCGCGCCACCGCCTCGAGTATTTCTGACTGTTTGTCTATCATCTGCCCTTCTCTTTGAATACACATACTAAAATGATTGCTCTCTGCGCAAGTGACGCCTCTATATCGAGAACCGGATTAAATGCTAAAGTTTCGGCCCTACATAAAGGGGTTCGACTATCGAATTGTCCTACTTCCCGAAGCCAACACGACTCACGTCCAGTCTGCTGGCAGTGCCGACGATAGGTGGCTCCTGTAGCGCGGGCGAGAATATGACGGGCGATTTGGAGGGACAAGAGCACAAAACTCGCCGACTGCGGCAAGACAAACCGCTGCGACGGAAAAATACCATTATTTTCTATTTTTGCCGCATTGACTAGAAACATGCTAAAATTACTAAATAATGCAAATTTGCACGCCAATTCTAGTGATTTCGATGCCTATTCGTCATATCCTTTGACGACCTTATACTCTCCAGACTGTATGGCGGACAATATAAGATAAGAGTGGTAAACCTTATTTTCCCCCTCCCGGACGGCAACACTGTGATCGAAATCATGGACGAACGTTCGGATATCACGAACAAAGGACGAGATATGAACAAGGAATGTGGGTATAATAGCTCCAACAACAATCAGAAACTGGTGGTGAAAGCATGAGTCGTCCGTCTGTCAGTCGGCGCCAGTTCCTCGGCGCGAGCGGGGCCGCACTCGTCACTGGCCTCGCCGGCTGTTCGGCCGGTGAAGGTGGAACTTCGACCGATACCGCGAGCAGCGCCGAGACACTCAAAATCGGCGTCCTCGAGGATCAGTCCGGGAACTTCGCCCTCGTTGGCGACCCGAAAGCAAAGGCGTCGATGCTCGCTATCGAGGAAATCAACGCCAACGGCGGTATCGACGGAATGCAGATAGAGACGTTCCAGCGTGACCCACAGTCGGACAATCAGCGCTATCAGGAACTCACCCGAACGGCCATCAACGAGGAGAACGTCGACGCGCTGTGGGCCGGCTACTCCTCGGCGACCCGGGAGGCCATCCGGCCGATAATCGACCGCAACGAACAGCTGTACTTCTACACCACCCAGTACGAGGGCGGCGTCTGCGACGAGTTCACCTTCGCGGTCGGCCCGACCGCGCGCCAGCAACTCGGCATCGTCCTCCCGTACCTGGTCGAGGAGTTCGGCCCGGACATCTACACTATCGCGGCTGACTACAACTTCGGCCAGCTCTCCGCGGACTGGGTGAAGGTGCTGGCCAACGAAAACGACGCGAACGTCCTCGGCGAGGAGTTCATCCCGCTGAGCGAGTCCTCCTTCGGGTCGACCATCAACCGGATTCAGGAGGCCGACCCGGACTTCGTGATGTCGATGCTCGTTGGCGCGAACCACACGTCGTTCTACGAACAGAAGGCCTCGGCCGGCCTCGACATTCCTATCGGCACGTCAACGGCGATGGCACAGGGATACGAGCACCGACGGCTCGACGCCCCGGCGATGGCCAATATCTACGCCGGCGTCAACTACATGGAGGAGGTACCGACCGAGAGCAACACGGGCGACGGCGGCTTCGTCGACCGGTACTTCGAAATGTATCCCGACGCGCCGTACCTCAACGAGGAGGCCGAGACCAACTACTTCTCGACGTACATGTACAAGAAGGCCGTCGAGCAGGCCGGCACCACCGAACAGCCGGAAGTCATCGACGCCCTGGAGTCGGGGATCGAACTCGGCACGGAAGAGGCACCCGAAGCGCCAGAGGGTGAGACGATCCGTCTCGATGGTGCGACCCACCACGTCGACCACCACATGTGGATCATGCGCGCAGACGAGGAACACAACGTCGAAGCCGTCGAGAACCGCCAGATACCCGAAACGTTCCTCTCGGAGACGGCCGGCTGTAACCTCCCCGAGAACCCGGAACAGACCCAGTACACCCCGGTCGACTACTACGAGGAGGCCGAATAGGGATGGTAAACGGCATCAACCTCGCGTTACAGTTCCTCGATAGCTTCGCGTTCATCGTGCTCGCCGCGGCGGGGTTGGCCATCATCTTCGGGATCATGGGCGTCATCAACCTGGCGCACGGGGAGTTCATCCTCATCGGTGCCTACACCGCGACGCTGGCAGTGACGCAACTCGGCCTCCCGCTCGTCGTGGCGATGGTCGCCGGCGGCCTGGTCACCGGCCTGTTCGGGATTCTGACCGAGCGGGTCATCATCTCCGGGGCGTGGCCCAACTGGGTCAGCCAGCGGACCCTCGGCCGTGACATCATCGAGCCGCTGTACGACCGGCTGGCCGACTCGATGGTCGCCACGTTCGGGCTCAGCCTGATACTGACCCAGGGGACCCGAATCGCCTACGGCAACTCCATCGACGGCCTCTCGACGCCCTTTGGCCCCATCGAGTACGGTGCGTTCTCCTACTCGACGTACCGAATCGTCCTCGCCGGCGTCAGCATCGGGCTGCTCGTCGCCACCTACTACCTGTTCACCCGGACCGACTTCGGGATGCGCGCCCGGGCGACGATACAGGACAAGGAGACCGCACAGGCGATGGGCGTCAACACCGAGCGCATGTACATGCTGACGTTCGGCATCGGGTCGGCACTGGCGGGACTGACGGGCGCGCTCTTCGCGCCGGTCGTCACGATGCGGCCGACGCTCGGGGACCAGTTCCTCGTCGAGTCGTTCGTCGCCGTCGTGGTCGGGGGCCCGAGCGTCGTCCTCGGGACCGCGCTGTCGGGGGGCGTCCTCGGGGCGATACTGGCCGTGTTCTCGAACCTCTACGGGACGTTCATCGGCCGCATCGCGTTGCTCGTGGCCGCGCTCGTCGCGCTGCGGTTCCTCCCCGACGGCATCACCGGGTTCATCGAACAACTACGGAAACGGAGACAGGAGAGCGAGTAAATGTCGACAGACACTGCACACGGCGAGGCGAACAGTTCGCTCCCGAGTCGGCTCCGCAGTCGGTTCGAGGGGCCGAACACCATCGGCGACTCGCGGGGTTCTGGGTCGGCTTCCTCGTCGCCGTCGCGGCGCTTGCGGTCTACCCGCTGTTCGGCGACGGGTCCCAGCTGTCGCTGTTCATGGTACTGGCCCTGCTGGGGCTCTCGCTGTCGGTCGTCTGGGGCTACTCGGGCGTGCTGAGCTTCGGCCAGGTCGTCTTCTTCGGCATCGGGGCCTACACGTTCGGCGTCGTCTCGATCAACTATGCGACCCCGGGCGGTATCACGGCTGCTGTCATCGCCGGCATCGTCGGCGGTGGCGTCAGCGCGGCGATACTGGGCTACTTCATGTTCTACGGCGGGGTGCGCGACGTCTACGTGACCATCATCACGCTCGTCTCGACAATCGTGCTGCACACGTTCATGGCCCAGACCGCCGGGTCCGAGTGGGCCATCGGCGAGGCGGCGCTGGGCGGCTTCAACGGGATGCCGGACATCCCCCTGTTGACCCTCGGCGTCGGCGGGGCGTCCTACCAGTTCATCTACAACCCGTTCCCGATGCGGATAATCGGCATCGGGGCGGTCGAGATCAGCCCGTTCTACTACCTCGTGCTGACGTTGCTGGTCGGGGCGTACCTCGGGCTGCGCGCCCTGGTCAACTCGGACTACGGCCGCGTGATGGTCGCCGTCCGCGAGGACGAGGACCGGACCGAGATGTTCGGCTACAACGTGACCCGCGTCAAGTTCGTCGTGTTCACGCTCGGGGGCGCGCTGGCGGGCCTTTCCGGCGTGCTGTACGCCGCACGGAACGTCTACATCGATCCGACCGTGTTCTCGCTGCTGTTCGCGACGCTGCCGGTCATCTGGGTGAGCCTCGGCGGCCGAAAGAGCCTGCTCGGGGCCGTCGTCGCCACGCTGGGCGTCGAATACCTCCGCATCTCGATGGCCGGAGAGCTGGCGCTGGTCCTGCTGGGGTCCCTGTTGCTGGTGACGATTCTGGTGCTCCCCGGCGGGTTCGTCCCGTGGGTCCACCAGCAGATCGTCGAAGCCCGGCTCGGTCCGGGCGAGGCCGGCGGGGCCGACGCACCCGATGCGTCGAGTGAGGTGAGTGACTAATGAGTGATACTGAAACCGAATCCGATATCGACCCGCTTGGACCGAACGTCCGACAGACCGCCGCGGAACTGGCAACGGGTGACAGAACGGAGACGCTGCTGCAGACCGACGGGCTCGTGAAGCAGTTCGGCGGGTTCACCGCCACGGACGACGTTGACTTCTCGGTCGCCGAGGAGGAGCTACGCTGTCTCATCGGTCCCAACGGCGCCGGTAAGTCGACGTTGCTGAACCTGATTACCGGCTCGTACGAGGCCACTGACGGCAGTATCTACTACAACGGTCACGACATCACCGATCTCGACCCACACGAGCGGGTCTCACGCGGGATCAGTATGAAATTCCAGGTCCCGTCCGTCTACGGTGACCTGAGTGTCAGAGAGAACGTCAGGCTTCCCGTTCAGCAATTCGCCGACGGGGAGGAGCGACGGCGGCTGGTCGCCGAAGCCATCGAGGCCGCGGGGCTCACCGGTTACGAGAACGTCGATGCCGGCCAGCTCTCACACGGGCAGCAACAACAACTGGAAATCGGGATGGCCGCCGCGCTCGAACCCGACCTCCTCCTGTTGGACGAGCCGGTCGCCGGCCTCGACGTGGCCGAGCGCGAAGCCATCGCTGAGCGGATCACCCGGCTCAACGAGGAGCAAGGCATCGCCTTCGTCGTCATCGAACACGACACCGACTTCGTCGCGAACATCGCCGAAGAAGTGACTGTGCTGCACAACGGCGAGGTGTTCCGTGAAGGGCCAATCGAGGAGATAGAGTCGGACCCCGAGGTCCAGCGGATATATCTGGGGGGTGAGTCGTGATGCTCGAACTCGACGAGGTTTCTGCAGCCTACGACACAACGCCGATACTGCGGGATGTGGACCTCTCCGTCGAGGAGGGAGAAATCGTCGGGGTGATGGGGAAAAACGGCGTCGGCAAGACGACGCTCCTGAAGACGGTGATGGGCTTGCTGGAGCCCAGCGAAGGGACCATCAGCTACGACGGCACCGACGTGACCCACGCGAGCGCCGATGAGCGTGCACGGGCGGGTATCGGCTACATCCCGCAGGGCCGGGACGTGTTCCCCAAGCTGACCGTCGAACAGAACATCAAAATGGGTGAGACCATCCGGTCTGACAGCGACGAAACGCTGTACGACCAGATATACGACTACTTCCCAGTCCTCGAAGAGCGGGCGGGCCAGGAAGCCGGAACGCTCTCGGGCGGACAACAGCAGATGCTTGCCATCGGCCGGGCACTGGTCTCGAACCCCGACCTGCTCCTGCTTGACGAACCGAGCGAGGGCATCCAGCCATCTATCGTTGACCAAATCAGCCAGGACATGCAGACGATTAACGAGGACCTCGGGACGACGATTCTGTTCGTCGAGCAGAACCTCGGGGTCATCCGCGAGATGGCCGACCGCTGTTACGCGATGGAGCGCGGGACGGTCGTCGATGAACTCGGTCCGTCGACAATCGCCGACGAGGACGCGATTGCGGAGTACCTCGCGGTCTGAGGCGGATTACGGGATTTTCGCGCCAGGTGGCTGGTGTGCTGGCAGTCGATACGGACTGCTGTGGCATAGTCGGCATACGGGCCCGGCTGTTGTCTATCTGATAACTTCATAATCACGGGCAAGCAACCGAATCAACAGGGATTTGAGTACCCACTGTACAGACGTGTACACGAATGTCCGATCGTGATTCATGGATATCGAACCTCGGCTTCGTGCTGGCCGCCGTCGGCGGTGCCGCGGGCCTCGGGAACATCTGGCGGTTCCCGTGGCTGACCGCCGGGAACGGTGGCAGCGCGTTCCTCATCGTCTACCTGCTCGTCGTCGTCGGCATCGGCGTCCCGGGACTGCTCGCTGAGTTCGTCCTCGGACGCTGTGGCCGACAGACGCCGACCGCGGCGCTTCGCTCGCTCACCGGCTCCCGCTGGGGGTCGTGGCTGGGCGCGTTCAACGTCCTCACGACGCTCGTCATCCTTTCGTTCTACTCTGTCGTGGGTGGGTGGATCCTTCGCTACACGCTGGTCTCGCCGGTCGGGGCGTACTTCGGGCAGCCCCAGCAGTACTTCGGAGCAATGAGCTTCGGCCTCGAAGCGGTCGCCTTTCACCTGCTGTTTCTCGGGAGCGTCGCCGGGATCGTCTTCTTCGGCGTGAGCCACGGTATCGAACGCGTCTCGAAGGTGATGCTGCCCGGCGTCGTGCTAATCCTGCTCGGCCTCGCGGTATGGACGGCCACCCAGCCGGGTACGGCCGCCGGCTACGCGTTCTATCTCAGCTTCGACGCCGAGTATCTCGCCGCCAACTTCCTGAGCGTTATCGGGCCAGCGGCGGGCCAGGCGCTGTTCACGCTCTCGCTCGGCGCTGGGGTAATGCTGACGTACGCCTCGTATCTCGACGACAACGCATCCCTTCCGCGAGATACGCTGGTCATCGCTGTCTCGAACACGTTCATCGGTGTCCTCGCCGGCTTGGTCGTCATTCCGCTGCTGTTTTCCCAGGGTGTCGACCCCGGACAGGGCGGCCCTGGCGCGTTGTTCGTCGCGCTCGCGACGGCTTTTGCGACGCTTCCGGGCGGGGAACTCGTCGCGACGGCGTTCTTCGCGACGGTGTTGATGGCCGCGGTGACCAGCGGTATCAGCCTGCTTGAAACGCCGGTCGCCACGCTCGTCGATAGCTTCGGCGTTCCGCGACGCCGGGCAACGGTCCTGGTCTCGGTCCTGCTTGCGGCTACCGGGAGCGGGCTGGCACTCACGAGCCCGGTGTTCCAGTTCGTCTCCGGCACGCTCGCAGACTTAATGTTGACCGTCGGACTGTTCGCCTTCACCGTCATCGTCGGCTGGCTACTGCGCGGGGAAGCGCTGACGGAGTTCCGCGCCGGAACCGAAAGCTTCGGGTGGTTGGCCAGGCCGTGGCTCCTGACGGTCAGTTGGGTTCTCCCCGTCGTCGTGCTGTTCCTGCTGACGAACACGCTCGCGTCGCTCGCTGGGATGTCGCTGGGACTCGGCGGCCGAGCGCTTATCGCTGTGGTCGGCACTGTTGCCCTCGCCGTCGCAGTTACGAGCGGAAACTGGAGCGACCGACTGAGTTCGAGCTAAGTACGCCGCGCTTGATTCCGCTGCTATTCTGAGCACGGCACCACCGAGAGGGTTTGTTCGCCGCTTTGGCTTACTGCATATTGTTCGCCAGCGACTCTCGAACGCATCGCAATAATTCCTGAATCCGGTATTGCTGCCATACCCACGGAACTGCATTCTGTCGGTGATCGCGCCGGTTTTTTGTTTGTGCACCCTGTGCATGATCGTATGAAACTTTACGAGGATGTTTCGGTTGGCGACGTACGACAATCCGATGGATACACTGTGTCGAAATCCGAGATCGTAGAATTCGGCGAGAAGTACGACCCGCAACCGTTCCACACCGATGCGGACGCAGCGAAGGACTCCGTCTTCGGCGGGCTAGTCGCTTCCGGGTGGCAGACCGCCGCGATCTGTATGCGTCTCAACGTTGAGAACAGCGAGGATATGGCAACACAGGCTGGCGTCGGTGTCGACGATCTCCGCTGGCATCAACCGCTCCAACCCGGTGACACGCTACGACTACGAACCGAAATCATCGACAAGCGACCCTCCGACAGCGGCCCGAGTCGTGGGTACATCACCACCCGGCACGAAGGACTGAATCAGGACGACGAACTGGTTATTTCATACGAGGCGACAGCCATGATCCGCCGCGAGACCGACGAGTGACGACACAGCCAAGCTGTGGGATACGTGCCAGTAACGTGGAGACCGCTCGTTTTTAGCCGTGTTCTGGCCCATAGCTGAGACGGCATCGCTCCCACCGGAACAATCTGAGACAGCCTGCGAGATTGCCACGTACGCACTCAGGTGTTGACGTGTATTCGAGTCGTAGTCACAAACTAGTATGCATCGGCGAGGCCTGCTGGTATCCGTCTTCTCTCAGCCAGCGCCAAAGTGGACACACACTCTCACGCCTTCGACTACACTGCGTTGCGTTCGGTCTCGACTGCCTCGACGTACGCCTCGACGACGTTCTCGATAATCGCTTCTCCGGCCTCGGTGGTCGCCGCTGTCGGATCACCGAGGACACCGTTTTCGGTGATTGATTTGAACCCTTCACTTAGCAGCCGAGCCGGCGAAATGTCACCTTCAGGCCCGGGTTCGATATTCTCCGTCCTGACGAGACCCTCATCGATGGCCAGCACAATCGCTGTTTCGGCGGCCCCGGCGTGGATTACATCCTGTTTGTACTCGATACCGGCCTTGCTGAGACCCTCATTCAGCAACTGCATGTGTTCGTCGAGGTCAGCGAGCGGGATCACCGAGGCTTCGAGTTCACGTGCAATGTCAGGAGCCACGGTTTTGACCGGCCCGAAGTTTCCACCGTGAGTCGGGACGAGAACGATGTGTTCGAAGCCATGGGTGTCGAGGGATCTGCAGTACGACCGGATGACATCCATCAATGTCTCGGGTGGCACGGTTATTGTGCCGGGGAATTCCATATGATGTCCCGAACATCCGGGGCGAATTGTGGGGGCGGCAAGAGCATCACCCATTTCGACCGCCATTCGGCGCGAGAGTTCGTCCCCGTCCAGCGTATCCATGTTCAGTGGCAGGTGTCGGCCGTGTTGTTCGATCGAGCCGACAGCGATGATAACCGTCCGTGTTCCGTTGTCGAGGGCAGATTCTATCTCCGGCCATACCATCTCTTCAAGACACACTGACCTGCGAGAAGCCATCACTGAGAGATGATAGCTATCGGATAAATATATGTCGAAAGCTGGATACTATTCCCTATCAGTCGGCAGCGGATCTGTTGCTGGCTCGGCTCTCTGTACTGATTATTTTCATCTGCAACCGAACGGTCACGGATATTGCCGTCATTGCTCGATATTGACCGCGATGATACTGTCTACGAACCGCTTCGCTGAGGGTAGTAACTATAGTAGCCATTGAAAACCAACGCACACCTGATCGCACGACGGCAGTGCGATCAGTGTGTACATCGTTTCAATTGTTACTATAGAAGAACCGGCTTTCGTCTCGTCAGGACTATGAATGACTTTACGCTTCTAAACAGTCAGTGCAGCGGCCAGCACCGGGTAGTGAGGGCCCACCACATTCTGTGCAAGCATCAAGGTTTGTGGTGCTATCATCCCGTGAGAGAGGTATCGTTTCCAGCGCTTTTCGCAACCGCCTCTTCATGTAGTTCGGTATTGTGTTGGACTATCTTAATATTTGGGGAAGTAATTCGGATAGGATGAGTAACTAGTGTATTAATTGCTATATGGTGAGCAGGATTAAAAATTATAGCGGGAATTTCTATATATTCAATCAAATAAGGGTATGTCCCCATCATACCGACGCTGCATTCCTTCCAGAAGGATACCAGAAGCGGAGTGCCAGAACTTGTTACTTGCCAGCCCGAATGGGTAGTATGGCGATTGACCCACTAACAAACGACGAGGTTCTGGCAGGACTCGAAGACTGTGAGGCGACGGCGGTCCCGACAGCCCAATCTCTGTACGCCTTGCGGCCCCGAAACCGTATGTCACGACACATCTCCAGCAACTCACCCTGAAAGGCTTGGTCGGGTTCAACACACACCGAGAGGTCCGGCGCTGGCGGCTCACACCTGCTTTGCCGGCTGATCGATCAGTACCATCGCGAACGGTGGGTCGTCGAACTGGGCCGTCAGAAACGACTGGGCCGACTCTTCATACCACGAGATGGCACCGATATCCTCGACCTGTTCGAGGGCTTTCGCAGCCACCGAGCAGTACGGACACTCCCCGTCGTAAATGAGAACCGAGCCATATCTGGCCATACACATATTAGGGGTTCTCGCCGAATATATCGTTGGATTGGAGACCACACTCGGTCGAGTCAACCGTTCAGAGCACGTTCGAAGTGACTGTTACGCCGCCCAGCAACGGTCCAGATGTTACACTGTCACATTGGCTGTGCTGCGTGTCTCCGTTATCGTCACGCCACCAATCCGGTCGATCAGGTGGTATGAGAAAACATTTTGTATCAACAACGTGTTCTTTGATATGAATGTCCTCCAAAGATATCCCGGACAGAACGAAGTCATGTATAATCGGATAGCTCGGTTAATTCCCGAACATCCACGGAAGCGGGCTAATCTGGCTGTATCTGGCTTCGTGATCGGTGTGATATTCCTGAGTAGCTGGCTTATCAGAGTCGGAAACTATGTCCTCCATCCTAGTTATGTGTCAGCGAGTGCGTTTATCTCGTTCCTCCTTGGGTCCGGATTCATTCTGAGTTCGATATATCTGTTCTACACGCTTAGTGAGCAATCGAACACTACTGACCGAGGCACAGAAGACGAAGATACCGCTTCAGCGATCGACATACTTCGCAAGCAGTACGCAACGGGGGCAATCACTGACGAGGAATTCGAACATCGGTTGAATACGCTGCTCCAATCCGAAGACACTGATCAGCGTGACCAGTCAGAACCGACACCGCTTGACAATTTAGTAGATAGCGCGGCCAGCGCTGATTCTCCATCCACAGCAGAACTGAACACTGAACAAAGCCGGTGAGTCAGTTTCCGTGTAACTAGACTGGCGGTTAGCTCAGGATGGGACCCAGACTTTGGCAAGCGTACGGCCTGTACTGACCGCTACCGACCTGTTCTGACCGGTAATTGGAATGCGAGCGTATCTGCTGTCTCTGACACGCAAGCCCTGATGAGACCAACAGTGCATACGAAGCGTTCTATAATCCATTCGATGGCAGTGCGTAGCCAGTCTTATCCGCGATTCAGGAGGTCGCCAGCGTACTGAAACTCCGCTTGTAGCGTAGCACACTGCTGGCCGTGCAATCGTTTCGTTCATATGCCATTAGCCGTCACCACGGATAATGCCCTTCACCAGACGGGTTCTCTACGCGGAGAATAGCCGTCGGACAGAACTCCTCAGCACCATCGTCTCGAATTCTCTCCCCGTCGTTGGCGTCGGGTTGTTTGACTGGAGTGCGGCTGCATTGCTGTTTCTGTACTGGTTCGAGCTCGGCGTCGACTCGGTCTGGGCACTCGTTCGGGCAGTGTTCGCTGGTCGCCCGCCGGATATTGAGACCAGCACCTTGCTTATGGGCCCGCTGGCGGAACGACAGTTCGCCCTCTCCGTCCCGCGAACCGGTTTACGAGTCTATCTCACGACGCTACTCGCGCTCCCAATTACCGTTCTAATTCTGGCAGTCGTTTGGTTGTTTACTGGGGGCCTGCTCATCGGTCCACTGCCGGAACCCAGTACAGAGACGGTAACTGGTGTGCTGCTGGCGACTATCGGGATTTTCGTTCTGACGGGAATCACAACGGTACGGAATTACTTTTACAACGGGGAGTATCGGAAACACAACTCGACGACGGCGTTTCGAGGACTGTTACCTCGGATCGTAACCGTCTTTTTCGGCGGCATACTCACGCTGGCACTGATAACAGCAGCTACGGAGGGGCCTGAAGCAGAACTCGGCAGTCTTGATCCGACTGTCGTCGGACTGCCACTGCTACTCATGGTCGTCTGTTTCAAATTCACGTCCGACCTCCTGGGCGTCTACAGCGACCGTCTTGTCGTCTATTTCAAGACATACGATGAGGAATACGGCTGGCAAACGGCCCCGCCGAAGGCTCGCTCCGTCGACGGGACGCTCACTGATGCACCTGAGCGGGTGCGTCCAGTTTGCTGGGGACGGGTCATCGGCGGCCTCCTCCGGTTTCCGTATCACCCAGGAAGCCTGTTTCTCGGTGGCATGGGGCTGCTCGTTGCGGTCCTGTTTGCAATTGGCAGTGCGTGGGACATCGTCGCCGTGATCGTTCTCGCAAGCGTTAGCGTCCCGGCTCTCCTGCTGTGTCTCGATCAGCTATTGCGATACGGGACAATCGAATACCGGATTGACCCTGACGCTGGTGCGCTCGTCGCATATGACTGTCTGTTCGGCACGGCACTCTGGCGCATCGAGTCGTGGGAGGAAAGTGGCCTCCGCGTCGAGCAGACGCCGCTCGATTCGCTGCTCGGAACAGAGACGGTTACTATCGAACACGCTGAGGGGGAGTATATACTACCACATCTACCCGATGCCGCCTCGGTCGTCGCGGTGTTTGACCGCCAACCCGAGCGTTCAGAACAGGTAATCCCTGGTCGGGCTGGGTTACTTGGGTGAGTCGGCTGTTCGTTGTCTGGAACAGGTCGCCGTTGGCCCCGTTATCTTTCCTCGGAGACGGTGTTGTCGGTCCACAGGTCGTAGCCGACGACAAGCGCCATGCCACTCGTCGGGATAATCAACAGCAGCCTGCCAACGGGTGAGAAGTCGACACCTGCCATCGAGAGACCGATGTACGCAACAGCGAGTACTGGTGGGACAGTGAGGGCGGCACCGAGTCGAGTACTGTCTGCCCGCAGGTAGCCGATGCCCCAGCCGACGAGTCCCAGGATTACGAACGGGATCGCAAGAGCCCAGATGAGGAAGGCGGTTATTTCTCTCCCGATATCGTTTGTGCCGGCTGTGGTGAACAACAGCGTTCCAAGCACACAGCCGCCAGTCCCAAAGAGAGCGCCGAATGCGAACGCGCGCTGCAAGCGAGACATCGACGCGCTGTCACGCCTGAGTACTGTGCTCAGCCCGACTAACAGCAGCGCATTCGCGCTTATGATGAGTCCCGGCCTGAGCGTCCGTTGTACCCAAATTGCGCTAAACGCCGGTGGGTTGAACACATACGAATCACCCGGCCGCGGTGTCGGCCAGAGTTCGAGCGGCACTGCGGTGATGAGCAGACAGACTGCACTCAAACCGAGGATCGGACCGGCGAGCCGATATGAGCGACGCCACATAGCGGATCACTCACCTCCGAGAGCCACGACGGTTCCGTCCGGCGACACGCTCACGATTCCGCCATCGAGTACCGCCAGTGAGACAGCCTGATACTCGGCCGGATACTGCCATACTGCCTCGCCGAGGCGCGTGGTGAACGCGGTGAGGCCATCGTCACTCTGGAATGTGAACACAGCGTCGTCAGCCGCGGCAGTCACCGCGCCACCGATATTGATTTCGGAGCACCACCGGGGCTTCGGTGGCCCGTTATCGACGCGGTCGAAGGCGAACGTCGCGCTGGATGACTCACCGGGGCGCTCGATTGCGTACACGCTATCGGGCGTCACGACCGGAAATTCGAGTGACCGTCTGTCGTCGAGACGCCACTGCTCGGTCCCGTCGGTGAGTGACCGACCTATCAGGTCGCCGTACGTACCGCTCACATAAACGGTCCCGTCAGAGACGACGGGGTATCCCGAAGGTCGGTCCGAGTGTTCCCACTGGACCTCGCCGGCTGCGGCATCCACTGCCGTTATCTTCTCACCGGCGATGACGACGGTACTGTCGGCTGCGGCCAGCCTCGTCCCGTCGGCGGTCGCCGTCCACTGCCGGCGTCCGTCGTCGGTCGCAAATCTCGCTACCCCGTCAGTCGTGGGAACGAACAGGGCGTCATCAGTCACTGTCGGAACGCCTGCCCCGGCCGTGTCGGTGTTTCGCCACGCAACAGATCCATCTCCAATTTCAAGTGCAGTGACACTGTCCGCTGTCGCGAGAAAGACGCGACTGTTGGATATTACCGGCGGCGCTGGTTCGTCTCCAATGTCGACCACTGACGGAACTGTCGCCGGTGTGAGATCGCGCCGCCACTGTTCTGTGCCGTCACGGAGCGATAGGGCGACGACACCGGTCGCTGTCGTTAGCACGACAGTTCCGTCGGCGACAACCCCCGCGCTTGCACCGGCGGTTTCACCGCCACCAGACGATGTTGAAATATCTGCGTGCCATCTGACCGACGGCGTCGTGGTTTCCATCCCGACCGGCGCATAGCCTGTGTTCGTCGTGTCAAACCGCGGCAACGGCCACGAGCCGTCGGGCACTGTCTCGAAGCCGGCGCTGTTGACTCCCGGGTCAACTGTATGCGATGGGTCTGGTGCGCCGTCGTCAGGGCACGACGACGAACAGCCAGCGATGCTGGCGACTGATCCAGTGGCGACCATTCCGAGGAATGTCCGCCGCAACGTGGAGGGCATCGACTGCTCATTTCGATAGCTCAATAAAAAATGTTAATATGATATCTCAATATGCAAGAATTTCAGCTTCCGGTTTTCCAGAAGACTCACACACACTCTGAGCAACAGTGTGGGAGACTCTCTCCTATTAATCAAGGCTCACTTCACGGGCAAATCCAGCAAAACTTAGTAAATCACTCCCAATAGCGGTTCTATGGCTGAAACGACACTCGCCACAATTGACGAACTGCTGGAGGGCGCTTTCGACGACGTGGACGACCCCGATGTCCGATACAAACTCAGAAGTGCGCGACAGCTTCTCCAAGTAGTGCAACAGCGACAGGATATCGTGGACGAAGCCATCGATACTGCCGTTGAAGACGAAGAGATCCTGAAAAACCTCCGCGACCTCGGCTATACCGAGTGATCCGCTACTCCTACCGTTGTCACAGAACAAGCCTTTTGTCTTTCTCAACCAAGTCTCCACTATGACAGAAGACACTGCCGAACAGCTTAGAGCGGAATTAGAGGCAGTTTTCACCAGCGCCGAATACCCCGTCGAGGAACCGATGGAGCTGGTGCCAGTTCTGCCGGACGGCCCAAGTACGACGTTCGAAGCAGGGGACGTCAGCGTGGGGGTGATGGATTTTGGCACAGAATACGCTGAGTATCAGGACTATCCCTACGAGACAGCTGCAGCCCTTATCGACGATCTGATGGTTGGCTTTCGGGAAGAGGGGCTGTTTGACTGAGCGGGACTTTCCTCACACCGCCTGACTGCGTGATGGGTAGTCGCTACTCAGCAGTAGCTAACGAAGTCGTGTCGACAACAGCTACAACAGTATTCGCGGTGGGACTGCCTCAGGCCTTTGCGTCATACCCCGCGTCCTCCACAGCGGCGATGAGTTGTTCTGTGCTGACGTCGCCGTCGACAGACACCTGCTCGGCGTCTTTGTTGGCTTCAGCGCCTTGGACACCAGCGAGCGCCTCGATGGCCTCCTCGACGGTTTGCTCGCAGTGACCACAACTCATCCCTTCGACGGTCAACGTCGTAGACATAGCAGTTTTGACGAAGGATGCGCAGAACTTCTGGGTTACGACTTAGCCGCCAGAACAGCACCTAATAGTGACATCTGGATAAGTATAGTTGGTTTCAACAATTCAATACATAGTGCTTCTATATGAGATTATTATCAATACTTGGATCTATACTCAACACAGAGAAGTATCGAACCGTTCCAGATTTACGCCCAGTAGCGCTCGGCCAGTCTCGCCGATAGCGGAACTCATCTCAGTATCCGGTTCTGACCGACAATAAGTACCGCCGAGGCGTGTCCATAGCTCTCACAGCCGATTGGCAGCGGGTCTAGTCCAAGAGCGACGCGGCTGCTGGAACCTTTAAGCGACGGGTGATGGGATTGTTCTGGCCTGCTCAAGTCGTACCACGGTCCGTCGAGCCCGTAACAATCGCTACCGCCGGAGAACTGCTTGCGGCCAGTGTGTGACTACACACCTAGTCCGACTCGGAAACGTCAACAGTGAGTACCGGAACGGACGACTTCGTGACGACCTTCTGCGCTGTGCTCCCGAGCATGTTCTTTTCGTACTTGTCTGCCTGCGTTCCCATCGTAACCAGGTCGATGTCGGCGTCAGCAACGTACGATACGATGCGGTCTGCTGGTTTGCCCCGCTGGATAGCCGTCGAGACCTCGATTCCTTCCTGTTCCAGCGTGTCTCGGACGACCGACGTGGCCTCTTCGCCCTCCGTTCGCAGGTTCTCCAGCACCTCGTCCTGCATCTCGTCATCCATCGACAGGAACGCTCGGTCGTCGACGACATACAGCGCGTGGACGGTGACGTCCCGCCCGTCGGCAATGTCGATTGTGTGTTCCAGTACCTGCTTCATTGACGCACTCCCATCCGTTGGAACGAGAATATCGCTATACATCGTTCGTACAAATCAAGTTGTCACAAACATCCCTTTCGATTCTGTTCAGGCATCGCAAACACGGCAGCTGTACCACGGTTGTGGCGGACGATGCTCGGTGCAGGCCTGCGTGGCACCGACTTAGAGATAGCCGAGTCGCTCCAACCGCGACTCGAGGTCGACGTCGTCGAAGCCATCGATATCGTATTCTGCCATTTCGTCCTCCCCGGCAGCGAGTTCGGTGATGTCGAGTGTCTCACTTTGCTCTGCGGAGTCAGCGACAACGTCTGACGGTGGGCGATCGATAGGTGTGCCGTCGCTGGGCTCGGACCGCCGGCCCCGCACGACCGCTTCGTACTCATCCGCTCCCCACGCTGCGCGCTTGTATACGGTGTCACCGGGTCCGTTCTGGTACACGAGCGACGCCGGCTGTTGGAACCGGTCCGGCTCGTCAGTGTACTGCTCGGCGTACTCTGCCGTCTGCCCGGTCGGTGGTGCCTGGTACGCAGTCGTCTGCCCGTCTGGTGCGACGAACCACCCGGAGTCGTCCACTTCCCCGTCGAAGGCAGCCAACACGGCGTCAGGAAACCGCGACAGCGTCGCCAGGGACTCGATTCGCCGCCCCTCGGTCTGCCCCGGACCTCGGACGACGAGTGGGACGTGAAACAGTTCCTCCTGCGTGCCCATCCCGTGCATGACCGCGGGTGGCTCTGTGGCGGCCTGTGGGGGTTCTCCGAATCCGTCACCGTGGTCCGCCGTGATGACGACCAGCGTGTCGTCTAAAACGCCGCGTGCTTCCAGGTCACCAATCACCTGCTCCAGAATAGCGTCAGTCTGTCGAATCGCGCCGTCGTACAGCGGTTCGAGCAGCTGTCCGACGCCCGGCGGGAGTTGCTCTCCGTAGACGCTCCACTCCCACTTGATCGGGAGTTCGTCGTGCATTCCCCAGTACAGGTCCGCGCCCCACTCGTCGTAGGCGTCCCGCGTCGCGTACGGCATGTGCGCGTCCATCAGATTGAGGCACGCGGCCCAGGACTCAGTTTGCTCGTCGACCCACTCAGTCAGCTCGTCGGCGTACCAGAAGCCGTCGACACCGTTGCGGGTTTCGGACGGGTCGTCAACGTCTGTTGAATCGGGCCGTTCCGTGACGACGGTCTCGAAGCTGTCGCTGAGCCCGGATGGATGAACGGTGAGATACGGGTTCTCGGTGAATACGCCAGTTTCGTATCCTTCCTTGTGGAGGAAATCAAAGATCGTCTGGCCGGGCTGCAGCCGTTCGGTAATCTTGAGCGTGTGGCCCTCCGCCGGAACTCCGGTGAACAGGCTCGTATGGGCCGGCAACGACCAGCTCGCGGTTGTCCGTGCCTGCGTGTACACCGTCGCCTCACGACCGAACGCTTCGAGAAAGGGGGTGGTCCTGCGTCGATGACCCAACAGCGAGGTGTTCGCCGCACGGACACAATCAAGAACGACGAGTAACACGTTCGGGCGACCCATTGTCAGGATTTAAAAGGTATCCACGGCAAAAGTATGTTCTGTAATCGCTATCTTTCACGACAGCACCAGTGACCAGCACCGAGATCTTCTACCAGTACGCGTCTGATTTGTCTCTCGCTGCGATACAAGACGCTCGCGATATTCTCACCACTTCGAGGTAGTTCGTCGCTGCTGGAGCTACGCTATGCTCTCAAGACGCACTGGGTCGGGCCTCGCGTGAGTATATTTTATATGGGTCGACAGTCTGATACCAACAACGTGGTCAAATCGACGGTCCGGTTTCCCGAAACGGTGATGGACTGCGTCGAGGAGATGGTAGCGGAGGGTGTCTTCTCGAACAAGTCCGAGTTTCAACGCTTCGCTGTCGAGTACGTCCTTTCGGAGATCGAGGACTACGAGCCCGAGATGGTTGATTTCGACGAGCTACAGAAAGAGGTCTTCCAGCACCAGCCGGCTTCCAGCGGGGCCGAGATGTCGCCGGAGATCAACGAGAACTTCTACGAGAACGCGGCGCGCGTCCGGCAGTTCGCGATCCGCGGTGACATCGAGACGGCAGAAGAGTACATCGACACTGCGTACCCCGTCACCGACCCCCGCTGTTTGCTCCTTGACGACTTGCTCGAACCCTACCGACAGCGCGAAACCGAAGACGAATAGGTCGTTTCCCGGAGCCGATACTCGGCTCCCTCGCCGCATCACCGGTTGAACTATTCGCCGGCGCGTCAGTCGTCGTCAGCGCGGGCCTCTGGCATTGCCTCCGAGCGTGGCCCGGCGGCGTGTCCCTCGTGTGCCAGCGCTGTCGCGAACAGTTCTTCCGAGACAGCAGGAACGTCCACGTCTTCGACCGCACCCTCGGACTCGATATCGTCGACTGAACGGGGGTATTTCCTGAGGTCTTTGTGGATAGCGATGCCCGCGTCTGCGCCCTCGCCCATCGCGATCGGGATCTGGTTGTGGCCCGGCGTGAGGTCACCAACGGCGTAGACGCCGGAGACACTGGTCTCGCCGTGGTCGTCGACGGCTACCGTCCCGTCGTCGTTTCTATCGAGTCCCAGTTCGTCGGCCAGTTCCGCGTGATAGTCCGACCCGAGCATCGGGAAGCCGCCCTTGTACTCCCGAACGCTCCCGTCCTCGAACTCGTAGGCCGATAGCCAGCCGTCGTCGTCAGTCCGCTTGCCCGACAGCTCTGTATCGACGATATCGACCGGGTGATTGTCGAGCATCGTCTGCGTCTCGTCGCTCCACTCCGGCTCGTCGCCGCGAGTCAGTATGTCCACGTCGTCGGTGTAATTCAGCATAATCATCGCGACGTGGGCCGCGGCTTCGCCGGTGCCCATGACGAAGACGGGCTCGCCGACGAACATGAACGCGTCACAGTGGAGACACCAGTGCAGCCCTTTCCCGGTCCGCGGCAGCGGCGGATCCGGACGCTCGTCGGCGAACCCGGTCGCAAGGACGACTCGCTTTACTGCCAACTCATCGTCGCTCGTCGTCACGGTGAACCCGTCCTCGTTCCCGTCGGCGAGTGGTTCGACCGATTCGACGAAGCCCCGCTCGTAGGTCCCGCCGTAATCCTGCACCTGCTCGCGTGCAGTTTCTAAGAATTCGTTCCCCGAAACGTCCTCGGTGACGCCGATGACGTTGTGCGTGTCGGTCATCATCGCGGCGCGGCCGCCACCGCGGTTGATAACGATCGTGTCCATCCCCAGTCGGGTGGTGTACAGTGCGCTCGTCAGCCCGGCCGGCCCGCCGCCGACCACGGCCACGTCATAGTCGTACCGCCCATCGGTGTACATTAACACAGAATACGTGCTCGAGGAATAAAAACAGCAGAACAGCGGCCATCTACACAGCAATTCGACGCTGGTGTTACGCTCCGCGAGCGACGCGAACGACAGGCTCGCTGGCACCCCTGTCTCACCCAGGGCCGAGGGCTGCGATGTCGGCCCCGACCGTCGCCTGTGCATCAGCCGGGTTCGGATCACTGTCGGCCAGATGCGTCCATTCGTGGGCGGGCAGCGCCGACAGGTGGTCAGTGATCGCCGTGCTGTACGGCGTCGCTTTCACGGTGCTCTCTTTGTTACCCCAGATGTGGTTGATGACGGTCATCGAATCGATGCGTATCTCGACCGTCTCTGGGTCACACCGTGTCGCCAGTGCCCGCAGTCCGAGATGGAGGGCGGCGTATTCGGCGACGTTGTTGTTCGTCCGAGAGCCGACCGGACGCCCGAGTCGGGCAATCGGTGTCTCATCGGCCTGAATCACAGCACCGGCACCGGCCGGCCCGTTACTGTGTGCGCTGCCGTCCACATAGAGCACTACCTGTGACACGTCGGAAGTAGCCGCGCCCTGCTGTGACGGGGGCGGGCCAGATACAACAAGCTCGTCGATTGCGGTCCGTATTTCATCGGCGGATGTCTCCGGGTCGAACAGGCCACCGTAGCCAGCGACGGCAGCATTGATCGCATCGATAGCGGGGGTGAGTTCGTATCGATACAGGGCCAGCAGCTCGTCGACCCGCGTCGCCAGCGGCGAGAGCGTCTCCGCTGGCAGACGCTCTCTCTCACCTGCTGGCTGATTGTGACGGTCCATCAATAATGCGTAGCTGCGGGTGGCTAAAAGACACTTCGCCGCGATAGGCGAGGGATGGCAGGATGCGTCCCGTGAGTACCGGCTACTGACGAGTCGGGTTTCTGATAAACCAATCGGGACCGCAGTTAACAGCCCCGCGACCGTAGCTGTAGCTACAATGGACCGACGGACGTTCCTCGCTGTGAGCGGGCTCACGGCCGCTGGAACACTCGCAGGCTGTAGTGCCCCCAGTGACGACCAGCAAGGGGACGGCGCGACAGCGACGGCTTCCGGACAGGCCGACGGTTCAGAGACGGCTGTCGAGACCGTCGCCGACGGACTCGAATCGCCCTGGAGCGTCACGCCGCTGCCCGACGGCTCACAGTTGCTAGTCACAGAGCGCGTCGGCCGCGTGGTGGTGGTCGATTCGGCCGACGGAACAATTACGCCTGTCACTGGCGCACCGTCGGTGTACGCGAGCGGTCAGGGCGGGATGCTCGATGCGGCGCTCCACCCCGACTTTCCGGACCCGGCCTGGGTGTATCTGACATATTCGAAAGCCAACGACAGCGGTGGGTCGGCGACACATCTGGGCCGTGGTCGCCTGAACGCCGCTGACGCGCAGTTCGAGACGTTTGAACAACTGCACGTCGCGGAGCCCTTTATCGATTCTGACGGGCACTTCGGGTCTCGCGTCGTGTTCGGCCCGGACGGGTTGGTGTACGTGACTGTCGGCGACAGACAGTTCAAGGACTTCGGGCCCGACCACGTCGCGCAGGACAGGACGAACGAACTCGGGACCACGCTTCGGCTGACGCCCTCGGGTGGGATTCCCGACGCGAACCCGTTCACCGACGACCCGGACGCGGTCGATTCGATATTCAGCTACGGCCACCGCAACGCCCAGGGGATGACCGTCCACCCCGATACCGGCGACATCTGGCAGACCGAGTTCGGCGAGCAGGACGGCGACGAAATCAACATCGTCGAACGGGGCGCCAACTACGGCTGGCCGGTCGCCGACGAGGGCTGTACCTACGGCAGCGGCGATCCGATCGGCGTCAGCCACGCGGAGCGCGACGACGTTGTTGCACCAGTGTATTCGTGGGACTGCGGATCGGGTGGCTTCCCGCCCAGCGGCACGACGTTCTACACCGGTGACGCCTTCACGGAGTGGACCGGCGACTTGCTCGTCGGCGGGCTGGCCTCACAGTATCTCGCCCGGTTCACCGTCGATGGGCGAACAGTCGAAGAAGCGACGCCCCTCCTCGCCGACCGCGGGTGGCGCATCCGCGACGTGGTGGTCGAGCCCGAAACCGGACACGTCCTCGCTGCAATCGACTCGTCTGACGCACCTATCGTGCGACTCCGCCCCGCCTGAATCGAGTGATTCGGCGACAACCGTGTGGGCTGGCGACCTGTGTCCGTAATCTGAATTAGTGTTGGAGCGATGCACCAACGGTGATCGGGGCCGTTCTGGTCCCATACTCCCACAGATCCCTATCGATCAGACTCGACCAGCGAGGCCGGTACCGCGCCATTTTTGCTTCTGAACCCGCTACACTGGCTGTGAACCAGACTGCGATTCTGCACGCCGCGTTCGGAGTACTGATCGTCGCAGGGTTCCTCGTCACGGCACCTCTGAGCTATGGCCTCTACGGGCTGGGGGCTGCCTGTTTCATTGCCGGCATCCTACTCGCACGGCGGGATAGCGACGGATCGGAAACCGCCGATAGCGTCTGATATCGGAAACGCGACATGGGGTCCGGTATCAGGATGAGGCAGAGCGGTTTGCGGGGCTGTACTGCTCTACCGATATGAACGCCTGTGAGGGTAGTCGTCGGCGGGCGTCTCGGCTTCCTCGGTGGAACCGAGCGGTTCCTTGGGCTTGATCGGGTCGCCCGATTCGAGTCCCTTTTCCGCAAGTGTCCTTCTCCCCATGACCTCGATGATGAGTCGGTTGGCAGCTCACCGGTGATTGAACCGCTCCCTCTCGGGAGTAGCTATTATCGGTCTGACACCTGATGCCGAAGCATGGACCGGCGAACGCGGCTCATCGTCTATTATCTCGTCATCGTCGTCATCGTGCTCTCTGGGTTCGTGGTTCTCTACAACTACGGGATGGCTACGTGGGAGGGGCGGCCTCAGCCGTTGTACCGCTCGGTGGGGGTCATCGTTCAAACGGTCACCACCGTGGGCTACGGCGGGGACGCCCCGTGGACGAGCCCGCAGATGAACTACCTCGTCTCACTCATGGCGCTCTCGGGACTCGTACTCATTTTCGCGGCCCCCCCGGTGCTCGTGGTCCAAGTACTTCCCAAATCACCGACGGGGCCGGTCGGACGACTGGCTCACAGCAGGAGAGCGAAGAGGAGGTACGATCCGACGACAGACAGCGACGGCGTGAGGACCCAGAGAATGACGATTCGGCTCGTCGCTGCCGGATCGAACAGGTCCTCGGCGGTCAGTTCCTCGATGTCCTCCTCGCCAATGGCTGGGACTGATGGAGACGTCTCGGGGGTAGGGGACTCTCCGGCTGCGAGTTCGCCCACAGTTGGACCCGCTGGCTTCTCATCCTTGGTTGATGGGGCGGCGAGCGCGCCGGTACTGAGATTCGGCCCCGGCTTGGACTCGGACGGTGGCGTCGCGAGTTCCGTAAGCGTGACAGCGCGACTCGCTCGGCCCCACCCTAGACCGATGATACAGCAGGTCGTGCTCACCGCGAGGCTCGCCGGAATGCCGTAGTACGAGAGGACGGTGATGATCGTCGCACCGACGGAGGAGACGATGAGGGCTGCCAGAATCGGTAGGTCAGTAATGCCGTCGCCGACGGTTGCGAGAGTGCGTCTGGCGATGGTGAACCCACCGAGGCTGATGGCTGCGACCGCGAGGAGCACTCCCTGGTCGATACTGACGGCCCCGTTGCCGACCAGCGGGGCGACTGCGTTCGCAGCGTTCGAGGCCCCCGCGCTGAAACCCATGTAACAGGCGATGGCCAACACCAGCGCCGACCCGATGAGGTCACGGGGGGACGCGTTTCTGTTGAGGCGGAGGCGGGGGAACCGGCCCGACCGGTCGATCTGTACCAACTGCCGTTCGAGGCGCGTAAACGACAGTCGAGCTTCGAGTTGCGGATAGGCGTACCGACCGATGGCCGCCCCGATGACGAGGCCGATGAGCGGGGCGACGATCCACGCGGAGACGATTGTAAACATCAACGCCTCGTTGAGTGATCCCGTCGCGAGTCCGAGCCCCACAATCGCCCCCACAGCCGTCATCGAGGTCGATGCGGGGACGCCATAGATGTTTGAAACCAGCAGCGAGAGGCCAGTGAAAAACAGGACGCCGACACCGGCTACCGGGGTGAACTGTGCGGCCGGTACGATCCCCTCGCTCATCGTGACGATGACGTTGCGGCCGACTGTCCACGCTCCGATGAACGCGAACACGCTGAACAGTGCCGCCGCTGTTACCTTCCTGACCAGCTTGCTCCCGACAGCCGGCCCGAACGCGACGCCTGTTGACGAACCGCCGATGTTAAATCCCACAAACCCGGCGACGAGTAAACCGAGGACGAGAAGCAGCGAGACCATGAATATGATCCTCTACGGACCATTTCGGATACAGGCATAATGGCCTGTTCATCTGTCTTCGGTGCTGAGAGGTTTGATCCTGTACGAGGCTGCCGACCAGTGCTACCCGCGGCGTCGGTCACACATTCCGTCGGCGGTTTTATCCGACAGGTGAAACTATCCCTGTCATATGACTGACCAGCCTGTCGACGTCGAACCGGGAGGCGAGAACGTCGCCGGTGAGGCACCCGCCGAGGAGCCGGAATCCGTCACCGACGACGCGGTCGTCCACGACGACGTCGAACTCGAACGGACTATCGGGCTCGTTGGCGGGCTGGCAATCGGAATCGGGACGATGATCGGGGCCGGAATCTTCGTGTTTCCAGGGCTGGCGGCCGCCAACGCTGGGCTCGCAGCCACGCTCTCCTTTGCGATCGGCGGCCTGATCGCGTTGCTTGTGGCGCTGCCGACCTCCGAACTCGCCACGGCGATGCCCCGAAGTGGTGGCGGCTACTACTTCATCTCGCGGGGGATGGGGACGGCCTACGGCGCAATCGTCGGCCTCGGGCTGTGGCTGGGGCTGATGTTCGCTTCGGCGTTCTATCTGGTCGGGCTCGGTCACTACGCGAGCGCTGTGTTCGCCGAGCTCAACGTCGCGCTCCCGTTCAGTCCGGTCATCGGCATCGGACTGTTGTTCGGGGCCGCACTGACTGCATTGAGTATCGGCGGCACGGAAAATACCGCGAAGATTCAGAACGTGGTGGTCGGGGTTCTCCTCGTCGTACTCACGGGCTTCCTTTCCTACGGTGTCCTCGACGCTGTTGGCGTATTCGGTGGCGGCACCGTGCCGGAGCAGTTCTTCTCGAAAGGGTACCTCCCAGTATTGACGACCGCTGCGCTCGTGTTCACGTCGTATCTGGGGTTCGCTCAGGTCGCAACTGTCGCGGGTGAAATCAAGCAACCGGGTCGGAACCTCCCGCTGGCGATGGTCGGCTCGGTCCTGATCGTTACCGTCTTTTATGTTGTCACGATTTTCGTCGCGACCAGCGCGTTCGGTGCTGATCGGCTGGGGGAATTCGGGGAGACTGCGATGGTCGAAGTCGCCCGTGACTTCCTCGGGCTACCCGGTGCGGTCGCGATCCTGGGTGCCGGGCTGTTGGCGACGTTTTCGAGCGCGAACGCGTCGATTCTCAGTGCCTCGCGGGCAGTGTACGCTCTGAGCCGCGATGCGTTGCTCCCCAGAAAGGCGAGCGAGGTCAACCTCCGCTACGGCACACCACACGTCGCACTGCTCTCCGCTGGCGGCCCGATCCTCGTCCTCGTCGCGACTGGGCGGGTCGAACTCCTCGCCGAAGTCGCTTCGTTCCTCCACCTGATTATGTACGGGCTGATGTGTATCGCCCTGATCGTGTTGCGCCGTCGGAACCCGGAGTGGTACTCGCCAAGCTATCAGGTGCCGGGCTATCCGGTGGTCCCGGTTGTGGGCGCGCTCGCGAGTTTCGGACTAATCGTCTTCATGCAGCCCGCGTCAATCGGTATCGGCATCGTGGTCATGCTCGCCTCGTATCTCTGGTACCGTTATTACGCTGGGGACGTGACACTCAAAGGAGACATCTGATTATGACGGACCGACCATCAATACTCGTTCCGCTCCGCGTGCTCGAAGGGGAATCGGTCCCCGAGGGTGTCCCCGAACTTCTCGCACACGCCCACGTTGTCCTGCTGGGGTATCACGTCATCCCGGAACAGACTGCTCCCGGACAGGCGCGGATGCAGTTCGAGGACCGGGCCCTGGAACGGCTCGATGACTACGAAGCCATGTTCGAGGGAGCCGGAGCCACTGTCGAGCGGCGACTCGTGTTCACCCACGACGGCCAGAAGACCATCGACCGTATGATTGCTGAGCACGACTGCATGGCTGTCCTCGTTCCGAACGCGACGGGGCCGGTCGAAGACGTGCTAGTCCCAGTCCGCGGGGCCATCGGGGTTGATCGCCTCGCCCGTGTCGTCGCGAGTGTGTTCGGAGAGATGGACGCCGACGTAACGTTGTATCACGTTGCGGATGAAGACACGACGGACGACGATATCCAGACACTCCTCGGGGGATGGCGGATCGGTTGGCGGAGTTCGGGATGGACCCCTCGAGGGTCGAGACCCGTATCGACCGCGATCAGGATCCCCTCGACGCGATTGCAGACATAGCTGACTCGTTCGATACGGTTGTCATGGGTGAAACCGACCCGTCCCTGGCGACGTTCGTGTTCGGGATGCCTGCCGACCAGATCGCCGAGCGATTTCTCGGGCCGGTGTTCGTGGTCCAGCGCGAACCCGCTCCGGAGGACGAGGACGAGTAACTCACCTAGTCGGCTAAGTGGTCGGTGGTGCATGATAGCCCTCCCGGGTTCAGTTCACCACCGACCACGGATAGACGCCTGCCACGCTCACGTCCATGTTATCTCACGGTACAGTGAGGACGACATATCGGTTCAGTGGGCGTCCGGAGACGCCGACGGTGCCACACTGCGAACGGCCAGTATCCTTCGGGAGGAACTGTAATACACGGCTGTGATCGCCAGATAGTTCGAGGTACACGGCTTCTCGGTAAGCTGTGATACGTACTCCCAATACAGGAGTCACTCCAAGGCACCGGAGTCACACCGGGCCGGAATCCATTTCCTTTGCTTCGCTGTACTTTTACCGTTCCCAGAGTCCGAAACCACGCGAAAGCAGGCGCGAGACGGTTTACGAGAGTCACACCAGATTAGCCAAATATTAGAGGGCGCAAGTACCGCATATGCGCCGACGGACGGTTCTCAAATCGACCGGTGCGGTTGGAACGATTGTTGGAGTCGCCGGGTGTCTCGGTGGTGGTCGCTTCGGGGATTCGAACCCCGATGTCGTCCTCGAAGAGCCCGACCGCGAGTTCAAGAGCAGCGACGTTCCGTATCCTGCGTGGGGCGAGCAGATTCCGGACGTGAGTGTCCCTGCGCCGGCCGAATCCACAGAGATTCGACTGCGCGACGTTGAAACCCCAGCCCTCCTCACGTTTTTTTACAGCCACTGCCAGACCGTGTGCCCCGTTCTCATCTCGACCCAGCGGAACATTCAGAGCCACGCACAGAACAACGGCTACGCTGATGCGGTCCGGTTCCTCCCGATGACCTTCGACCCCGCTCGTGACACTGCAGAACGACTCGGGGCGTACGCGGACGAGATGAACGTCGACGTCGATAGCGAGAACTGGCAGTTCCTTCGGCCAGCGTCGAAGCAGCGAGCCAAGGATGTCATACAGGAACAGTTCGGGGTTGTGTTCCAGCGAACCGAACCTGAGGACATGGATATGTACATGTTCACGCACACAGCACTGACGCTCCTGGTCAACGCTGATGGGTTCGTCGAGCGTGCCTACCGCTCGAAGTCGCCGGACGAAGAAACCATCATTTCCGACCTGAACACGGTGAGAAACGCGTGAACCGCCGACAGGTCGTGGCAGCGATGGCAGGGCTCGGTCTCACCGGTGGGAGTCTATGGGTTGCCCAGAACGGGCTGTCGGGTAGCCAGACCGGGAACACAGAACAGCTTCCGATCCGCGTGGAGACGCTAGATGCACACGGCTCGTCGGCAGGCGAGACAGCCGTGCCGACCCCGGGAACTGTCACGGTGATCGACCTCTTCGCTACGTGGTGTGCGCCCTGTGACGACCAACTCCGGATACTAAACGCGATGCAGCCCGAGTACACTGACGTGTCGTTCGTCTCAGTGACGAACGAGCGGCCCAGCGAGACACTGACGAGGGCTGACATCAGCGCGTGGTGGAACCGGAACGGCGGTGTCTGGACTGTCGGCCTCGACCCCGGAAGCGAGTTGCTGGCGGCACTCGGGGCGGACGGACTCCCGTACATCGCGATTACTGACGAGAGCGGGACCGTCCAGTTCGGCCACAGCGGACTCGCCGGGGAAGGGACGCTTCGAGACGAACTCGACGCACTGGTGTGAGATGGCCGGAGCTGCCGTACTCGGGACACTCGCGTTCGCCGCGGGCGCAGGCATCACGACGTTTTTCGCGCCGTGTGCGTTCCCGCTGCTCCCGGGGTATATCGGGTACTACATGAACGAGAGCGACCGAGATGTCGGTATGCTACCACCTGCCACCGCCGCTGCTGGTGGGGCACTCCTTGCGCTTACCCTCGTCGCGCTGCTCGTCCTCGCACTCGGGCAGCCACTGAAAAACGCACTCCCGATGCTCGAACCGGTAATCGGACTCGGTCTGATCGCGTTCGGCGTCGTGATGCTCCTGAACAGTGAGCCAGAACTCCGCGTCCCGTTACCAGCACGACCGGCGTCGGTAACCGGGTTCGGTGTGTTCGGTGCTGTGTACGCGGTCGCTGCAGCGGGCTGTGTCGTCCCGTTGTTCTTCGGTGTGGTCTCTCAGGCCCTCGCGTTGCCACTCCGCACAAGCGTTCTCGTACTGGCGGTGTACGCGCTCGGGGTAGCAATTCCGCTTGTCGGTGTGACACTCCTTGCGGGCGCTGGCATCGAACTCTGGCGCACCGTTGGTACGCACCTGCAACGAATGCACCAGCTTGCAGCCGTCGTGATGATAGTAGCCGGCGGCGGACAGATTTATCTCGCAGTGTTCGAACTCGGTGTCTTGTAGTCCGCGCTACGTTCGCGTGGATGCACTGGTCACCCGCGTCGGTACAAATCGAGTCGCTGCAGGACCGACCCGATCAGTACGGCGATGGGAATGATTTCGAGCCGGCCGACCCACATATTGAGTATCAGCATAGCCTTCGCAGTGTCGGGCATATCTGGCCCAGTGATGCCACTGCTGAGGCCGACGTTGCTCTGTGCGCTCATCACGTCGAAAATGACGTATTCGAGCGGGTGAGCCGGTGAGAGAACGCGGAGCAGGACCGCGACACCGATGACGAGGAACGTAATCCAGAGGATGAACACGACCGTCGCTTCGGTGTACTCGCGCTGTGCCTGTTCTTCGCTGAGACGGCGCTCGCCGATCTGCAAGTACTTGATAGCGGTTTGCGGGCGGAACACGTCCTGTATCTGCCAGACGGCCCCCTTGACTAATGTTACCACTCGGATGAGCTTGAGGCCGCTGACTGTCGACCCTGCTGCACCGCCAGTGAGCATCCCGAGACAGGCCCACAGTGTCGCGCCCGCACTCCATACCTGCTCGGTCCCGCCGCCGATTGACGCGCTTCCGAAGCCGGTGTTTGAGGTCGCGGAGACGAACTGGAACAGCGCAACCCTGAACGTCTCTTCGAGTGTCGCGTACTGACCGTTCGCGTATAGAATCCCCGTCAGGACGAGGGAGCCAGCGGTAAACCAGATAAACACCCACCGGGTCTGTAAGTCGGCGTACAGGTTCCGTATTTCGCCTTTGAAGATCAGATAGTGGATGGGGAAGGCGATACTACCCGCGACCATGACGGGCACCGTCGCGTACTCGATCAACGGGCTGTCGTAGAAGCCAATCGACGCCGAGTGAACGGAGAAGCCGCCCGTCGCAATACCGGTCATCCCGTGGTTGATAGCGTCCCATAACGGCATGCCAGCCAGCAGGAACAGGGCAATCGAGCCGAGTGTCAGTCCGACGAAGATCTTCCAGATCTCCCGGACGGTGGTGACGATGCTCGGATGAATCTTCTCGGAGCGGGCCTCACTCTCGTAGAGCGTATACGAGCCACTGCTCCCGCCGCCGCGTTGAAGAATAGCGACGGTCAGGACAATCACGCCGACGCCACCGACCCACTCGATGAACGACCGCCACCAGTGCAGCGACCGCGGCAGTTGCTCTTCGGTTTCGGCCACCGTAAGCCCGGTTCCGGTGAAACCGCTCATGCTTTCGAACACGGCATCCAGCGGGTTGAGAAACACAGCTGTGGTCTCATCCATCGCTGGCGTGTTCATCCAGACGGGGAGCGGGTCGAGCTGGATGGTCCATGCGATGAGGAGGAACGGGAGGCCGCCGAGGATACCGATAAGTCCCCATGCTGTGGCTGCGGTGACCATCGCCTCGCGTTTCTCCGGCGGCTCGGCATCCTGATAGCGCCAGACGAGTCCGCTCCCGAGAGCGGCCATGACGAGCGCCGTGATGATGAAGGCCGGAACCGCGAAGAACTCGCCGTTTACCGCTGCGACGAGAACCGAGATCACCATCATCAACGATATGGCTTGCACGATGCGACCGACGTCACGTCCGACGGTTCGTCCGTTTACAATCATGTTAGCAATAACGACTAGGCCGACAACCGAGGCGGAAACAGCGGCGTAATCGAAGTCTCATCATCGGCATATCGGTCACCGGATTCTCAGAGTGGTGGGCAACGGACTGCTCATAGGCCGAACCCGTTCGAATCGTTCGTTGCGTGGTCTTCGTAATGGCCGAAGATGTCCGTCACCTCGGGCGTCGCCCCCGATCCGGAGTACACCGTCAACAGGTCGCCTGCTTCGATACGGGTCTGCCCTCGGGGCGTGATGGGTGCGTCGGCGTCTTTCCGTTCAATCGCGACAACGAGCGTATCGGCATCCAACAGTCCCTCCTCGTCGGCTTCAATGAGTGTCAGCCCGGCAATCGGTGCCGCCTCGGTGACTGTAATCTCGAACACTTCGGCAACGTCGCCGACCCGCATGTAGTCAACAATCGATGGCCGGTCGACGGACCGGAAGAGTGACTCCGCAATGAGGCGCTGTGGGTTCTCCATCGTGTTGACGCCGATCTGTTTAAACAGGTTCATGTGCTCCGGATTGTGGACGACCGAGACGATTGCAGGGATGTCCAGTTCCTGTGCCAGGAGGGACACCATGACGTTGGTCGCATCCTGGTCTGTCGTCGTGATGATGGCATCCGCGCGGTCGGCACCGGCATCCTCAAGCGTCTCTTTGACGGTCGCATCCGCGTTGAGGACCATACAGTCGAACTCGCTGGCGACTTCGTCCGCCCTCGCCGCGTCCCGCTCGATGACGACGACTTCGTTTCCGGTTCCCGTTGCAATCTCGATGAGCGGCGTTCCGATATCGCCTGCTCCGACAGTGATTATGTACATATGTTCTGTGTGCTAGGTGCTGTAAAATCCGCAGACACCAGGGATCACGCCTCACTCACCGTCCGCTCCGAATCGAAGACTTCCCCGAGATAGTGCCACCGGTACTTGCCGCCCTCACCCTCGATATCGGGTTCCCACTGGACACGGTAGGCGAAGGGGCCACGCCCCTCTCCGGTCTCGTCAGGCCGTTCGACGACGACAATCGTGTATGCCCCGTGGTCCTCCGTCCGAACGAGTGTCTCGCCCTCCCGGGCTTCGATAGCCTCAGTGAGCGGCGGGTGTTCGCGGAGCAACTGCTGTGCGTAATGGACAATATCGCTGAGTTGGCTGTCACTACTGTCCTGCAGTGCAGTGATCGCTTCCTCGGGGACGCTTTCAGGCGGTTGGGTATCGAGTACAGTCATATATTCGTTGCGTACCTCGTACGGACAGTCGGCGCATCTTCCGGCCTCCTATCCCTGCTGTTGCTGAGATCGTAGTCACTGCTAGAATACTGACTCATAATAAGTGTTGCCGATTAACTACTGAATACGTATTTTATGCCTACTAAATTCATCACTCCAAAATACTGTCAATTTGTATATGATATCAGCGCTTGTAGTGGCTGCCTGCTCGAACGCGGTCAAAAAAAGCGCGATGTGCAATTCAGTACAAAACCCTGCGTCGGGAGAACGGTCACCAGACAGGGTTTACGACGGCGTAATCGGTTCGTTCGTCTCACCGAACGCGTCCAGCGTCGACTCGGGTACCCCGTCCCGAGCAAACACGGAGATAAGGTCGCCGGCACGGATTTCTGTATCGCCTTTCGGCGTAATCATCTCGTCACCTCGTTCGATAGCGATGATAAGGACCTCTTCGTCGAGTAGTGACTGTTCGTTCGCATCACGAAGTGTCGTGTCCACAATCGGGGCTTCCGGACTGACGGTCACGTCGACCACTTCCGCGCCGCCGGAGAGTGACACCATGTCGGTCATCGCCCCCTGCTTGCTCGCGCCGTCCGGCCCGAACGGTTCGTAGGGCGTGAAATACTCCTCCTGAATCAGGTCCTCGTCCTCGATCTCCAGGCCGAGCTTGCTGAGCTGGTGGGCGATCCGGGTGAGGTCACTCATTTCCTCGCCGACGGCCTTGATCTGGAGGTTGCCGCGGCCGGTCCGGAGTTCCCGAACGTTCACCACACCGGGGACCGTGAGCGCCTTTCTGGCCAGGTTCTCCCGCTCGCTCGCAGAGGTGTTACAGACGAACAGATTGGTCAAGCGACTCTCACACCGCTCGTAGTCGATATCGGCGTGATACCCCTTGATAATGCCCGCATCTTCGAGCTGATTGATGCGGTTGCGAATCGTCCCCGGAGAGACGTCCATCTCCTCCGCGACCATCGGGGCCGAGATGTTCCGAGCGTCCTGCTGCAGCGCGTGGATGATGCGCCTGTCGATTTCGTCGAGACGCCGACTCATACGGGGACTACAGGGTGCGTGCCAATCCCTTTTTCCCCTGAGCGCGACGGACGCCGGCCTGTGGTTCGAAATCACGACGAGCGGATGCTGACGCTGACAGCGTGATAACGTTTGTGGCGGTGCACAGCGGTCGTGCGGTTCTCAAATACTGGTATCCAGGCCGGGTCGGCGTCCGGAACTCTGGAAGCGGCAAACTACATTTCCGCTGGACTATTCATCGGGACAGCTTTTGCAACCGAACTGGCCCCGAGTTCCGGTCTACGGGTCACCATTCACTACGCTCGCTTGTGCTCGGGTGTCGCTGCCGCCGCTCTTTGGCGAATATGGATTTCATTCGATACATACTACGGTATGCACAATCTACCGGCGTATTTATTGCGGATAAACAATCAGTACGTAGCATGGCTCACGCTGAAACTAGTCTGCAGGAGTTTCTGGAGCGGTCCGATACCGCGCCACCACAACGAATCCTCTATCCGATTTTCGGGACACACGACGACTTCACGTTCGAGACGGCACTGAACATTGCAGACGGTGTCGGCGGGGAACTGCTCGTTCTCGATCTGTTCACGGGTGATGCTACCCGGAGTTCGGAGACCACGTCCGTCGGTCGAAAGCTACTGCAGGCGCGACTGGACGAGACGCACACCGCTGACGCGCATTTGATCGTCGAAGAGACCGACACGCCACTCAAGACAGCAATCAACGTCGCACAGCAGCGCCACGTCCAGTTGGCTGTACTGGACGAGCACACGCCCGAATTATTCGGCGAGGGGCTCCGAGGTGACGCAGCCGACCGGATGCGAAAGAAAGCATCGTGTGATGTCGTCTCAGTCACGTACTCACGGGCTGACTCGGGAATTTCGTCGGTACTTGTCCCGATTGCAGAGGGCACGCATTCCGCCCTCGGCGTTGTCGTCGGCGGCGCGTTAGCGATGGGTGCAGATGCACCTGTCGACCTCTTCCATGTGTCCGAAACGAAAGACGAGACTGCGGTGGCACGAGCATCGACGCTGTTCGAAACAGCACGAAGCCGCCTCCCCGAGGCAGTCACAGTAGATACGTGGCATCTCGAAGCACCCGATGTCGCGGAGGCAATTATCAACGAGTCCGCTCACTACAATGTCACAGTGATGGGCAAACCGACCCAGAGCCGCCTCCGGGAGTTCGTCACGGGCTCGGTGACTGCGGCCGTCACGGACGAATCCGAAAACGCAGTACTGACCGTCCAGCGAGATGGCGGTGATGAGGGATTCGGCTTCGAGCGAAACTGACCGATTCAGGCTGAGTGCTCCGGAACTTGACCTTGCTGTGATGCTGGTCTCCGCGGCGCGACTGTCCTACAGCGAGGCCGCGTCGCTCGCCAGTTCGTATGAACAGATATGAATGGTGGCGGCGAACCGCGTTTCCCAGAGGCTCGCGCACTCCAGTACTCCCCGGAACGCTGGTGGGCTTATCTTCCGTGTTCGGGATGGGTACGGGAGGCAACCCCACCGCTGTGGCCGCCTATACGATACCTCTGACGGCCACAGGTATAAGAGTAGCTACTTGGAGACGGGAGCCGTCGAAATATCGTCCAGTCACTCAATGGAACAGGTCTGCACGGAACACGAGACCGTCCCAATCGGTTCGTAATCGCGTTCCGGTCCGCTAATCCACTTCTCAGGACTACCGGTTAATTCGATATCATCGTCGGGAGTCCTGATCTCGCCACGGCCAGTGTGAACGTTCAGGCTAGTGTTTAGATCTCAGTCCATCGCTCATTCGAACTGGCCGCTGAAGACTATTTCGTCAAGTGGTTTCCGACCGCTCGGCTTTTCGTGCTCTTTGAGGTCCTCAGGTAACGTCTCGGGATCAGCCCGTTCACCGACGGCGATCATTGCTTCGGCGTCGAATTCGTCTTCTGGGACGCCCAGAGCTTCGTGGATCCGATCCCAGTCGAAGCCCGCCATCGGGTGAACAGCCAAGTCGCGCCGGGCGCCCTCCAGAGCGAGATTCTGCCACGCAGCACCGGTATCGAACGAACGCGTCCCAGCGGACTCGCCGTTGTGCTCGAGGGTGACCTTCGAGAAAACGGCGATGAGCGCGCCAGCATTGCGTGCCCATGAGCGGTTGGCTTCGTTCAGCAGGCCGAGGAACGACTCCCATTCGTCGTCCTCACGGGTGGCGTAGACGAATCGCCAATGCTGATTGTTGAATGCGGACGGTGCCCAGCGCGCGGCTTCAAACAGCGGCAGCAGGTCATCTTCAGCAAGCGAATCACCAGCCATCGCACGCGGCGACCAGCGATTAACGAAGAGCGGGTCGACGTCGTGAGCAGGGTCCCGGTGTTCCGAAATCTCGTCGTCGAGGCTACGGCTGTGATACGTCTGTGACATCGTGTACGGTCGTTCGGTACGCCCGCTTATGTATTGATGGCAACACAGCCACAATCAGGTGACACCGACGCTATCAGTCAGTACCTGTCGAGTAATAAGATACGAAGTGTCACAGCCACACACGGCTGAGCAACTCACTGCGACTGTAGCCTGCGGATCGGTCAGTGGGCCGATGATGGAACGCCGAGCGAGACGCCGGTGAGGAATATCGGGAGGCCGGCGATAGCAACGACGGCGGCGCTGGCTGTGGCAATAGGGACAAAAAGCACGCCCAGTCCGAACGGCGCAGGCAGTACCGGGAGTACCGGTAGCATCGACAGTACGAACCCGATAGCGGCCGTTTTCATCGCTAACCGACGGTTCCCGTGGCCGACTGCGTACCCGGCCGGGAGAAGCACGAACGCGGGTCCAAGAACTAACAGCGCCGACACCGGGGGCGTGAATCCGTCCGTGACGACCATCGGAGCCGCCACTATCGTCGCTCCCAGCGCGATGCTCGCTCCGACTACTGCACCGCCAACGACCGCACGATAGCTCGCGCGCTCACGGACACGCCGCTGTGAAAGTGCTATTCCACACACGAACAGCGCAGTGCCACCACCGAACAGCGGTGCCGCTATCCCACCCAACCGCAAAACGCCCGTCGCTCCAAGCAGCGACAGGGCAGTCGCTAACGCGCCGAACCCGGCGAATGCGACGCCTGCGGAGTCCCGGACTCGTTTGAGGTCCCAATCGAGCCAAGAGAGCCCTCCAGCGGCCGCGCCGATCAAGAGGGTAAACACCGCTGCGGGGAGCGTGATGTATGCGAGCGCCTTCACCGCCATCACGGGACCGAGAAGTGTTCCGACCGCGAGGAGACTCAACACCGGCCCAACGGCCGTATCACGGGGGACGAACGTCACGACACGCCCGTCGTTCAGTTCGGTCAGCGTCATCCGCTGGCCGTCGTCTGAGACGGTCGCGCCGTCAATGGTCCGCCCGACTCGCATCCCATCGGGGGCAACGATGACGAGGCGGTCAGCGCCGAGGCCGTCGAGGTTTCGATAGCCGTAGGCTTCGGTAAACTCGCCAGTGCGGACCGCCCCGCCGACAGACTGCTCGGCGAAATCGGCCTCGCGGTAGCGCAGCGTTATGACGCCGTCGCCGGAGACGTTCGCGCTCAGAAGCTCGGTGTCCCACATCGCTCTGTCGGCGATAGCGGTTCGGAGGCTCTCGTTCGCCCGGAGACGTGCAACCCCATCTGAGTCGGACAGGCGGTTGTGGACGACCCACGTTGCGCTTCCGTTGGCGTTGACGGCGACGGTAGCGTTGCTGTGGGTGACAGTGACCGAGACGCCGTGGGACTCGGCCGTCGATTCGAACGTGTCACCGCAGGCGTCACACAGCGGCCGCGGCGGCGGCGCTGCACCAGCGGGCATGGCAGTGACGAGGAGCGACGCACAGACCAGACAGAGGAGGGCGAGGTGGTGGAGTCGATGCGGGGCCATATAACATATCTACCTTGTCATGTGTTAAGAGCTATCGATTACTCAAACAACAGTTATACCAACACGGACGGCGAGTGACACTTCGGCCAAAACATCTCTGACAATTGTACCGTCTAATACATATCGCGTGGGCGATTCAGGCCGTATTCAAGTATCGGCGGTGTCAGTGTGGTGGCTGAGCGGAGCGGCCGCCGTTTGGGCCTCGTCGATTACTCCTGCTGCCCACCCGATCACATCGGGGTGCGTACAGCGGATGATATCGAATCCGATGTCGCGCTCCCGGTCGATGGTCAGAAACACCGTTTCGCCGTCGATGAGGTCGATACTGCAGGGAACAGATTCGTCGAGACTGTAGTACGTCACGGACGCCGTCGCGGCCTCGATAGTCTGCCAGCGGCCACGGAGGTCAGCGTCTGAAAGCATCGTCTCGGTCAGGTCGGTGTCGAACACGACGGTCCCATCCGCTTCGTTGCCTGCCCGTACCGCCTCCTCGTACGTGTACATCGGGAGCGCGATGAACGTTCCTAGGAGCGAGCGGAACGACGACGCGTTCTGGATAGCGTTAGCGACGATGCGGGCCGCGGCGAGTGGGTCGGCACTCTGGTCGGCCACGAGTTGTCCCTCGGCGAGACACCGCAGATCGAAGTCGAACCAGTCTGTCGGCAGTCGCTGGACGACGTCGGGATACTCCTGTCCGATGGAAACCGTCCCGAGTAACTGCGTGAAATCGTCGTAGACAAGCTTTCCCAGGCCGGTTAGCGCGTACACCTTCTCCCCGTTCCGTCGCGTGATCCAGTCACGGTCCTCTAAGTCACCGAGGATTCGACTGAGCGTCACGCGCGTCACCCCCGTCCGGTCGCTCAGTTCGTCACGACTGCAGGGACCGTCAGACAAGAGTTCGAGGACGCGAAGGCGGTGTTCCGAGCGGGCGAGGAACGCCACCGCTTCGATGGCATCGCTCGACAGCCCCTCGGCGGACCGGGCCGCTGTTCCGTTCTGCAGGTTTGCGGTCGTCATTTGGGTATCCAGCGATAGTTTAGGACTGCCTAAAACAGTTTCTCCTTCGGCCTGTTGTCCGAGTTTAGATGTACGTATCCACGAAACCGGTGTCTGATTATCTGGGATGTTCTTATTCAGTATAACAACTTATATCGACAGAACCACGATGGTAGGCAGAACGCCGTGACAGCAATCGAGATCGAGTCGCTCAGGAAGTCGTACGGCGACGTGACTGCGATACCGGACCTCTCGCTCAGCATCGACGACGGCGAGTTTTTCGGGTTGCTCGGGCCGAACGGCGCTGGCAAGACCACGACGATGGAGATACTCACCGGACAGCTCAGTCCGGACGGTGGACAGGTGTCGGTACTCGGTGTCGACCCGGCGACGCAGCCAACAGCGGTCCGCGAACGAGCGGGAATCCTCCCGGAGAAGGAGTCACCACCGAGTTTCATGACGCCGCGCGAGTACTTCGACTTCGTCGGTGCTATCCGGGATATGCCCGACGACGCGGTGACCGAGCAGACCGAGTCGTGGGCCGACCGTCTCGGCTTTACCGAGAAACTCGATACACTGTCATCGGACCTTTCGCGGGGCCAACAGCAGAAAGTGATGATCGCCGGCGCGTTCTTCCACGAGCCAGCCGTCGTGTTCATCGACGAACCGCTGGCGAACCTCGACCCGATCGTTCAGGAGCGGGTCAAGCGCTTCCTGCGCTCCTACCGGGACGACGGCAACACAATCGTCGTCACCACACACGACGTAGACGTCGCCGCCGAACTCTGTTCGCGGGTCGGCATCATGTACGGCGGCGACCTCGTCGCCGACGTCCGTCCGGCGGAACTCGACGCCGATGTAACGCTCCTCGACGTGTTTCTGGACAACGTCGACGCAACAGTGGACCGGGGAGCCAACCCTCTGACACATGAGTGACGGTCGGGCGCGCAGGGTGTTCGTCGAGATGCTCCGCGAGGAGTGGCGACTCCACAGCCGGCTCTTCCGCGGCAGTCACTTCTCCCTGTTTCCGGTGTTCATCTGCCTGCTCGTTGGCGGCGCAGCCAAGCTTCTCGCTGTTACCGGGACCGAACCGAAAACCGTGTTCGCCGGGCTCCACGCACTGGTGTTCGTCTTCGGTCTCCACACGGGGTCTCTCGGATTTGTGGGACGGGATGCCCTCCGGAACCTCCTCGGTGACGTGACGCTGCTGGTGTTCTCTGCCCGCACGCTCCCGCTGTCGCAGAACACGTTGCTGGGGCTGTTCGTCGTCAAGGACAGTGTCTACTACGCAGTGCTGTTTCTGCTGCCGATCTCTCTGGGAACGGTGCTTGCAGTCCATGGCGTCGCCGGGCCTCTCCTCGTCGTTGCGACTGTCTCCCTTCTGTGGACGACCCTGGCACTGACGTTCGTCCTCGGGATGGGAACGACGATTGCGGCCCTCGGTCTCACCGGCCGCGGCGTTCCCGGTCTGGCACTACTCGCGGCCCCACTCGTCGCAGTCGGTGCAGCGCTAGCCAGTGGTGTCGATGTCGTCTCCTACACCCCCTACGGCCTGTTTCTCGCTCAGACTCCCCTGCGGGTCGGCGCGACAGCGACCGTCATCCTCGGCGTCTTTCTGCTCGGGGCGCTCACCTTTGACGCAACCGCCCCTCGCTCCGCTCGAACAGTCGAACCGGTCTTCCGCCGCTGGTGGCGACGGATCGGTGACCCAGTTGCGACCAAGAGCCTGCTCGACATCCACCGGAGCGCAGGCGGGTTCGGGAAGGTCCTTTTCTCGGCGGCGGTGCTGTTTGGTGTCACCGCCGCGCTGGTCGATTTCGCCGGCCAGATAACGGGCGTGCCACCGTCGACCGGAATCTCGTTCGGTGCGATTCTCGGGCTCTCGGGATTTACGACGTATAACTGGCTCACGCAATCCGACGACGTTACCCTGTACTTCGCCCATCCCCTCTCTGTGAACGCCGTTTTCGCGGGGAAGTTCCGGGCGTTCCTCCTGCTCGGCCCGCTGGTCGGACTCGCGTTCTACGGACTCGCACTGGCCTGGCGTGGCGGGCCGGTCGCCGAGGCGGTCGTCGGGGCCGTCCTGCTCGTCGGTGTCGCCTGCTACATCTTCGGCACCACCGTGTACCTCACCGGCCTCTCTCCGAACGAGTTCCTCTTCGACACGGCCCTGTTCGCTGTTTTCGGCGCGGCAATGGTCCTCCCGCTGGTCCCGATCCTCATCGCCGGGTTCGCCATCTCACCGCTGTCCGGGCCCCTGCTTGCCGCGCTCGGTGGGTCTGGTGGCGTCCTGGGCGCTGTCGGCGTCGGCCTTTACCGTCGGTCGTTACCGAAGTGGGCGACGCGGTATCAACAGGCGTGAACTGCAAAACAGCTGTCCGTGACGACGAATCGGACACAAGCCACCGAAATGTATCGGTAATGCGGTCGACGTAACCGAATGCGGGCTCTGTGTCGTCACTGCCGGATTCCCGCGCTGAATATATTCGCACAAAGGCTCTCTACGGCAGCTAGCGACCGATAGATCGTATGGCAGAACAGCAACTCGATCTCCGAGAGATTCCACCGCCGAAGCGACACCCGAAGATCTTCGACGCGTTCGAGGAACTGGACAGCGGAGAGGCACTGACGATTGTCAACGACCACAAGCCGACGCCGCTCTATCACCAGATGGCCGCGGAGCGACAATCGTTCGACGCCGAGGGCTACACTGTCGACCGCATCGGGCCGAACGAGTTCATCGCGACCCTCCCGAAGAAGTAGCGACAAACTCGGAGTCCAAGTCCCGGTTTCCGAATCGCTTTTGTTGGTCAGTATTGGTACTCGGATATGGACCGCCGTACCGCGAGACTACTGAACGGTGTGCTAGCGCTATGCTGTCTCGCGCTTGTCTTCGCTGCCGTGTATCCGTTCAGTACTGCGAGCCCACACGCGGAAAACCCGGTCGACGAACGGTTTACCGTTCCCGAGTCCGATGAATACCGGGCGTCGGGAGCGATTGTCGCGGATAGTGAAACAGCGCTCGAATTCGAGGGCGCTGTGACCGCTGACGGCGGCCGCTACCTGTTCATTGACGAGGGTGATGTCCGAACCGAACAGTATCAGGCGTCGCCGGGCGACCCGGTCTACAGTCGTATCGTCGTCGACGACGACGGCAGTACCGACCGCCGGCGAGAGCAGATCCAGAGCGATACCGATCGGGAACTCCTTCAGGAGACCCGGACTGACGGGGCCGTCACGTTCATCCTCAAGCAGGAGTCAGAGGATGTGGCGGACGATGTCTCGGGCGCGGCGTCGGTAGTCGTCAGGAGCCTGTACCTCGTCGAATACGAACGGGAAGCCGACGCCGCTCAGGTAGCGACCGTCTACAAGCCGAAAAACGGCTGGTACGAGGGGCGGGAAACGTACCACGTCACCGGGGCTACGGGGACAGTGCGAACAGTCGGTGACACGACTGACGTTCGCTCCGCGACAGTTACGTGGGACCTGACGAAGTCCGCGGGGACGTATGCAGAACTCGCCTTGGGCAGACTGGCAGGGAAGGCACCGGAAACATACGACCTCTCCTTCGAGTTCGATTCGGGCGAGACGACAGTGAATCGACCGGCGTGGGTCACCGACGCCCGTACTGAACGTAGCGGACAGTCACAGGACGCGTCGTAACGGCAGGGCTGTCGTGTACGGTCTGTATGGAGCCGCCAGCCCTCGGCGACCCGTCTAAGAGTGAAGACTAAGCGCTGTAGAGACTGGGACTGCAGGCAGTAGAGCAGAAAACTGCGGTTGTCTTCCCCTCGACGGGCTGAAAGTGCCATATTCGCCGCGTGTATGGCCGGTTTTTATTTCCTTCCCCGCGAACTACCGGACAGAATGGCATCCTACGAGGCGTTTGACCCAGCCGTCGAAATCAACGGGCAAACGGTACTCACGATAGTCGAGGAGGCGATGGGGAAGTTCTCAGACGAGTACCGGGAACGAGCGCTAACGGCGCTCGATGCGGAGGGAATCACCGACCCGGCGGCCGACGAGTGGTACCCACAACAGGCCTGGCTGAACGCGTTCGAGACGATTGCCGACGACCTGCAACCGCACGTCCTCGACCGACTCGGCGAACAGATCCCGCGTGTCGCTGACTGGCCGAACGATTTCGATTCTGTTCCGGAGGGGCTCCAGTCGATAGACGAGGCCTACCAGCGCAATCACCGTGGCGGGGATATCGGGCACTATCGCTTCGAATCCGTGGGCGAGCGGACCGGCGAGGTGACGTGTGAGAACCCGTATCCGTGCCCGTTCGACCGTGGCCTCATCCGGGGTGTCGCCCAGCAATACGCGCCGGTCGGCGCGTTCGTGTTCATCGAAGAAACGGGTCAGACGTGTCGTCGGAACGGTGACGATACGTGTACGTACACCGTCTACTGGTAACGCGGTGACTACCGCTCGTAGGACTCGAGCGCCTCGCGGAGTTCTGCGGCGGAGTACTCCGACGCGAGCTGTACGATCTCCTCCAGGTCTTCGTACGTTTCACGGAGATTTCGAACGCGCTCTTGCTCGCGAGTCTCTGCTGATACCTGCTCTTCCGCCCGGCGGATGGTCCTGAGCGTCGTCTGGACTTCCCGTTGGATGTACTGCTGGAACACGTCCTGCAGGATGAACCAGACCTCACGTTCGGCCTCGAACCGGACTCGTCTGCCGCCCCCTGCAGACGACCTGCGGTGGATGAGCCCGATACGCGACAGCGTCCGTGTGACGTTACTCACCGTCGATTTCGCGTAGCCGGTTTCTTCGACGAGTTCTGGGATGGAGAGGGGGTCCGATGCGAAGTACAGCACGCCGTAGATGCGCCCGGCGCTTCGGCTGAGGCCGTACACCTCGGCCGATTGCTCCATCGATTCGATGACGCGTTCGCGTGCGACCGCGCTGTCGTCATCACTCATGCATCCGAACTGGCTGCCCTGTTTGCCGCGTGTCCTGCTGCGTCATACCTCAGGCTATTTATTCCGTAAGTATTAAATTGTTTGATTGGTTTGTTCGGATTGAGCCGAACAAACAGAAGCGAACGTCAATACCCTCCCTACAATCCATGGCAAGCGTCTTCCCCCATCACCCGCCAGTTGACTATGCACCCCGAGAGCAGACGAACGTCGTAGTCAACGGTACCGAACCGACTGACGTCCTTCAGATTCTCTCGTCTGAGGCTGCTCAGGAGATACTGGGGGCGGTCAGGAACGAACCGCGGACCGCGTCGGATATCGCCGATGCAGTCGACCGCTCGCTCCAGAGCGTCTCCTATCACCTCGACCGTCTCTGTGAAGCTGACCTTATCGAACCCGCCGAAACGTGGTACTCGGAGAAGGGGACAGAGATGACAGTGTACGCTCTCGCCACGGAACGCCTCGTCGTGCAGTTCGGTGACAGCACCGACCGATCCGTGTAGCGTCACCACTCGTTTCGAGTGCTGCCTGTAATCGGAGTCTGCAGTGAGGTTCGGATGGCTTTGTTTTCGCTACCGAGGCAGAAGACAAACAGACCTATTGGACGCCTTATCGTATGCCGAATATGGACGAGGAGACGGGCGCGGAACAGATGACGGCGACAGTGCGACAACGGGTTTCGAGCGTACTGGACGCCGACGCTCAAAGCGCGACGGCACTCGACGGCGGGGAAGTCGGGTCGGTCTACCGTGTGACGTTTCGCGACCGTCCTGACGTGGCGGTGAAAGTCGACGACTCGCCGCTCGGAATCGAGGCGGCAATGCTTCAGTACCTCGACCGTGACACGCCGCTCCCCGTTCCGGACGTCCTCCACGTCGAACCGGAACTGCTCGTGCTGTCGTTCGTCCGCGGAGACGGCCGATTCGGTGAACGGGCCGAACGCGACCTCGCGCGCCACGTCGCGTCTCTCCACGACGTCTCGGCTGACGCGTTCGGCTTTCCGTTCGATACCCTTTCGGGGCCGTTCAGCCAGTCGAACCCGTGGACCGAGTCGTGGATCGACTTCTTCCGCGAGCGACGGCTTCTCCCGTTCGCAAGGACTGCGCGGGACGCTGGGGCTCTGCCAGCCACCGAGTTCGACCGGGTGCAGCGACTGGCGGAAACGCTCGATACTCGTCTCGTCGAGCCGGCCACGCCGTCGCTGCTGCACGGCGACATCCACCCCGGAAACGTTGTCGTGGCTGACGGAACCGTTCGGGCCGTCCTCGATCCAGCGATATATTTCGGCCACGCTGAAGTAGACCTGGCGTACGTCGACCGACTGGACTCGATCGGCGCTGCGTTCTACGATGAGTACCGCCGCCACCGCAATATCTCCGAGCGGTACTTCGACGAACGGCGCGACGTGTATATCGCCTTCCACGCCCTGGAGAACGTCCGGTTTTTCGGCGACGACGGACTCCCGAGGCTCGACAGCGCGTTAGACCGCCTCGGGGTGTAAAAAGCGGGAGCGGTGGACCCGCCCGCCGTTCCGATGGTCGACTCAGTCAGCCAGCGAGATGTTCTGCCGGAGGTCGTCTTCGATTGCCTCCAGCGTCCGGCCCTTGGTTTCGGGGACGTAGCGGTAAACGAACACCAACCCTACGAGGCTGCAGAGGCCGAACAGCCAGAACGTCGCAGAGGTTCCGACGCCGTCAGTCAGGACGGGGAAGGTCAGCGACACGAGGAGATTCGCACCCCAGTTGGCGACGGTGACGACACCCATCGCCGACCCGCGAACGGAAAGCGGGTATATCTCAGAGATCAGGAGCCAGAAGACCGGGCCGAGACCGATTGCGAAGAAAGACACGAACAGCATCAGACTGATCGTGGCGATGACGCCGAGGCCCCCGCCGAGACCGGGAAGGTAGAACACAGTACCGAGGACGGCCAGCGTCGCGACCATCCCGCCGACACCGACGAGGAGCAGTCGGCGACGACCGACACGGTCGACGAGCAGGATCGCCACGATGGTCATCACCACGTTGATCGTTCCGATACCGACTGTCGCAAGGATTGAGGCCACGTTTCCCAGCCCGGTGGATTCGAGAATCGTCGGGGCGTAGTAAATGACCGCGTTGATGCCGGTGATCTGCTGGAACACGGCGAGTCCGAGCCCGACCACGAGCGCTGGGCGGAGCCACGGAGCCAGCAGGTCCCGGACGCCGGTTTCGGACTGTGTCTCGACGGTCTCCTCGATATCACCGAGTTCTTCCTCGACGCTGCCGGACCGCGTCCGCTTGAGGACGGCTCTCGCCTCGTCTTTCCGTCCGTGCTCGAAGAGCCAGCGTGGGCTTTCGGGCATCTTCAGAATGCCGATAGCGAGGACGACGGCTGGGACCATCCCGGCACCGAGCATCCAGCGCCACGCGCCCGCGTCGGCGAACGCGTAGTTGACGAAATACGAGAGCAGGATTCCGGTGGTCACCATGAGCTGATTGAGGGAGGTGAGCCCGCCGCGAATCCTGGGCGGCGCGATTTCGGAGATGTACAGCGGGCCGACAATCGACGCGAAACCGATAGCGACGCCGTCTATAAGCCGACCGGCGACGAGGACGGGGACGTTCGGCGCGACAGCCATCGTGAACGACCCGACGAAGAACACGATGGCCGCGATGAGGATGAGGCGGCGGCGACCGAGGCGGTCGGCTAACTGGCCGCCGACGGCCGCACCGGCCGCGGCCCCGGCCATCGCACCACTGACGATGATTCCCTCGACGAGCGGCGACATGACGAACGAGTCCTGAATGAACAGGAACGCGCCCGAGATGATCCCGGTGTCGAACCCGAACAACAGTCCGTTCAGCGCGGCTAACGCGGAGACGACGTAGACGAACCGGTCGCCGTCACCGCTGAGGACGTTCCGTATGGTGGCTGTGGACATCCGTGTAAAAATGAACTCGAATCTGTGTAAAAGTCTTTCCAAGTCTTTTCGTACCACGGCGAAGCCACTGGGGGCGGGCGGCGTCGGGCAAGGCCCGGAGCGCAGTCTGCACGGTCATCGGTCGCGAACGAACGTAACCGGGCACGGGGCGTTCAACATCACCTCCTGAGCCGTGCTCCCGAAGATAGCCTTCCCCGCCGGAGAGCGCTGCCGCCCGCCGACAATCACGCGGTCGGCGGACACGTCTCTCGCGATGGAAACGATACCTTCCCCACTCGTCCCAGTCGTCGCACGGGGGACAGTCGTCACCGACTCGGCTTCCAGCTCGTCGATGATCTCCTGGGTGACCGACATCTGTGCGGCCAGCTCGTCCGGGTCGATGTTTTCGTCTGGCGTTTCGAGCAGTTGCTCTACCGCCTCCCGGTACGAGTCCGGATCGAACACATGTGCGATGATTACTGTCGCGTCTGTCGGCACCGTGACTTCAGTAACGGCATCGACGAGCGTGTCGACTCGGGCGTCGTCGCGGCTACCGACCGCGAGTAGCACGGTTTCGAGGCCGCGCGTATCGGTCGCTGCTGTCACTTCAGTCATCAGCACTGAGCTTCGCTGCCGGGGTAAATAGAAGTTGCTATGAGTTTACTATAATTATAGTAATTATTTGTATTCAGCTATACGACCCGCTTCCACCGCGACGGGGACATCCACCTACTCCTCTGAGAGCGGGTGTCGCGGTGGCACGGACCTGTCTCTCACTCGGCAACTCCTTCTGTAATAATCCTCGCGAGGCGTTCTCGGTCGAACAACTGCGCCTCTGTGAACGTCTCGGGGAAGTAGCGCTTCGCGTACCGTTCGATCATGAATAGGTTGTGCAACGGGCCGGTGTAGATCGGACCGCCGCGAAACACCCTGTCGTTCTGGACGGCCCTCAACCGGCTGCCCACTTCGTGCTCTTTCATATGGGCGAGCACTGAGTTCTCGAACTCCTCACGGGTCTTCCCCTCGCGATGGTATCGCAGCAGGAGTGAGTCTGGATCTATCTCCAGCAACGCTTCGTAATCGAGCGACTCCGAGCCGGAGTACCCCTCGATTCCGGTGTCCGAGAACGCGTCGGCAATTCCGAGCGTTTGGAAGTGTTCCTTGTTGGCCCCGTTCCCGCTAATCCGATACGGCGTGAACGCTTCCGGCTCCTCGCCGGCGAACATGAGCGCGGCGTTCGGTCGCTCCTCTGGTGCCGGGAGCCGAGCCTGCACCGTTTCGGCTAGCTCGGCATGGATTGAACGGATCGCCTCGAAGCGCGCCTGTTCCTGAACCATCTCAGCCACCTTCTCGAAAGCCTCGTACAGGCTGTAGTACCGGTAGTTGTGCCAGTCGTCAGTCCGTCGGAAAACGAGGTTTCCGATAAACGGAGCGACGTTCTCCCGGACTTCCGTGAGGTCGGACTGTTCCCATGCTTTGAGCCAGTGTGTCAGTGCGTGCGGATCGATGAGATGCAGATCCGCGTCCATCTCGTAGAACGCCTCCTTCGAGACGCCGTCGCTCCAGAGCTGTGTGAGGGCGTTGAGGTCTATAGACACTCCATCGAGTTCCTCGTAGTGCAGCGTCTTGTACCGTCCACGGTACCAGATTGATTGTACTGCGTCGCCGTGACCGAGCGCGACCAGCATATCGATGTAGTCCGCGGTGAAGGGGGCGATTGTCTCGGGCACAGTTTCGAACTCGACGGTTCCGACTGGCTCCATCGTCACCGAATACGTTCCGTCGGAAGTCGCTGGCCCGGTAGCGCTCGGTTCGGTATCCGTGGCCCAGTCACCGGTCCCAGCTTCCGAAGATTCCTGACTGCTGTTGCCCAAACATCCGGCGAGTAGTCCACCGAGGGCGAGTGTACCACCGCCTTTCACGACTTCTCTCCGCGTCGGTCGTTCGAACGTTGCTCCGTCCGGGCCACTCATTCGAACTCACCCGTGACGATATCGGCGATTCGCTCCCGGTCGAAGAGTTCGGTGTCGGAGGTCACGTCGCCGAAGATATCGGGATAGAGTTGTTGGGCCGCCCGTTCTGTCAGGAAGAAATTGTGAATCGGACCCTGTCGGAGGTAGCCACCGCGATACACGCGTCCGTTCTGTACCGCGGTCAGTTGGCTCCCGACGCTGTGGTCCTGCATAAACTGTAGAACGGTCTCCCGGAACTCGGTCGCAGATTTTCGCTCGTGGCCGCGGACGAGGATAACGTCCGGATCGACTGAGAGAAGCGTTTCGTAGTCGTACTCGCCCCGATTGGTTGTGCTGAGGTTCTCGATATCGGTTCCGGCAAGCGCGTCGGTGACGCCGAGATCACGCCACTGCTTCTTGCTCGTGCCGTTGTCGTTCAGCCGATAGGGCGAGAACGACTCCGGTTCGTCGGTGCCCTCGAACGTAAGGAGGACGTTCGGACGCTCCTCAGCTGGCGGGAGCTGACTCTGCAGGTCCGCGATAAAGTCGTCGTGTAGCTGTTTGAACGCCTCGTACCGAGCCTGTTCCTGGAAGACCTCAGCAACCTTCTCGAAGGCTTGATACAGGGTGTAGTACCGGTAGTCGTGCCACTCGTCGGAGCGACGGAAGATCAGATTCCCGATGAACGGAGCGACGTTTTCGGCGATTTCGTCGACGTCCGACTGCGCCCAGTCGAACCAGTTGATGAGCATCCCTGGGTCATAGAGGTGCACGTCGCTGTCGAGTTCGTAAAACTCCTCTTTCGTTCGGACCTCCGGATTCGCGTCAATCGTCTCCTGGTCGACGGACACACCGGGAAGCTCATCGTAGACGTACGTGTAGTAGCGGTCCGCCCCGCCGATACCTGTGAGGCCATCGGCCTGCCCGAGTGCCACGCCCATATCGGCGTAAGTGCCACCGTAGGGGAGCCATCGCTCGGGAACCGTCTGGAACGTAACGTCGCCCACCGGCTCCATATTGACAGTGTATGATTCAGTCTCAGTCGCTGTTGGGGTCTCGGTTGTCTCCGTTGGCTCAGTCGCGGTAGAGTCCGTGGCGGAGTTGCTCGAACACCCGGCGAGCAAACTGCCGCCCGCAATCAGCCCGGCTCCCTTGATATAATCTCTGCGTGTCGGCTGTTCAAGCGCCGGTCTACCGGGGTCAGTCACTGTCCCTCACCCGTGATTACGTCAGCGACACGCTGGCGGTCAAACAGCTGTTCCTCGACGGGGAGTTCGGGGTATGGCTCGCCGTCGACGTAGCCCGGCCACTCACCGAACTGGTCGGGGTACAGTTGTTTCGCGGTCATTTCAGTCTGAAACAGGTTCAGGAGCGGACCCTGCCGACGGGCACCTTGAGCGTATATCCGCCCCTCTTGGACGGCAGTTATCTTTCTCAGTACCTCGTCGTCTGCCAGTTGTGACCGAATGTCGTCGAGATTGTGGTACCCCGTCATCGGCCCGAGGACGAGTAACACGTCCGGGTCGGCGTCAAGAAGCAGTTCGGAGTCGAGCGTGATATTCCGCCCGTCGTCGCCGTACTCGTCACCAACGGCGTCGGCTAACGCATCGGTAGCACCCAGCGGGCGGGTGTGGGCAGCGTAGTAGCCCGGATGGTTCATTTTGTACCCCCATATTTTCTCGTCGGATGTGGAGAACAGGACCATGGCCGCGCTCGGCCGCTCCTGTTCCGGGGGCAGGCCCGCTCTGATAGTCTGCAGCATCGATTCGCGGACCGATGTGAGTGCCTCGTACCGGTCGCTCTCTCGGAACACCTGCGCGATCTTTCCGAAGATCTCCCAGAGCGTATAGTATTCGTACGCATCAGCCCAGCCTGATGGCGGTTTCTGATGAGTGCCGCTGAGCGTGTTCCCGAACCACGGGCCGACGTTCGAGCCTATCTCTTCGAGGCTACTGTCGTCCCATCCCTCGGCCGTCGCAACCTTCGCTGGGTCCGCTATATGGACATCGCTATCGAGTTCGTACAGTTTCTCTTTCGACGGCGGCCACGAAGAGTACAGGTCATCCCAGTCGATTGAGACTCCCTCCAGTCGGTGGAGGAACTTCTGATACAGCGATTGGTGGTATTCAGGCGCGTGCATCGCGTTGATCGCGTCGCCTCGCCCAAGCGCGACCAGCATGTCTACGTGGTGGCCCAGTATCGTGAACACACTCTGGGGGACCGTTTCGAACTCGACGGTTCCCATGGGCGACATTGTAACCAAGTACCCGTCATCAGCCGTGGTTGGTTCGGCCATTGAGGTCGACCCGTCGCCTGTGCCTCGCTCGCTCGGAGTTGACTTGGAGTCGGATTGACCTACACAGCCCGCCAACAACCCCCCACCTATCACCGCGCCACCATACTTCATGTAGTCACGTCTAGTCGGGGACTTGTGGTTTGTATCATCTCTCGACATGATTGTTAGGCCCACCTAAAAATATATAACTGCTTCGGAATTTAGGCGCGCCTGAAAACTGGCCGCCGTCACGGACTCCGGTCGGTTGTCCCGGCAGTCCGTGTCACGTATGCTCGTCGAGAGCGCAACTTCCCCGCTGTTATCCACCCTGAGACATGCTGCATCTATTCACAAGCTGCGGCTGGCGCGTTCGAGACCTCGCTGCTACCGCTGACAGCCACAACAGCGGATCGGGGGAACGTACAACAGTAAAGTGTCCTTGCTGTGGACACACTAGTATGGCTGACGAGGAAATCGACGACGTGGACAGGGCAATCCTGTACGCATTACAGGAGGATGCTCGAAACATGTCGTCCGGGGACATCGCAGAGCGAACCGATACGTCCGACAGCACCGTCCGCAAGCGCATTAACCATCTCGAGTCCAGCGAGGTGATTAAGGGCTACAGCGCTGACGTCGACTATCAGCAGGCGGGCTATCCGCTCCGGATGCTGCTTTACTGCACTGCGTCGATTCCCGAGCGAGGCGATTTAATCCCGAAAATTCTGGATATAGACGGTGTGGTATCGGTACAGGAACTGGTCACCGGCGAGGAGAATCTCCTCGTGACGGCTGTCGGCGAATCGGATAGCGATATCACCCCTGTCGCACAGGCACTTCTCGATATGGGCCTGACAGTGGCCGACGAAGTACTCGTTCGGAGCCATGAGACGACGCCTTTCGGTAAGTTCGATTCCGAAAACGGTAGCTAGCTGACGACGCCGCCGCGACCACAGGGTTACGCTCTGGACACCTGCGTGCCCGGGACGACGCGGTCAGACAGGGTATGAGAGTAACCGTCTCATGCCCGGCAACGATCTGCTTTCCTGAGCAGCCTCTCCGAACAGTTTGGTAATATCGCTCCATCTCAATACTCACTCGGTCCCTCATAGTCGAATCTGTGTACGTGTGTACAGCGGACTCGTAATCGAACGGTGTTGCCAGCACAGGCCGCGAGGTACCCGCTTACTCCCCTGGCGGTGGTTCTCGACCGAGCTTCAACCACAAAAACATAATGTTCTATAATCTACTATTTTAGGAACAAATTGGTAGTATAGAAGGATTTAATAATCAGTCCGTTCGCACTAGGGATGAAGACAACCGGAACTGGTCAATCACATTCCGTGATTGCCGTGATCAGTCACGAAAAACGATGTCAGGACACAACTCACCGAAGACGGTTGGATCACTCCCGGACACGACGGCTGACTCGCCGCTCGTACCCGTCGCACTCACATGGCTCGTGTGGTCGATGTTTGCCGCGAGCATTGCTGTGCTTGCCGTTCGGGTCCGAACCGGAGTCGCGTGGGAGATACCCGGCGTTGTTGCTGTCGATGGGCTGACCGTCCTGATGTGGGTGGTCGCCACCTTCTTCAGCGGTATCGTTCACAGCTACTCGCGCCGCTACCTGGCAGGCAGCCGCCTCAAAACGGGCTTTTTCGCCACTGTATTCGGTTTCACGGTGGTCGTGATGGGACTGGTCGCGGCTGACCACCTTGCCCTGTTCGGGGCGCTGTGGCTCGCGATGGGGCTGCTGATGGCGAAACTCATCGGAATCGTCGGCGGCTGGGACCAGGCACAGGCGGCTGCGACGGTCGCCCGCAAGTACTTCATCGCCAGCAGCGCGCTTCTCGCCGTCGCGCTAACGGCGCTGTGGTGGACGACCGATGCGACCACAGTCACCGGAGTTACGGCGGCTGCCGACGCACTCGGTGGCCCGGTGTGGCTGGTCGCCGCCGGCGCGCTCGTGCTCGCAGCGATGATTCAGTCCGCTCTGCTCCCGTTCCACGGCTGGCTTCTCTCTTCGATGACCGCACCGACGCCCGCCTCGGCGCTGATGCACGCTGGATTCGTCAACGCCGGCGGCATCCTGTTGACCCGCTTCGCCCCAGTCATCACTGTCGACCCTGCGCTCATGCTCGCAATCGTCGCCGTCGGCGGTGCAAGCGCCATCGGCGGGAAACTCCTGAAGTCGGTCCAGACCGACATCAAGGGTAAACTCGGCTGTTCGACGGTCGGCCAGATGGGATTCATGATCATGCAGGCCGGCCTCGGCTTTTTCGGGGCTGCTATTACCCACCTCATCCTCCACGGCTTCTACAAGGCCTACCAGTTCCTCAGTGCCGGCGGACAGGTCGAACACACTAGCCCGAGCGAGGGGACGCCACACACGGTAGGAACGACGACGAGCATCATCGGTGTCATCGTCACACTGCTGACCGGCATCGCCGGCGGCGCAGTGTTCGCGGTGCTGACGGGGAAAGGGACGAAGGTCGACAGCGGCCTCCTGCTGACGTTCTTTGTGGTGTTCACGACGCTCCACGCGGCCCGTAGCGCCGTACAGCATACCTCGCTTCCAACGGCGGCCCGCTACGGGGCCGTCCCAGTGGTCTTCTTCCCGGCTATCGTCATCTACGCCGCGGTCTATACGGGCGTCTCGGGGCTCATGCCTGTCAGCCCGGCAACGACGGAACTGACCCTGCTCCACGGCATTATCGCCGTCGTCTTCGTCGGCATCTACACCGGCATCGAGACCGGGGTTCACGAGCGCAGCCAGCGCCTCTACGTGGCGCTGCTGAACGCCGGTCAACCGGCAGCCGACACTGTGCTAACTGCTACGGAGGACTACAATGAGTACTGAATCCACCATCCACGACAGTATCGACACCGCAGCGACCACCGTCGGCTCCCTCTGGCCCATCCACTCGTTCGTGACAGCAAACCCCCTCACGGGGTTCGAGGACCAGCCGTTCAGTGAGGCAGTCACGCAGGCAGCCGACCTGTTGGGCGGCCGTGGCTACCCCAGCGCGGAGACGTTCCGTGCGGCGCTACAACACGGCCAGATAGACCCGGAGATTCTCGACGCGGAACTCTCCGAGGCCGGCTACGAGAACGACCCCGAGGTACTGCTCGACCGGATGGCCACAGCGACCGATGCCTCGAAAAGCGATTCCGACACCGCCACCGACCGCGTCGACCAGGTGCTGACGAAGTGGCTGTCGACGTTCCTCGACGAGGGGAGCGCCCACTGGTCGATGCCGAACCGCGAAGCGGGATTCTACACAGCTTTCCGCGGAGTGGCTGAGCACGACAGCGAAATCCCCGACGAGGGAATTATTACTGATCTGCCCGAAACGCCGACTGCGGCCATCGAAGCGGTGCTCGCACCGTACCCGGTGAGTCAGTGGGTGCCGGTTTTCGAGGAGCAACTGACCGCCCTCCCGGGCTGGACAGGACTCATCAAGCAGCGTGCCGACGACGAGGGCGCGTGGCAGTCGGCGTACCCGATTTCACTGGCGGGGTACCTCGCGGCGCGTCTGGCCCTGCTAGATGCCGTCGGTGCTGATATCGCCCCCTCGAACGACAGCATCGACCCGGACCCGGCCGCCGAACTCGCCGGGGCGTTCCTGCGCGCCTGGGAGGCGACCTACCGCGGCGACCTCGTCGAGACCGTCGCCGCGGAGAGCCAGTCGCTCGCCGACAGTGACAAACCGGGCTGCCCGGACGCACAGATGGTCTTCTGTATCGACACGCGCTCGGAGATCATCCGCCGTCACATCGAGGCCGCGGGCGACTACGAGACCCATGGGTACGCCGGTTTCTTCGGGATCCCGATGGAGTACCAGGGATACGACACCGACGTGTCTGTCAATGCCTGTCCACCGATTCTCGACCCGCAGCACCACGTCACCGACGTGCCGACCGACGACGACTCCCAGGCGAGCCACGACCGCTTGTCGGGCATCTGTGAGACCGCCGACGAAATCATCGAAACGGTAGAGGCCAACGCCGCCACAGCTTACGGCTACGTCGAGACTGCCGGGAGCGGGTACGGCCTCGCGCTCGCAGCCCGCACGCTCGTCCCCGGGCGCGTGCATGACCTGTTCGACGCGGTCGACGACTCGGTACCCGATGAACACGAGTTCTGTGACCCGCTCGTCCACCACCAGCACACCTACGCCGGTGACCTGCCGGTGGGACTGACCACCGACGAGAAAGTCGAGTACGCCGCCACCGCGTTCTACCTGATGGGCTGGGAGACGTTCAGCCGCCTCGTCGTCTTCACCGGGCATGCCAGTGAGACGACCAACAATCCCTACGATTCGAGTCTGGACTGTGGGGCCTGCGCCGGAAATCCCGGCGGCCCGAACGCCCGCGTGCTGGCGAAAATCTGCAACGACGACGAGGTCAGGGCCGCGCTCCGCGACCGCGGTTTCGAAATCCCCGAAGACACCGTCTTCCTCGCTGGCGAACACAACACGACGACTGACGAGGTGGAACTGTACGACAGCGACGTACCCGAGAGCCACGCTGCCGATCTCGACCAGTTGCGCGCCGACCTCGCCACTGCCCGCGAGAACGCGGCCGCCGAGCGTGCCGAGTCCATGGGTGCCGACACCTCATCAGGGGTCACCGAGACGGAGCGCCGCGCCGCCGACTGGGCCGAGACCCGCCCCGAGTGGGGCCTGGCCGGCAACGCCGGCTTCGTCGTCGGCCCCCGCGAACTGACGAGTGATGTCGACCTCGGCGGCCGCGCGTTCCTCCACTCCTACGACTGGTCGACTGACGCTGACGGCGAGGCGCTGGAAGCGATACTCACCGGCCCGATGGTCGTCACGCAGTGGATCAACACCCAGTACTACTTCTCGACGGTCGACAACGCCGTCTACGGGAGCGGCTCGAAGGTGACCCACAACCCCGTCGGCAACGTCGGCGTCTACCAGGGCAACGGCGGCGACCTGATGACCGGCCTGCCGCTCCAGTCGCTGATGGCGGCCGACGACGACCCGTACCACCAGCCGCTCCGCCTCTCGACGGTCATCCACGCTCCGGTCGACCGCGTCAACGGCGTCCTCGCTGAACACCCGGAACTGGCAGACCTACTCGACAACAACTGGCTCTCGTTGACAGTCGTCGATCCCACGCAGGACCACCGTGCCTTCGAGTACGAGCGTGACCTAGAGTGGTCGCCAGTGTCTGACCTGTCAGAAGCTGAAGCGACGGAACCGTTCGCACCCGCGGCCGCAAACGACTAAGCTGGCCCGAACAGCCGGTATCTGGAACTGCTGGCACACTAACTTTTTGAACTTATATAAAAGACACTCAAAATAGAAAACCACTCCAAAATAACCCTATCTATGTAATTTGTCTACAATCAGAAATAGATACTTCCATATATGGTAAATAGTGGTGTAAACAACGCAAATAGAGGCTATCAAGCGAATATTTAGTGGCATAAACTGGACTTTTGATAGTATAACATAGAACTCCGTTTACATCCCACGCCAATAGAGAGAGTCAGCGCGGTGTGAGCCCGACACCGTCTGCGAGCAACTCGTGGGAGCGGAGCGCGTCAGCGTGGTCGCCGACGACGTGCTGGATCATCACCTCATCGACTCCGACACGATCAGACAGCTGTTCGAGAAGGTTATTGAGCGTTTCCGGGCTCCCGGAGATCGCTCGTGGCCACTCACCGGCATCCAGCGTGGCGGGCGTCGGTTCGGGCACCGCTCCGAGTTCGTCGATCGCTTCCTCGACAGATGGAGTCGTGCCAACGACCCCTCGCTCCATCCGCTTGAACGACGCTTCGGCCACGGCGCGGAGCCGCGCCGCTTCCGCGTCGGTCTCGGCACAGACCGCGTTCACTGCGACCATCCCCTGTGGCTCGTCGACGCCGCCGGCCAACTCCGACGATTCGAAGTGGGTTCGGTATTCCTCGAAGGAACGGGTGGCTAACCCCGGTCGGATGAACGCGGCGAAACAGTAGCGCAGACCAAGCTCGCCGGCCAGTGCGGCGCTCGACGGGCTCGACCCGAGAACCCACGGCACAGGCGTCTCCGCATCTGAACGAGGGATTTCCAGATCACTGTACGCGTGTCCGTCCGGGTAGCTGTCGTAGAGGTGCGAAACGACGGCTTCGATTTTTTCGGCGTGGTCTTCGTCGGGGTTCCGGACGCGGCGGTCCGTCCCGAGCGCGCGGTCCACGGCCGGAGACCCGTTTGCCCGCCCAAGCCCCGCGTCGATTCGTCCGGGAGCAAGGCCATCGAGGGAGCCGAACAGTTCTGCGACTTTGAACGGGCTGTAGTGGTTGAGGAGGACCGCACCCGACCCGAGCCGAATGGAGTCGGTTTCGGCGGCGAGGTTGCCGAGCAGTACCTCGGGTGTTGTTCCGGCGAGCTTGTTTCCCATCCCGTGGTGTTCCGCCACCCAGAACCGGGAATAGCCGAGGCGTTCGGCCTGCTGGGCCGCGTCGACGGTGTTCGAATACGCGTCAGCCGCAGTTCCGTCATTCGGGACCGGAGAGAGATCGACGATTGAGAGGTCCATATCCGCCCACAACGGTGGCGAGGTTTAACCGTTCGGCTACTCACAGTGCGTGGGTATCTCACTCGGGCACGCCGCTCTGATGGAACGTCCCACCCGGATATAACTGATATCTAGAAAAAGCAATAGTTTTATGCAATACTATAATAATCAGAATGTCTCACTTCGCTATACTGGCTATCTCTGGGCAGTGTGAAGGTCGGAGAATTATATCTCTCGGGCACCTACCGAAACCCTCCGGATCCCAAATACGTGGGCCTCAAGCGCTATGAGGCCGTACATTCAGAGAATATACCGCCTCATTAATTGTTTCAGAGTCGCGTCACGGGGTCGTGCGTACAACGGGCCTGCTGAAATTACTACCAATACTCAGCAATACCTGTATAGCTATCATATCGCGCTTTTCCGGGGCAGTCTTCTCAATGCAGTGCCGGTTACGAATCAAGTGATATCATGCCCTTGACCACAGTCGGCTCCATCGCTCGGCGGAACGCGTCGTCGATGTCCTCAAGTCCGGATTCGAAGTCGATGATTCCCTCAACGTCGACTTCGCCGTCGGCCAACAGGTCGACAGCCGCGTCATAGGTGTTCTTGTACCGGAACGAGCCGTGGACGTCGACCTCGTTGTCGATGAGTTCCAGCACGTCGATTGGGACCTCCGCTTCGCTGGCGAGTCCGACCAGAACGACCGTGCCGCCCCGACGGACCACGTCGATTGTCGACTTGATCGACGGCTCCGCGCCGGAGGCTTCGACGACCACATCAGCACCGACGCCGTCCGTGTACTCGGCGACCGCCGCATCGAGATCCGTTTCGGTAACGTTGACGGTCAGGTCCGCTCCCCGTTCTTCGGCGAAGGTCAGCTTTTCGTCGACGACATCGGTCAGTATTACGTCCGTCGCGCCCGCGGCACGCGCGGCCTCCAGCACCATCAGCCCAATCGGCCCAGCTCCGGTTATCAGCACTGTATCCCCGGTTCCGACGCTGCCGCGGCGGCAGGCGTGGATGCCGACCGAAAGCGGCTCGCACAGTGCCCCTTCAGCAGTGGAAACGGCCTCCGGGAGCGTGTAGGCGAAGTCGGCCGGCCACGAGACGTACTCCGTGAACGCGCCGTCGTGTGGCGGCGTCGCCATGAACGTCACTTCCTCACAGAGGTGGTAATCGCCGCGCTTGCAGTGGGCACAGCGCCGGCACGGAACGCCGGGTTCGAGCGCGACCCGGTCGCCCGGTTCGTGGTGCGTAACGTTCTCGCCCACTTCGACGACTTCACCGGCGCTCTCGTGTCCGAGGACGAGCGGGTCTTCGACGACGTAGTCGCCGATACGACCGTGTTCGTAGTAGTGGACGTCGGAGCCACAGATCCCAACGTCGCGAACGGCAACGAGTACGTCGTCGGGCCCGGGCGACGGTCTGGGACGGTCCTTCAGCTCGAACTCATTTGGTTCTACCAGTACAGCAGTTCGCATACCTGTTGGCACGGAACAGAGCCATAAAAATACACAGGGTGGGCCGCCCCATTGGGTTGCCGTGTCCAGCTACCACTCCGCGACGCTCCCGTCCTCGTGGTGCCATACCGGGTTGTACCAGTTGACCTCTGTCTGTGCCAGTTCACGGATGAGAGTCTCGTCGAGATCGATACCGAGTCCGGGGCCGGTCGGCCGTTTGACGTAGCCGTCTTCGAACTGGAACGTCTTCGGGTCCTCCAGGACCTTGAGTCGCTGGCTCGTCGTCGGGTCGTGTAGATCGAGGTCCTGTTCGTGCAGCACGACGTTCTGGGCGCAGAACCCGACCTGCAGGCTCGCCGCGAACGCGACGGGGCCGAGCGGACAGTGTGGAACGACGGCTACGTCGAACGTTTCCGCCATCGACGCGACCTTGCGCATCTCGCTGATGCCACCGACGTGGGTCACGTCGGGCTGGAGTATCGACACCCCGTCGTCAACGAGGAGGCGCTTGAAGTCATAACGCGAATAAAACCGTTCGCCAGTCGCTATCGGAACAGTCGTCCGCTCGGCGATACTGGCAAACGAGTCGTCGTGTTCGGGGAGCAGCGGCTGGTCGATGAACATCAGATCGAACTGTTCGAGTCGCTCGACGAGATCCGCGGCCATCGGTTTCGAGACGCGGCCGTGGAAGTCGACTCCGACGAGGGCGTCGTCACCGACGGCGTCACGGATTGCAGCCACACGCTCAACCGCATGATCGACAGCGTTCGGCGTCTCAATCGGCCGAAACTCCCGGGCGAAATTGAACTTGAACGCTCTGTAGCCGCGTTCTCGGTCCTCTTTCGCGGCCGCGGCCACGTCTTGCGGATCATCGCCACCGAGCCACTGGTAGACGAGTAGCTTATCGCGGACGTGCCCGCCGAGTAGTTCGTGCACCGGTGCGCCGTAGTGCCGCCCCTTGATGTCCCAGAGCGCGTGGTCGATGCCCGCGAGCGCGCTCATGAGTATCGGCCCGCCGCGGAAGTACCCGCTCTGATAGAGCTTCCGCCAGTGATACTCGGTTCGAAGTGGGTCGGCCCCAAGGAGATACGCCTCGATAAGCTCGGTAACAGCGGCACGGACTGTCTCCAACCGGCCCTGAACGATGGGCTCGCCCCAGCCGACGATCCCCTCGTCAGTCTCCAGTTTAAGAAGCAACCACCGCGGCGGCACGGCGAACAGTTCGAAGTCGGTGATTTGCATAGCTATGTTATCTGCGAGGGAGTACTTGTAATGACTGGCTGCCGATATCGGCCCGACAAAGACTGTAACAAAAATAGGCGTACATTTATGCTGGAGGCTACCGGAGCACCAAGCGTACGCATGAGTGTAGTTGACAGCTTCTCCCTCGACGGAGAGACGGCTATCGTCACCGGTGCGGCGCAGGGTCTCGGCAAACAGATGGCGACCGGGCTCACCGAGATGGGGGCCGACGTGGCTATCGCGGACGTGAACATCGAGAAAGCGGAACGGACGGCCGCAGAACTCGACGGTCAAACGGACGTCGTCGCGACGGAGGTCGACGTGACGGACGAAGCCTCGGTCGAGGCGATGGTCGAAGACGTGACCGACCGCCTCGGACCGATTGACGTACTGGTCAACAATGCCGGGATCGTCGAGAACTCCCCTGCGGAGGAGACGAGCATCGAGTCATGGCGGCGGGTCGTATCGGTCAACCTCGACGGTGTCTTTCTCTGTGCCAAACACGTCGGCCAGCAGATGCTCGAACGGGGCGAGGGCCGCATCGTCAACGTCTCCTCGATGTCAGGCTTCGACGTGAACGTCCCGCAGAAACAGGCCAGCTACAACACGACGAAAGCCGGCGTCAGGATGCTGACCCAGTCACTGGCGGTCGAGTGGGGCGAGCAGGGCGTCCGTGTCAACGCTATTGCGCCCGGCTACATGCGGACCGAACTCGTCGACGAAGTGCTCGAAGAGAGCCCCGAGATGGAAGAAACGTGGCTCGAGAACACGCCGATGGGCCGACTCGGCCGGCCTGAGGAACTGAAAGAACTCGTCGTCTACCTCGCGTCGGACGCGTCGTCGTACATGACGGGGTCGACCGTCGTGATGGACGGCGGCTACACCTCGCGGTGAGGTGTCAGGCCTCGGGCGACGAGGCGTCGGTCAGTGCGGCCAACCGGTCTTTTACGTCGGCCCACTCGCCAGCGGTACCCGGTTCGTATGTCGTCGTCTCGAACGCCGATTCGACCAACTGCCGCCCGGTTTCGATGTCAGAAACCGTTCCGGCGGCGACGGCCTGTGTGAGGACGTTGCCGACAGCCGTCGCCTCGACTGGCCCAGTCGACACTGGGCGGTCAGTGGCGTCGGCCAGTAGCTGACAGAACAGCTCGTTTCTAACACCGCCGCCACCGAGCACGATATGCGATGGCGGGTCGTCGACGACTGCCGCGAGCGCGTCGAGTTCCAGCGCCGTTTTCGCCGCCAGGCTGTCGAGGAGACAGCGGACGATGCTGCCCTGCCCCGTCGGGACGGGCTGGTCCGTTCGGCGGCAGTAGGCCCGGATCTGCTCGGGCATCGGCTCGTCGATGCCGAACGTCTCGGCATCCGTATCGACGAGTGCGGCCCGTGGCGGGGCCTCCTCGGCGGCCGACAACAGCGTCTCGTACTCCAGCGGTTCGCCCGCTTCGCGCCACGCTTTGCGGCATTCTTCGAGCATGAAGAAGCCGTTGATGTTTTTCAGGAGCCGGACACTCCCGTCGACGCCGAGTTCGTTCGAAACGCCGTGTTCGAAGGCGTCGTCTGTCCGCACTGGTGCATCGCGCTCGACGCCGAGGATGAACCACGAGCCAGTGTTGAGGAACGCGGCGTCCTCGACCAGCGGGAGCCCGGCGACGGCCGCCGCCGTGTCGTGGCTCGCCGGCGTCACTATTTCCGGCGGCGAAGACAGCCCCGAGACGACGTCGTCATCGACCGCCCCGAGACATTGTCCGGGTTCAGACAGCGGCGGGAGCAGGTCAGTCGGCACCGACAGCTCTTCGAGCAGGTCGGTGGCCCACGTTCGTTCCTCGGGATCGACCATCTGCGTGGTCGAGGCAATCGTCACCTCGCCCGCCGGCACCCCTCCAATCCGTGCGGACAGGAGCTGTGGCATCATGAGCAGGCCGTCGCTCGCTTCGAGGAGTTCCGGCTCGCGCTCGGCGATGGTATGGAGCTGCCACAGCGTGTTCGGGGTGTTCCAGTTCGTGATGCCGGTCGCGTCGAACAGCCGCCGCTTGCCGACGGCCTCGAACACTTGCTCGCGTGTGGCCGTCGACTCGGGGTCGCGGTAGGAGACCGGGTCCCGGAGCAGTTCGCCGTCGGCCAGGAGTCCGAAGTCGAGCCCCCAGGTGTCGATACCGACCGTGTCGAGGCCGTCGGCGCGGTCGTCGGCCGCACGGAGCCCGTCGCCGATGTGGTCGACCAGCGCGTCGACGTCCCAGACGTAGCGGCCGTCCCGTTCGACGGGTCGGTTGTCGAACCGGTGGACCTCCTGTACCGCGAACGAGGACTCGGTCACCTCGCCGAGGAACACCGTCCCGCCGCTCGCGCCGATGTCGATTGCGACGTGGTTCATGGGATGCTCTCAGGTGTGGTTCGCACGAGTGGTCACTGTCCGTAGCTGTCGAGCTTATCGGCCAGCCGGTCGATCTCCTCGTCCGGGAGGATCTCCGGCTCGCCGATGGCCCGGGCCTGATGGTGGATGCGGGCGCAGTACTCGACCATCAACGCGACCGTGTAGGCGTCGTCCAGCGACTCGTCGGCGGTCAGCACGCCGTGGTTGCGCAACAGCGTGGCGTTGAACGACTCGCCCAGCGCGTCGACGGCCGCTTCGCCGAGTTCTTCGGTCGCGTGCGTCCGGTATTCGGCGACGGGGACCTCCGTCCCGGTAAACGAGAGGAGGTAGTGCGAGGCCGGTATCGGCTCGCCCAGCGAGGCGAACGTCGTCGCGTACGGCGAGTGGGTGTGGACGACGCCGCCGACCGCCGGTCGCTCGCGGTAGACGGCCAGGTGCATCGGCAGTTCTGTCGACGGGTCGACGTCGCCCTCGACGACAGTGCCGTCCGTGTGTACGATCGGAACGTCTTCCGGTTCGATCTCTCCATAGGGGATTCCCGACGGGCTGATCGCGATGTGGTTCTCGTCGAGCCGGGCGCTGAGGTTCCCGCCAGTCCCGGTTGTCAGGTCGTCGTCGAGCAGGCTCCGGCCGTACTCGCAGATAGCGTTACGCGTCTCGTAGTGTGGAATATCTTGAGCTGTCATGTGTCATGTGTCATGTGTCGTGTGTCGATAACTGTCGGTTACGGCGAGTGAGGCGACGACAGGTATCGCCGTCACTCGGCGGGTTTCATTTGCTCTTCGAGCGCCATCTCCGCGTCGTCACCGAGCTGGCGCTGGTGGATCGTCTCGCCGCTGGCGCGGTCGAACAGGTGCACGTCCCGGTCCGGGATCTCCACGTAGACGTGTTGGCCCTCGCTGATCGGGCGCTGGCCGTCCGTCTCGACGATGAACGTCTGCTCGTGGCTCTGTGACCGGGCCTGGAGATAGACGTAGGAGATGCTCCCCATCGGTTCGACGACGTCGACGACGGCCTCGAACTCGTGGCCCGAGTTCGCCCGGTCGTGAAGCGTCATATCCTCCGGCCGAATACCGAGGACGAGTTCGTTTCGACTCCCAACAGCGGACTGCATCCGCTCGGTCAGGTCGAAGTCGAAGCCGTCCGCGCGGAGGGTTCCGCCCTCGACGGTGCCCTCGAAGAAGTTCATCGACGGCGAGCCGAGGAAGCCGGCCACGAACTGGTTGGCCGGGCGGTAGAAACACTCCAGCGGCGTGCCGACCTGCTGGAGTTCCCCGTAGTTGAGGACGACGAGCCGGTCGCCCATCGTCATCGCCTCCGTCTGGTCGTGGGTGACGTACAGCGTCGTCACGTCGAGGTCGTTCTGGAGCCGGTTGATCTCGGTGCGCATCTCCGCCCGGAGCTTCGCGTCCAGGTTCGACAGCGGCTCGTCCATCAGGAAGACGTTCGGGTCACGGACGATAGCGCGGCCGAGCGCGACACGCTGTTGTTGTCCCCCGGAGAGTTCGCCGGGCTTGTCGTCCAACAGCATATCGATGTCCATCATCTCGGCAGCGGACGTAACGGCTTCCTCGATCTCGTCGGCGGACATGTCCGTCGACATTTTCAGCCCAAAGGACATGTTCTCCTCGACGGTCATGTTGGGGTACAGCGCGTAGTTCTGGAATACCATCGCAATATCCCGGGCGCGCGGGCCGAGTTGATTGACCACCTTATCGCCGATTCTGATATCGCCCTCGGATTGCGTTTCCAGCCCTGCGACGATGCGCATGAGCGTCGACTTCCCGCTCCCGGACGGACCGACGAAGACGATAAACTCGCCATCGCGGATGTCCAGCGAGACGTCGTCGACCGCGACGATTGACTCATCTCCTTCACCGAATCGCTTCGTAACGTCGTCGATTGTGATCTTTGCCATTATCTTGCCTCCGATGTGCGGCTAAGTGAAGCTACCGCCGCCGCAGGGGCGTCGTTTGCGAGCGATACCTGTCGTGGTGTGGACAGCGTCGTCATTCTTTGATCACCACGCCGAAGCTGAGCCCGGCCGCGAGGTACTTGTTGACCGCGATGAGGAAGATGACGACCGGAACGATCATCGCTGTCGAGGCGGCCGCGAGCATCCCCCATTCGATCGAGCGCGAGCCGATGAACGAGTAGACGAACAGCGTCACCGGTACGGCCTCGAAGCTCGTCAGCACGAGCCCGAACAGCAGCTCGATCCACGCGAAGATGAAGCTGATGATGGCGACCGAGAAAATGCCGGGCTTGGCCGCCGGGAGGACGACCTTCCTGAAGCCCTGGAACTGGGTCGCGCCATCGACACGGGCCGCCTCTTCCAGCGTCTCGGGGATGCCGTCGAAGAACGCTTTCATCACCCAGACGACGAGCGAGAGGTTGATGCTGACGTACATCAGCACCATCCCGACCCGCGTGTCGAACAGATTGAGCTCCCGGAAGATGATGAAGAAGGGGAGCACGACGGCAATCGGCGGAAGCATTCGTGAGGAAAGTATCCACACGAGCACGTCCCGCTCCATGGGGATATCGTACCGCGAGAGCACATACGCGGCGGGGACGCCGATCAACAGCACGAGGACGACCGACGCCGACACCATGACGAGGCTGTTGGCGAACGCCGCGACGAACCCGGAATCCTGGATCAACTGGATGTAGTTGTACACCGTCGGCAGGAAGATCCAGTCCGGGGGCAGCGAATTCGCTGTTCCGGGCGGCTTCAGCGACATCGAAGCGAGCCAGTACAGCGGGAACAGCACGATGAACGACCACGTCAGGAGAATGGTGTGTCGAACCACCGTGACGATGGTCTCACGCGTATCCTTGTCGAGTCGCTGTGACGCGGTCGCGGAGTCGCTATCCGTTGTCGCCATCAGTCCCACACCCCCTCGAAGCCGACCTTCGCAATGATGACGTTACACAGTGCAACGACGAGGACGAGGTAAACGACGGCGATCGCTGCGGCCACGGTGATCTGGTTGTTGATGAACATCTGTTCGTAGATGTTGATGCTCACGAGCTGGGTCGCCGTCCCGGGGCCGCCGCCCGTGAGCCCGTACACCACGCCGAACGTTCGGAACAGGTCGATTAACCGGATGAGTGTCGCGACGAACACGACTGGCTTCATGTAGGGGATGATGACGTGGACGTAGCGACGCCACATCGGCGCACCGTCGACGCGCGACGCTTCGATGAGCGTCTTCGGCACCGACGAGAGGCCGGCGTAGAAGATGATGAACATGAACGGCGTCCAGTTCCACGCGTCTAAGAGAATAACCGTCAGCAGCGGGATTTCCGAGAGGAAATTCGGCGCTGCGAACGGCGTGCCGGTGTTTATGACGTACGGAATAATTCCGATTTCGCTGTTCAGCATGATCCGGCCGATGGTCGCGAGCGAGACGGGGGCGACGGCCATCGGAATGATGAACAACACCCGGTAGAACGACTTCGCCCGGCCGGAGCCGACGCCGGCGACGAGCGCGGCCAGGACGAACCCGAGGATAGTTTCGAGGAGCAGCGCGCTGACGACGACAGTAATCGTAATGACGAACGAGTGGATCGCGCCGCCGCGGGTAAACGCCGTCTCGAAGTTGCGCAGCCCCACGAAATCAGCTGCGAATACATCGAGTGTCGGCTCCGCGATCAGGCTGAGATACAGGTCGTAGGCACCGGGGAAGAAGGTGATCATCACCATCACCGCCACCATCGGTGCCATGAACCAGTACGGGAGGTAGTCGTTCCACAGGTCCCGCAGCCTGGCGAAGGTCGATTGAGGTGTCGTTTCCGTTTGCGTTGGTGTACTCATTTGTGGGATGTGTTGTGGCGCAGGTGTGGCTGAGACTTAATTGCTGTAGATGTCTTCTGCGATGGATGCCGCCTGTGTCATCGCCTCCTCAGCGGACTTCTGCCCGGCGATGGCGCGCTGCAGTTCCTCCGAGTACCGCTGGCCCCATTCGGGGTACTTCCGGTCGAACGGGTCCGGCGCTGCTTCCTGCAGGGATTCGAGGGTGACCTGTGCGAAGTTCTCGCCGACGCGAGAGCGGAACTCGTCGTTCTCCCAGACGGACTGTCGGACGGAGAAGGCGGCGTCGCCCTCGACGTGCATCCAGGTGTTGGTCGGCTGTGAGGACGCCCACACCATGAACAGGAACGCCTGTTCGGAGTTCTGGGCGTTCTTGGACGTGGAGATCTGCCAGTTGAACGCGTTGGGCGAGAACTGGCCGTCGGCCGGGCTGGGCACCTTCGCGATACCGACGTTATCCGCAACTGAGGAGTCAGAGCCGGTGAGTCCGGGCCAGAACAGGTTCGCGTCGGAGACGATGTGGCCGGCGCGGCCCTCCTGCATCGTCGAGAGCACGTCCGACCAGGTCTGGGTCGAGGCCCCTTCGGGACCGTAGTCCTGCAGCAGGCTGACGTACCAGTCCGCCGCGTTGATGACGCCGTCGGAGTCCAGTCCGGAATCGTCCGGGAAACTGTCCCAGAGCTCTGCGCCGTTCTGGCGCAGGAACGTGTTCAGGACGTAGATGTTCATCCCGTAGCCCTTGTCGCCACGGCCGACGGTGCCGACGACGTCCGACTCGTTCTCGTGGATGGTCTGTGCGTTCTGACGGAACTCTTCGAGCGTCTCCGCGACCTCCAGGTCGTGCTTGTCGTAGAGGTCTTTGCGGTAGAACTGCGTTTGGACTTCGACCGTAATCGGCATCCCGGTCCATGTGTCGCTGTAGCCGCCACCGTGAGCCTGCCACCGCGACGCTTCGAAGAGGTCGTCGGGCTCGTACCAGTCCTCGTCGAAGAGGCTGTCGTCGTCAAAGAACGGATCGAGCGGCTGTATCCAGCCCTCCTCACGGAACTGGTTGACGACCTGATCCATGTAGAAAACGTCGAACTGCCCAGCGCCGGTACTGACGTCCGTCTGGCGCTTGGTCCGGAACTGCTGTTCGGGCAGGACGTTCCAGACGACGTCGATCCCGGTCAGTTCCTCGAAGACCGGGACCGCGGGTTTGATGGCCGAAACCCAGGGGTGCTGGACGGCCCCGATGTTGATCGAGGACCCCTCGAACTGTCGCCAGTCGATATCGGCGTCCTCGTACTCGCTGAGTGGAATCGCGAGCTCGCCATCGCTTCCGTCGGTGCTGGTTCCGCCATCACTACCCCCACTTGAGCCGTCACTTCCGCTCCCATCTGAGCCATCGCCGCCTCGTGTACAGCCAGCGAGACCGCTGAGTAGTCCGACACCTGTCGCTTTCAGAAACGTCCGCCTGTTGGAGTTGGTCATGCCAGTTTGCCTCGTCACTACCGAATTACCGATGCATAATAAAGGTAATCATCTGTAAGGTAGAATACCCATCTCACTGGGCGAGATCCGACGGTTTGCAGTACTAGGACGCCTCTATCTGCGAATTCCTCTGTCGCCCGATTACGGGAGACCGTGGCAAGATTTTAATATGCGGTCCGAAAACATCGATAGTACGGATCGTGGCTGAGTCCGCTGTGTGCGTCCAGCTCGGCTGGACCAGTGACAACGGGCTACGGCCCAGACCACCCATGACCCGACCCACACCAACTCACGACCGAGGTACTGCTGTAGTGACGACCGCGACCCGACCGTCGGAGGACGACTGATGCGCGCCAGCACGTTGACCGATGTCGGCGAAATTACCGTCGAAGAGCGTGACCGACCGGACCCTGCGGATGACGAGGTTCTCGTGCAGGTCGGCGCCTGTAGCGTCTGCATGACCGACTATCATATGTACCACGGCACCTTTGCCGCAGAGACACCGCTGGTCCTGGGCCACGAAGGTGCCGGGACCGTTGCGGAAGTCGGTGCCGACGTTGAGGGCTTCGCGGTCGGAGACCGCGTCGCAATCAACCCCACCGTCCCCTGTAACGCCTGTTCATACTGCAAGAAGGGGGAGACGCACCTCTGTGAGAACAACACGAGCATCGGCGGTGCCGGTGACACCATCCTCGACGGTGCCTTCGCTGAATACGTCCGCGTCCCGGCGATCAACGTCGAGGACATCGGCGAGATGTCATTCGAACGGGCCGCGCTCGCCGAACCGCTCGCCTGCTGTGTCCACGGCGTCGAGCAGACAGACATCAAACCCGGAGACAGCGTCGGTATTATCGGCGCTGGCCCGATTGGCTTGCTGCTCCTGCAGGCGTTCCGCAACGCGGGCGCTGCCCCAATCGTGGTTTCCGAACTTGATGACGAACGCCGAGAGCTGGCTGCCGACCTCGGCGCAGATGCCGTCGTCGACCCCAACGAAGAAGATCCCGAGGAGGCGATCTGTGCGGCGGCCGGCGGACCGGTCGACGTCGGCGCCGAGGCTATTGGGCTCGTCCCGACAATCAAGCAGGCCAACGCTGTGACTGCGTCCGGTGGCTCGACACTCATCTTCGGCGTCCCTGACCAAGAAGCGACAATGGAAATCAGCCCGTTCGATGTCTTCTTCGACGAGGTCGACTACCGCGGCTCGTTCTCCCTGACGACCGAGGACTTCGAGCGAGCGATAACACTGCTCAGACACGAACGCATCGATGCCGAGACGCTCATCACCGAACGTATCGGGCTCGACGATCTCCCGACAGCGTTTGAACGGATGGGCAACGCTGAGGGGCTGAAGAAAGTAGTCGTTCCAGGGGATTCCGAGTGAGCGAGTACGACCTCCTCGATACTGTCCGGAAATGCGGTCGTCGTGGCGCTTGACCACGGTATCGCTATGGAAGCAATTCGTGAACTCGAACAGTACAGTCCACACTTGACGCGGTGCCTTGCAACCGGCCGCAGTTGTTCTGGAGAGAAGAACGAATAAATTTCGACAGTCGGAACTCGTAGCGATCCAGAAAATAGTGATAAATAATGTAGGATATCTTCTGGGCCTACTGCACATGCCACCATCTGTTCTGCTCTAGTGAACAGGCTTTTGTCGCGGCGGGTCGAAACGACGGTCAATGACCGACGAACCACAGTATGCAGTCGAAGCAACCCAGACATCGGTGGCTATCCTCGAAGCGCTTGTCGACGCGACGGGGCCTGTCGGCGTTACAGAGCTTGCCAATCTCGTCGGGGTTTCCAAGAGCGTCGCCCATAACCACCTCTCGACGTTGCGTGCGGCCGGATACGTGGTCAAGCGCGCAGAGAAGTACGAGGCGTCGCTCCGCCCGTTGTTTCTCGGTGAGCGAACGCGTGATGGACTCAGTTTCTATCAGGCGGCGAAACAACAACTGGACAATCTCGCGACGGCAACAGGGGAGACAGCGACACTGTTCGTCCTCGAAGAAACGGCCGGTGTCCCGGTGTCGATCTCCGAACCCGAGGACGGCTGGGCAGTCCCGTTCCACGCGGGCGAACGGTTGCCACTCCATGTCAACGCACCGGGAAAGGCACTGCTGTCGTCGCTCCCGAGTGATCGCGTCGAATCGGTTCTCGATGAAAGAGAGCTTGTCGCACCGACTGACGCAACTCTCGTCGACCCAGATGAACTCATCGAGGAACTGCGCCGGGTTCGTGATGACGGCATTGCGTTCTGTAGAGGAGAACAGTACGAGGGGATTATCGGTGTTGCCGCCCCGCTCCCTGACGTCAGTGGTGATCGGATCGCTGCACTGGGCATCTGTGGCCCCGTTGAGCGTTTGAACGGCCGATACCTCAGGGAGGATATCACCGGGCAAGTCCTCAGCACGACAAAATCCATTCAGGTGGCCCTTACATCGAATTGATGGGTTCTTGAATAACGAGCGTACTACTGTTATTCTATTCTGTTGGTGGCCGCCATCGGAATGGACGAACGGCCTCACTGCCACACACCGCTACCGACGACGCCTGATCTTCATGCGTCGAAAAGATAGTTTCCGGTCACCCCGGCATCAGAAGTAATCTCACGAAGGAATCGCGGATCACTTTATGCCCCTCTGTACTGACTGTGAGATTAAGCACCATCGTGTGAGTGCTACTGCTGTCAATCGCGTGCTGTTCTCTACAGCAGAACAGGCCGCAGGATTGAACAGCGAGGTGTTGTGGGGACAGTCCCACCGACTACAACAGCGGCTATTGGTCTCTAACTCACGTCCACCGCTAATATGAATATATAATTGACACATTTCCGGTCATATATCTCAAAATTGGAGATGGAATTGCCAGATATACGTCTATTCCATCCAAGTCTGTATGTCCCATACGCAACATCTGATCTTCCACGGAAGTAGATAGCTCTGATGGGTATCGCTACGAGACGACGCAGCACCAGATAACTACTGCAACCGTGACCCTGTCAGAGACGGAGACAATGCGGTTTCTGTGGGAACTGCAGGAAAACCGACTGTGCCCTCACAATGGGGTGCCACAGCCCGGGCACAGCGGGGGGCCGGATTCGGGGAGCGAAAGCCCGCAGTGTGGGCACCCGTCATCGCCTTCCGGCGTCCGGATCTCCGAGACAATGTCGGATGTCTGTGTGCGGATTGCATCTCTCGCGGCTATTCCTGTAAAGCCATCAGCAGGTTCCGCCCCGCGATACTGGGAGAGAGCGAACCGGGCTCGCTCGGCAACAAACTCCTCGTCCACAGTGAACTCTTCGAGTTGTGCTTCCGGGAACGCTTCCACGCTCTTAGTGCCGGCAAGCAACCCCAGCGCTTCGGCTGCCCGCCCGCGGACGTATCTGCTTTCGTCTTCGAGACACGAGACGAGTGCTTCCCTGGCGTCTGTAAGCCGTTCGGGACACGCAGAGCCGATAACGACGAGAGCTGTGCTCAGGTGATATCGAACCAGTTCGCTGTCCGCTCGAAGATGCTCGGCGAGCGAGTCGACCTGATAGCGGAGTCTGTCGGGACGGCCCATGGCGACGTGGGCCAGCGCCTTCGCTAATTTCTCCCTAACTTCTGGTTTGTCGAACTCCAGGCCGATGCGCAGGTCTGCCACGACCTCAGGTGAGACGACGGCATCGGGATGGTCGACGGCGACGTAGCCCAGCGCCTCTGCACACCGGGCGCGAACGTAGTAGAACTCCGACTCATCCGCCAGTCGCTCGGCAAGCGTCGGGACAACCGGAACCACGCTGTCCGGCGCGCTCTCGCTGACCGTGACGAACAATTTCGCTGTCGTGAGCCGTGTTGGCCGCTCGCTATTCTGCAAAAACACAGTGAGCGACGTCAGTACGCCGTCGAACAGTTTCGGCTGGTCGTCAGCAGCCGCTTTGAGTGACCGCAAGCACGCCTGCTGGTCAGCCGCTCCGGCCATCGAAAGCCGCTCAAGTGCTGTCAGTGCGTCAGCTTTCTCTCCTTGTTCGAGTAACGTCACAATCTCTGAATCTGGAGGTGCACCGGATTGGTCGTCCATCGGTCCGTTGTCGGCATTTCTCGGAGAACCCACAAAACCCCTTGCCTCCCGGGTATTACTCGATCCGAAATAACCGCACACCGTTGAAACTGTGATACCGCCATTAATGCCGTATATGGTAATGCATCTATGGTTTATACACCTATTTATGAGAGATGTCGGTAGAGAGTACCGATATTTGGATGTATTTGTGTGGCGAATATATTAATCAGCTTACATCGGGCGAGTGGCAATATAAGTAAATACAGTAACTGTCTGCTGATCTATAGTAACAATTGAAACGATTTACACACTGATCGCACTGCCGTCGTGCGATCAGGTGTGCATTGATTTTCAATGGCTACTATAGTAAAACGATGCCCAGCGTAGCTGGATATACGCGGCAGCCCACTGGATTTGTCGGACTTCCGCCCGTTTCAGACAAAAACTAAATGATGATGTAGGTTTTCGGTTCGCGCATAGATGAAAAGCAAACGCGCGTCGTTCGAGGACGCTCTCGAAGCATTGGGTGTGACAGTTTCAAGCACTGCCGAGTCCGACCTCGAAGCCGCTGTTACGGAGGCAGTCACGGAGCCTGCAGTCGGGATCGCGCTCGACAAAACGGCCGGGGACGAGGCGTTTTCTCTCACGGGGACGCCGGTCACGGTCGACCCCACTCCGGTCGCGCTTCGCGAAGCGACCACCGGCGTAACCGGTGCTGAACTCGGCATCGGCGACTACGGTTCGCTCGTCCTCTCGATGACCGAAGAGGCCAGCGAACTCCTGAGCCTGTTTGTCGAGCGTCACGTCGCCATTCTTCACGAGGAAGACATCCAGCCCGATATGGACGCGGCAGTGGCAGAACTGGACGAACGGTTCAACGAAACCGGTGGGAGCGCGATCATCGCAACAGGACCGAGCGCGACAGCCGATATGGGCGCGCTCGTCAAAGGCGCACACGGACCCAAGGAAGTCCACGTCATCATCGTCGAGGAGGGTGCGTGACGATGGCGACCGCCGACGAACTCCGCGAACTGATGCGGACCGAGGGCGCGGCAGTCGCGGAGAACACGCAGGGGTTCAACACGGGGCGCTACGACTCTGTCGCGGACCTGGGAGACTACGAGGAACTCAAGCAAGCGGCCCGGAGTATCAAGGAGGACGCCATCGAGGAACTTCCAGATCTCCTCGACCAACTGACGGAGACCGTCGAAGCGAACAGGGGAACGGTGTACATCGCCGACGACGCCGCCGACGCGAACGACTACATTCGCGATGTCGTCGACGAACGAGCGGCTGACCGGGTCGTCAAGAGCAAGTCGATGACCAGCGAGGAGATCGAGGTCAACGAAGCGCTCGAAGCAGATGGCGTGGACGTGGTCGAGACGGACCTGGGCGAGTGGGTGTTGCAGGTCGCCGACGAAGCCCCTTCTCACATCGTCGCCCCGGCGATTCACAAGTCCCGCGAGAGCATCGCGGAGCTGTTCAACGAACGGTTCGAGCCCGACGAGCCGCTGGAGACGGCCGAGGAACTGACCCGCTTCGCCCGGAAAAAGCTGGGCGAGCAGATCATCGACGCGGAAGTCGGCATCACCGGTGCGAACTTCGTCACGGCCGATACCGGGACGATGGCGCTGGTCACCAGTGAGGGCAACGCCCGCAAAACCGTGGCCGCGACGGACACGCACGTCGCAGTGGCCGGCGTCGAGAAGGTCATCCCGACGGTTGGAGACCTCCACCCGTTCATCGAACTCATCGGTCGCTCGGGCACCGGACAGGACATCACGTCGTACGTCTCGCTGCTGACTCCGCCAGTCGACACGCCGGTCGTCGATTTCACCGACGACGAAACACCGCTGTCGGAATTCGATTCCGACCGCGATTTCCATCTCGTGTTGATCGACAACGGCCGACTGGAGATGCGAGATGACGAGCAGCTTCGGGAGACGCTGTACTGCATCCGATGTTCCGCCTGTTCGAACTCGTGTGCGAACTTTCAGAGCGTCGGCGGCCACGCCTTCGGCGGGGAGACGTATTCGGGTGGCATTGCGACGGGCTGGGAGGCCGGCATCGAAGGGCTGGACGTGGCCGAGGAGTTCAACGACCTCTGTACCGGGTGTACCCGCTGCGTGAACGCCTGCCCGGTCGGCATCGATATCCCATGGATCAACACCGTCGTCCGGGACCGGATCAACCGCGACAAGGACGCTCCCGGAGAGTGGCTCGTCGACGGACTCACGCCCGACGAGGAGGACGACGGTGCGCCACTGCAAAAGCGCTTCTTCGGCAACTTCGAGACCGTCGCAAAGCTCGGCAGCGCCACCGCACCGGTGTCGAACTGGCTGGCCGACACGACAGTCGCACAGCAAGCGATGGCCCTAATTCTGGGTATCGACCCGCGACGTGACCTCCCGACGTTCGAGCGGGAGACGCTCGTCGACTGGGCCGCTGCCCGTGACTCACAGGTCACAAACCCCGAGCGCCGGGCGGTGCTCTACCCGGACCTGTACACGAATCACGTACAGGTCGAGCGCGGCAAAGCCGCGGTGAAGGTGCTCGAATCGCTGGGCGTCGATGTGGTGGTCCCACCGGTACCATCCAGCGGCCGCGCGCCGCTGTCACAGGGTATGGTTGCGACGGCGACAGACCACGCTGAGCGGGTCACAGAGGCCCTCGAACCACATATCGCAGACGGCCGCGACGTGGTCGTTATCGAGCCGAGCGACCACGCGATGTTCACCCGCGAATACGAGCGACTCCTTGATGAGTCGTCTTTCACCGACATCGCGGAGAACAGTTACGAGGTGTTCGAATACGTGTTCGGGCTGCTCGACAATGGAGGGTCCGTCGAGTCGCTCTCGACCGTCACCGGCGCGGAAATCGCGTATCACAGCCACTGCCAGCAGCGAACACTCGGTCTTGAAGCTCATACCGTCGCTGTCCTCGAAGAATGTGGCTACGACGTTGTTACATCCGACGTGGAGTGCTGTGGCATGGCCGGGAGCTTCGGGTACAAGTCCGATTACTACGAACTGAGCATGGACGTTGGCGACCGGCTCCGGACGCAGTTGCGCGAGGACGGTGTCCAAGACCGCCCCGTCGTCGCAAGCGGGACTTCCTGTCTCGAACAGATCGACGCCCTGCTGGAACGGCAGCCGCGCCATCCTATCGAGCTGTTGGCGACGTAAGCGACCGCTGCGGCTTGTTATTTGCGTGCAGGCAGGAAACATTGTACCTAACGCGTGTACGCCCGTTATTTATACCGTGCTTATATCCACCTGTATGTCGGGGGCGTACGTCGGATTGGATCCCGGGATCTGAGGTCGCGCATCCGTGCTCTGACGACCTTTATGTACCATTGCTTGTCCTGTTCATGCTCTGCAGTGCAAGTCCACAGGTCCGCTACCGGCAGCTACTCGCGAAGCGACGGCGCGACGAGCTGTCCGTTATCGAACTCAATCGGTGACGGGTCTTCGACCACACGAAGGTCGTCACGGTCGCGTGCGGCCTCGACCAGCGCCGGCGATGCGTAGAGCTGGTGGAGATGCATCGTGTCGGCTGCACGGAGGACTCGAACGGTGTCGGTGTCGACGACCCCTATCGTCGACAGCGCAGCGACGATGCCGGCGCGGTCGGTTTCGACCACTGGCGGTACTTTCACCCCGCGAATCGTGCTCGCGGTGAGCGCGTTGATCAGCGACGTCTGCGCGTCGAGTTCCGCGACGACATCTTCGTGGACGACATCGGCTGAACCGACGCCCATCGCGTTCCCGTGGGTCTTCTCTGTCAGCCCGCGTGTGAAGATGCGTTTGATATCCGGTGTCTCTGGGGCCGGCTCGTTTATCGAGAACGGTCGGCGGCCAATGACGTTTGTATCGAGTCCCTGACCGCTGATTTCTTTCCCCTGACGGTCGAACACCACGAGATCCAGCTCTTCGAACGGGAGCGTCGGCATCAGTTCGTAGGCGGTCTCTAACAGTTCTTCTTCGCGGTCGAGGAAGCCACTCGGCGGCACGCCCTCTATCAGCGTTGTCTCGTCGTGCTGGTCCTCGACGATTGCGACGCCGCCGACGATGGGCAACTCTTCGAGCAGCCGGCCAGTAATCTCTGGAATCATCTGGCGAAACGACCAGTCGACGGCCCACTTGTGGGCAATCTGTGCGCCGCGCTGCTTGCCCATGCCGATGACGAGCATTTTCGAGAGCCCGCTTTCGACTGGCCCGTCGAAGTCCGTGTGCGGTTTGACGCGGTTGATGGGAATGATTGCATCAGCCGCCACAGCGTTGTCATCGGCGACGACAGGCACGTCACGGTCCGGTGTTCGTCCGACCTCAACCACGTCCATACTCGACCGGATTTCACAGCCGATGGTCGACTCGGTCACGCCCAGTTCGTTCAACATTGTTCGTTGCCCCTCGCCGGTAGCCCCACCGTGGCTCCCCATGGCCGGGAAGACGAACGGCTCGTAGCCGGCGTCGGAAACTGCGTCGGCGACACCGGCGACAATAGTGGGCAGGTTCGCGATACCACGGCTGCCGACGCCCAGCGCGACTTCGCCGCCTTCTGGCACGTCGGCAAAGGACAGGGACTCGACCGCCCGGGCCGCGTGTGTTGCGACGTCGTCCGGCGCTATCGGGTCCGTCTCCCAGTTCTGTTCGATGACGCCGAGTTCGGGGAGCTGTGGATCACCACAGGCCTCGACGATTGTCTCTTCCGGCAAGGAAAGCGCGCTGGCCGCGATCTGTTGATCGCTTGCGTCCATACGTGACGTATCAGCGCGTCCGGTCATAAACGTGACCCAAAGGCTCGATGAACCAGCTCTCGGGCACGGCAAACGCAGTCGTCACTCGGTCGAGTCAGGAACTACGAGAACGGCCACGTCGTTGACGTTCGTGCCGGTCGGCCCGGTCTCGACCGTCGCCCCGACCGCCGAGAGGTACGAGCCGGCGTCGTTTGCGAGCAGCGCCTCACGAGCGCGCTCGCGGTCGTCGATGACGGTCGCGTCGGCGATGGCACCGGCCACGACGGAGCTCCCGTCTTCGCCGTCAGTGTCGACGGCCGCGATGACCGCGTCGCCGCCGTGGTCCAGTGCGCCGGAGCGGACGAACTCCTGATTGGGACCGCCCTGCCCCCCGTCTCCGGTCACGGTGACTGTCGTTTCTCCCCCGGCGAGGAGGACGGCCGGCGGCTCGACCGGAGTCCCCGTCGATGTGGCCTCCTCGGCGATAGCAACGAGCGGCTTCGCCACCTCCCGGGCCTCCCCGCGCAGGCGAGATGTGAGTACGAGCGGGTCGTACCCGGCATCCCGTGCGACGACAGCGGCGGCTTCGAGTGCGGTCGCATTGTCGCCGACGAGATAGTTCCGGACCCTGTCGAAGGCCGGGTCGTCTGGAAACGGCGTCTCAGGAATTTTTCCGTCCCGTCCGGCTTCGAGGTGTTTGCGAACCGCTGGTGGTGGGGTGAGATCGTATCTATCGAACACGGCGAGCGCGTCCTCGTACGTGGTCTCGTCCGGGACCGACGGACCGCTGCCGATGGTCGAGCGGTCGTTGCCGACCACGTCACTGAGAAGCAGGCCGGCGACGGTTGCGGGAGCCGCACGCCGCGCTATCTGCCCGCCTTTCAGGTCCGAGAGGTGCTTGCGGACGGCGTTGATCTCCTCGATCGCAACGCCGCCGCTCAGGAGCCTGTCCGTCGTCTGGAGGGCTTCCAGCGTCAGCTCTCCGGCCGGGGCCGACAGAAGGGCGCTCGCACCGCCGGTCAGGACGAACAGAACGAGCGTGTCCTCGTCGGCGTCGTCGACTGTTTCGAGAATATCGGTCGTGGCCTCGACGTTGCGGTCAGACGGTAACGGGTGGTCCCCGACGGAACTCCTGACCGTGTCGGTGTCGGCAGCCTGCTTGACGACGACGTGCCCGCCGCTGAGACGGTCACCGAGAATGGATTCCAGTGCGCGCGTCACACCGCCGGCGGCCTTCCCACCGCCGACGACGACAACGTCGCTGTAGCTGTCGAGATCGTACGTCGTCTCACCGATAGTGAGCGTCTCACCCTCACGGCTTACGGCCGACCGGGTGGCAACATCCGGCGCAGCCGCATCGATGGCGGCCTCGATACAGTCGAGTGCCACCTCGTGTGCGGAGCTTGCTGCAAGCGTCGCTCGGTTTCGGATCATACCACTGTTTCCGCCCGGGCCGGTAAAAAATCTGCCTCGCCGGGGCGGGGTCAGCGCGCGCTATCGGCGGCCATGAGATACCAGCCCTGCCCGTACGGCGTCACCGTCAGCGGCGCTTCGGGTCCGCCCGGGGGACCGGCGACGCGGCCGACCGCGCCCTCGTCGTCGACGACATGCGTCACAGCATCGAGCGCGTCATCCGCTGAATCGCGGTACTGCGACTCGTCGAGAAGTCCGAGTTCGATGCCGCGGTTGAACGCGTAGGCAAACATCAGCGTCCCAGATGACTCAAGGGGCGTATCCGTGTCGTCGACGAGGTTGTGCCAGAAGCCGCTCCCGTCTTGCAGTGGGAGCAGGCTCTCACAGTGATCCCTGAAGCGCTCGACCAGATCCTCGCGCTGATCGTGGTCGTCCGGCAAGCGGTCGAGGATTTCGACGGCCGCCGCGGCGGCCCAGCCGTTGCCCCGCGCCCAGAACGCCCCTTGCGGGTAGTGATCCGGCGTTTCGACCCAGATGTGTCGGAACAGTCCAGTCCGGGGATCGCGGAGATGCTCGGCGTGAACCAGATACTGCGTGACGGCTTCGTCGTGGGCCGCTGGCTCGTCTGCGGCCTCGGCGTATCGGCTGAAGAACGGGCACATCATATACACCGAATCGATCCACAGCGATTTGATTCCGGCAACCTCCGGGTCGTGGTGGGGGATACCCCCCGTTTCCGTCCGGTCGACTGACTGGAGCCACTCGTACTCGCCCCTCGCCGCGTCGAGGTATCGCTCGTCGCCCGTCCGCTCGTAAAAGTCGAGCACGCCGTGGCCGATAGCGGTCGTGTTGTTGGTGTTCATGCACTTTTTCACCGTGAGCTCCCAGCTGGCCTCGTACTCCCGGCCGTGGCTGAACACCTCGATGGGGTAGCTCGGTCCGTATCCCAACTGTCCGTTGTCGTCCTGTGTCGCGACGGCCCTGTCGACGAGGTCTTTCGCAGCCGTGACGGACTGCTCGCTCCCCTCGGCGAGGAGGCCGTTTATGGCGACGCCGGTGATCCACGACTTGCCGTCGAGGTCGAGCGTTCTGAGATGCGACGCTGCACGTGTTGCTGGCTGTGTGGCGTTGTCTGACGACATCTGATCGCTACATCTACCTGCCAGCCGTACTAATAAAAAAGTATGTGTCCGATAGCTATCGCGGGCTGACGAACGCCTGAGACGTGTTTGTTTCGAACGGCATACTGTAGAGAAGAGTACCTCCTGTTAACTGAGATAGGTCGTCCAGTATCTATATATTTGACCTGGTGTCATGGCTACTGAAAATTGGGTTTTGGGATTATATTCTCATTATACCATTTCCTATGCTGCCAATATAGAACTGTATTCTCATATGTGGTATCATTCTAATGATTGTCTATTGTAACATAGCGCATTACGGATATAGGATGGCCAGGTCCGGACTCAATAAGACATCCTATCAATCTCTAATCTGTACCCCTGTGATCCTTCCCTGATAGGGTTAGAATAACAATACCGGTGTCCCTCGAATCCGTCGACATGGAGTTCTCTCACGAACGTATCGATGACGACCCGCCATGTAGCAAACTAAGTAGTCTTGAAACCACGGACCTGACTGGCAACGGTCGACCAGATATCATCGTAACGGGGATGGGCGGAAATCCGACAATTTCGGTCGCGGGCAATCGAATTCAGGTTCCGACACACGGGCCACTCAGTCGAGTCACACCTCGGCTTGAGACGAACATCTTCTGGTACGAGAACCCGGGGTGGGAACGGCACACGCTTGCGACGGAGACCGATCTCCACCCTGGCGTCGGAACCGACCTCGCAGACATCGACGGCGATGGAAACGTCGACCTCGTCGTCGGACAGGGATTCGGACGGTCGAATGTGTACTGGTACGAGCAACCGGAATCGCCGACGGATCCCTGGCAACAGCATCTGATATCCGATCGGTTCGAGAAGTACCACGACCTGCTCGTCGCTGATGTCGACAACGATGGGGACGCCGAACTGATCGGACTCTCACAGGACAGCGAAACCGTCTTCTACTACGATATTCCGGCTGCTCCGTCCCAGGAACCGTGGCCTGATTCGAACGCTCACATCATCGACGAAGACATCCGTATCGAGGGGCTCGCTGTGGCCGACATCGACGGCGACGGAACGAAGGAGGTGGTTGCTGGGACGAACGTATATCACCACGACAACGGCGACTGGGTTCGTTCAGATGTCTGTACGGGCTGGGACGATACGCGGGTCACCGTTGCCGATCTCGATCAAGACGGCACGCCGGAAATCATTCTCTCTGAGGGTGATTCACCAACGTACGGGACGCATCCGGGTCGCCTCGCTGTGGTCGAGTATCCGGCGGGGTCGCCGACGGTTCTCAAAGACGATCTGTTCTGTCCACATAGCCTTCAAACCGCAGATTTGACCGGGAACGGATATCCCGACATCTACGTCGGTGAGATGTCGCTCGGGGAAAACGCCAGTCCCGAGCAGTTGGTTTTCGAAAACCTCGGGGACGGAGAGTTCCGGGACCACACCGTCGTTTCCGGGATTCCCACGCACGAAGCACAGTTAGTTGATATGAACGGTGACGGAAAGCTGGATATCGTCGGCAAGTCCTACGGTCCGGCCCACCACGTCGATGTCTGGTATCGGCACTGACACTGGAACGGGTTTCAACCCCGCACCCTGTCCTTAAATACGCAGCAGGTCGAACCCCGCTTCCGTCCACGCTTCCGAGTCGAGGACATCGAGCGTGTCAAAAATTACGCGGGTATCGAGGAGCGAACCGACCCGCTCCGGCGAAAGGTCTGCGAACTCATCGTGTGCTGTCGCCAGTACCGCCGCGTCTGCTCCGTCTAGAGCATCGGAAAGCGGTTCCAAATCGTACCGACTGTTCGATACATAGGGGTCACATAAACGGAGCGAAGTAGTATCTTGCCGGTCTGGTTCAAGACTGGGGGCCTCGCTCTCGGCGCCCACTATCGTCCGTGCAATCTCGAGTCCTGGGCTGTTCCTCGTATCGTCGACATTCCCTTTGTATGCGACGCCCAAGATAGCAATCGTCTTGTCGTCGAGCGGTCCCAGTTCCTCAGCGAGTCTGTCGACGACGTAATGTGGCATGCGCTGATTCACTTGCCTTGCCGTGTCGATCAGGTCAGTATTATCCGAATTAGCGCCCAAAAAGAACGGGTCTACAGGGAGGCAATGACCGCCGACACCCGGTCCAGGGTTTAGAATATCGACTCGTGGATGACTGTTCGCTAATTCGATTGCATCGCGTACATTAACTCCATAGTCTCTGGCTATGAGCGCTAAGGCGTTGGCGTACGCGATATTGACATCCCGGAACGCGTTCTGTACGAGTTTGACGAATTCAGCAGTTGTAGCGTCAGGGGCAACGTTGAGACTGCCCGTGGGAACCGCCTCATACAGGTTCTTGATTGCGGCAGTAGATGCACTGTCGTATCCGCCGAGGATCCGGTCGTTTGAACGTAATTCGGTGATCGCGTTCCCCGGGAGCATGGTTTCGGGGACGTATCCCAGTCCGATGTCTTCGCCGGGTTCTAATCCCGACTGAGAGAGTATCGGTGCAACCACTGTTGCCGTCGTGCTGGGGGGAACGGTCGACTCAAGGACGACGACATCGTTGGGGCGTAGCAACGAGCTGACAGTCTGGGAGGCTTCTTTGACGTATCGGAGATCAGCACTGCCGGCCGATTTGTCATACGGTGTCGGGACGCAGATAATGTGATATGCAGCCGGCACCGGCTCATCACTTATCGTCAGGCCCGAATCGATTGCCGCTCGGACATAGGATTCGAGTTGGTCTTCCGAAACATCTGGCTCGCCTCGTTTGAGTTGGCTGCGGACTCGGTCATCGGTATCGAATCCGACTACGTCGTGGCCGTTGTTCGCAAACAACGACGCAGTGGCCATCCCGATGTACCCGAGTCCGTGAACGCAGACTCTCATCGATAGCATTCTGGTCGTTTCACTACTCTGTTATATGTTGGATACTGGCATATAGACTGTTAGAATATTACGGCCACAGCTATCAGATAGTCCTTACTAGTGACCGCAACTCGTTGATGATCCCCCACTCGCTGCCAGCCTCCATCAACAAAACGGATACCGCGTATGTAGCCGCACCTACGACGACAAGCACCGCGAACTCTACGATTGGAATGACTGAGATCATCTCTTGTACCCACAGCACTACTGCGGCCATTGCCGCTGCCCCTGGAAGCGGGTAGGCGAACTCAATGGCTAACCGTTGGAGACTCCCCTCGACAGCAGCAGCAGCGAGATACATGTCCAAAGGCATCATAATGAATACGTACACACCCACGACTGTCGCCGCAACACCTGCAATCCCAAACTCGGTTGCGGCTGGGTATATCGGGATGGCGATGAGGCCGATAGTCAGCGCCTGTAGCTTGACCAGATAATCTTGGTTCCCAGTTGCACGCCAGACAGAGCCAAATGAAGCGATGTACCCGCGGATCAAGCCATAGATAGCGAGGATCTGCATCGGCAGGACCATCGGCAACCACTGCTCACCCAGAAACGCGAGGACAAACGGCTCAGCGACGACTGCGATGCCAACGGCCATCGGAGCGACCAAAAACGTCGACAGCCGAATCGTTCGGTAGAACCCGGCCCGTAGCGCTTCCATGTCGTCTTGGATCTTCGAATACGCCGGAAACGTAACGCGGGAAATCACATGTGTTACTTCGGTTGCAGGGGCGTTCGAGAGCCGATACGCGAATTGATAGAACCCGAGAGTTGCTGACCCCAACAGCCAGCCGACGAAGATGTCGTCACCCTCGTTGCTGATGTAGTTCAGGATACTTGAGCCAGTGATCCACTTCCCGTAGTCTATCATTTCACGCGCCAGGTCCGTATCGAAGGACGGCCACGGCCGGTACTCATGGAGCAGATACGAGAGCCCGAACCGGGCGACGTTTCGAGCTATATATGCAAATGCAAGGGCCCAAACTGTGGGGTTCACGAGCGCGTACGCGAACGCGACGATGAAGTACACGGCTTCAGCTCCGACTTCGTACGCGAACTCCTTATGGAAGTTCAGGTCCTTCTTGAAGTAGACAATCGCCGGGTTCTGAAAGCCCATGACAACCGAACCGATTGCCATTGCGCGTACAATACTGATTAGCGCCGGTTCTGAAAAGAACTGGCCGATGAGTGGCGCAGCGACAAAGACGAGACCACCGATGACAAGCCCACGAACTCCTTTCATCACAAGGACGGTGTTGAGATATCTATCGACGTTCTCGTCTTTATTGTAGATGAGAGCGTCGTCGAGACCGAGCTTCGAGACACGTCGGAGGCCGACGATAACGAGTGACGCAAGTCCGACAATACCGAATGCACGCGGATCCAGAAGCCGTGCCAGTACCAATAGAGTCAGGATCTGAAATATACGACCGGAGATGTTAAGCGCGGTAAGCCAGATTCCGCCGGTGACGGACTGCTCTAATAACCCTCCTTCCGGGGTCAGTATGGTTTTTATGCGAGAAGCCAGAGAACGTAACCAATTCAGTATCCGTGTCATTTTCCACTAGCGGAGTGAGGAGAGCCAGCCAGGCCCTCACAAACAGTTGTTCTACTGTCGTCGCCTGCTGAGACATCTTGTCGACACATCTCAGGTGCTGAAACCCGGTCTATGAGAGGCTTACCGTGGTTCCCGACACGCTCACTGTCCATTTATCCAACACGATGGAAACAGACAGGATAGTTATTAAGCTACTACTCGCCAAGTGGCTTACTCTGGTACTGCTCACCCGAGTCTCGTTTCAATAAACTGCTCGTAGTCATTAAGAACAGTTTGCGGTGCGAAGTCGGCTGCGCGGTCCTGTAACACTGCTGCCGGTGTCGGATTCTCTAACATTTCCAGGGCGGCAGTGGCGATTGAATCGACATCCCCGACTGGTGTAAGTCTTCCATACTCTCCATCTGCGAGTATCTCACGCGGACCGCTCGGACAGTCTGTCGAGACGATCGGACACCCACAGGCCATCGCCTCGATCAATACTGTGGGTAATCCCTCGAATTGAGAGGAAAGAAGGAACAGGCTAGCCTGGTTCATGAACCGATATGGGTTATCGACGTAACCTGGAATAGACGTAACCTCAGTGAGCCCCAGTTCGACGGTAAGTTCACGGACCGTTTCGGTTTCTGACCCGCGGCCTGCGATTACTGCACGAGTATCCGGTAACGTATCGTTAACGCGCTTGAATGACCGGAGCCACGTTTTGAGGTCCTTCTGGGGATGGTGACGACCGACGAACAGCAGCACATCGGTGTCAGTGTCCTCGATCCACTTGTGTGATACCGGCTCATGCGCCCGGTCCTGAACTGTGGTTATTTCGACTGGATTGTGAAGAACAGAGATATCCCCTCGGTCCACGGCTGTCTTTTCGCCGAGGCTGTCGGCGACACCGTCTGATACAGCGATCAGGTCATTCGCTGCTGGATAAAGCTGTGCCGCTACTTTCCGGACACCTCTCGACTTCAGCGATTCGTCGGGCATCATCCCGAACGCAATGTGTTCTGTCGGAACAACTGTCGTAGTCGACTCGGCCACTCGTTTTGCACCCAGACAAAGGATATTTGCGTCGGTTTTCTCAGAAATGAGGATATCTGGTTCTGTGTCCCCCAAGTATTGCGCTAGTTTGTGCAGATGGGCACCGATACCGATGCCAGGAATACGCACGTCAGCCAGTTCGATCACGGCGACGCTATCGGCGACCGCTGTCCGCAGTTCGCCACCCGGATGTGACACTACAAGTTCGACATCGTAGCCCCTACCGGCCAGCCCATTAACGATATTGACAGTAACCTGTTCGGCCCCACCAACAGTCAGGTTTGGAATATAAAACGCCAGGTCCGGTTCAGCCCCCACACTAGCGCTGGTCATTGAGTAGCCTCCATCGAATGCCAATGGCACGTTCGGTACATCTCTGTCTGTTATGTGCTCAGCGACTCCGTTGATACGGGAGTGGAGTCTGTTCGCCGCAGTAGTTCAGTGTCCGGCCAACGAATCACGCGGGATAGAACGCAGTACACACAGCGGGTAGTAGCAGGCATTCACCAGTACAATCTACCCTTTCACGTTTTGTTAGAAGTGTTCTACCCGAGGAAATCCAACTACTGCCATTCGAAAAGTTGTAACGGCCCCTGGAAAATAACCGCTGCAAGTATAACAAACCCTATATATACAAGCATATCGAGCTTTCGCCACCAATCCGGTGGCTGGTCTGTCGGTGCAAACAGCAGACGAAGTCCGACCAAACCGTGGAATGAAACGATGAAATAGAGGTCGGGGGACAGCATATCGATACCGATCAACAGTACAAGCATGAGTAGCATCCAGACCGCTTGCGCCCCAACTATCGTTTGGAGTAGTTTTGACTGCTCGGTCGGCCACCCACGGGATGAGGTCTCGTCCGAACCCGCCCCATCCTGATTAACTAACCCAAGCTCGGAAGGGTGTTCCGGGAGTCTCGCATCAAGAGTGCCTTCGTCACGGTCTGTCACTGCCTGGTCCTCCTAACCCATCCTGTAGGGGCGTTACCATCAATCCACTGTTGACAGGACTGTCTTACAATTATGTGCTGTTTACTATCCCTCAAGCAGGGGTATTATTATATACGCAGTCTGTGGTTGCCGCTTTGCACCTATCTAACTTATAAGCGGGGGCTACAACCAATTCGTCCTCCGAGGAGTCGTGGCTGCAATTGAGATCCATACAATCCGCTGTGAGGTCGTTAGAGCCAAACTAACAATCAGCGTGTATGGAGCATTGTGAAGCGATGAATCATCGTTGGGGTATTAGCTGGCACGTGAACCCCGCCCTGATAGCGGGTCTTGGTTATCTGGCAGGTGACACGGCAATGGGTACAAGCGGGGGCCTGTAGAATGCCGGACGACAGCACGGATATCAAAGGGTTCCTCTCACTCAGTGCGGATCTCATACTAGTCCTCCTGATATCAATGGCGGCCGTGATTATTAGCTTGCGGAGACCAAACGCAGTGCCGACACCGATTCGCGTGACCCTTGGATTCCTCTTTATTTTCGTTCTTCCGGGCTATACAGTTTTGACATCACTTTTTCCTGCGATATACTCGCAGTCTGCTATGGCGGACGAACAGCGGATCACCCATTACCCTATTTCATTCGCTGAGGGGGTGGTACTGACCGTTGGTCTCAGTATCGCAATTGTGCCGCTGTCTGTATTGGTACTAAATTTCGTTGCGTGGCCGATTGGACCTGTAAGCACAGTCGTTACAGTCGCCGCGCTCACCGCTGTGATGTCGGGTATCGCAATTATCCATCGCATCGTTGACTCACAGAGTGCTGGCGTACCCATTGAACGACTGACATCGATACTGACCGGTTCGTTTCAGTCGAAGCCGACGATCCGATCCGCAGCCGAGGTGATCACAGTCTGCCTTCTGTTACTTAGCGCTGGAATCGCGGGTGCGGCGCTGACACAGACCAACGGTGGAGAACAATACACGGAGTTGTCCATCCTGACAGAGGAAGCGGAAACTGGTAATCTAACTGCTGACGGCTATCCCACCTCGCTTCAGGTGGGCGAGCAAACTGAGCTTGTCGTCTCCGTAGGGAATCACGAGGGCCAAACCGTTCAATACACCGTCGTCACTCGATTGCAATCCGTCTCGACATCCGGTGGCGAACGGACTGTAACACGGGCAACCACGATTGACACCCTCTCAGTAAATGTCGGTGACGGCGACGTGTCACGTCAGGCAATGCCGATCACGGCAAACACGGTAGCGGACGCTGACCGTCACAGGCTAGTGGTGCTCCTGTACAAGGGGGCGCCACCGGCGAATCCGACTCTCGAAAATGCATACCGAGATGTCCACATCTGGATCAATATCACGCAATAATACATGTGTATTCAATATCTTTCAGAACCGCCTCAGGTCCTGTCTCAGCCACTCACAGCTATGTTAGAGCGAAATAGTACCCGTCGCTGTTTGCTCCGAGGTGAACAAGACGCATGAACGACCGACAGCAAGAACTCTTGGACTCGGGATTGCTCGTTGGCGGTGCTACCGCTGTTTTGCTGCTTACGATCATCGTGTTTCTCACTCCCGAGGCACAGGAGTACGAGTTCTCGATATATCGGGGCTATCCGATGCTCTTTTGGGGTCTCGTGCTTTTCGGCATTTTTTCGGGCCAACTTGTGATTCTCAGGGCGGCACTGACCGACAGAACCGACTTCCGCTCGTGGCCCCTGGGCGTGGTAATTATCATGGCTGTCGAGGCCGTACTGTTTTTGCTCCCGTACTTTCGCGGCTACCAAGCGTATGACCGCGCAGATGTTCTCACGCACGTGGGCTTTATTCGGAATATCCACTCGCTGGGAGCACTCCCGCCGTCGGACATCTACCCGAACATCCACTTACTGACGTTATCGTTCTCGTATGTGACCGGCATCGACCCGCTTCAAATAATAAACTCGATTTCGGTCATCATTCCACTGTTCTCCGTCCTGGCCTGGTATGTGCTGGTGACCTGGCTTTACGACGGTAGACGAGCGCTTCTGACGCTGCCATTTGCGCTCCTGCTCGTCGCTGGTGGGGCATACGTGAACCCATCCCCGTTCACACAGAGTTCACTGCTCGTTCCGTTTGTCCTCTACGTATTTTTCCGTGAGCGCCGGACTCGCTCGCTCCAATCACGGGCGGTTCTGTTGATCGTCCTCGTGGCTGTTGTCATCTATCATCCTTTGACGACCGCATTCCTTATTCTGGGTCTAATAGCGTATTTCGTTGCGAACCATATCGGGAGCTTGACCCCCTCTGTGGACACGATTTCTCCATGGCGTGGTTCTACTGGGAAGGGAGTCACCATCCAACTGATGGTTGCACTGTTTTTCTCGTGGTATTATACGTTCGAGCCGATATTAAACCGAAGCAGAGAGGCGATTCAGGGCCTTCTCGGCACGTCAAGCGGTGGTTCGGAACTGGATAAGTACAGCTCCGTGGTCAGCGAAACGTCCCCGCAACTCAGCGATATACTAGTTATCGGCTTCGCAAAATACGGACTCTCTGGAGTGTTGATGGGTATCGGCGGGCTCTATCTGTTACTGATAGCGTACGACACGCTGACCGATATGCCTGAGATATCCGAGTACGAACTATCGTTTTCGCTATCTTTCATCGGTTTCCTGGGTCTGGCTGTGCTGTTTTTGGTATTTAACCTTATCGCTGGCTTCGGACGGCCGTTAATTTATGTCAATATCTTCGCTGTTTTGCTATCCGGGTCGCTGTTTTATAAACTCTACCAGCGGTACGAAATGAGACACCTAGTTACCGGTTTTCTATGCTTACTACTGCTCTCTCATACGGTGTTTGGCGTTGTGACACTGTATCACTCCCCTTTAGCAGCGGAAACCAGTCGTCAGGTGACCGACAAGGAACTCGAAGGCTCACAATGGCTGCTTGACAATCGAAATCGGTACACGAAGACCGTCGAGTACGGGATTTCGTTTTACAGGTTTAGCGACGCGTATCACGGCAAAAACAAGTCTTCTCGTCGTGAAGTTATCGACCCGAGCAGCCCGAGGCCTCCGGATCATTTCTCGTACGACCGCAACGCGACGCTGGGGCCGTCGTACGACAGCGACCGGTATATGATAATCACGAAGAAGGGTCGGGAGTTCTATCAGGAAATGTATCCGGAGTACGAAGACCAGTGGAGATTCCGACCGGCGGATTACGATAAATTACAGAACGACCCCACCGTTGGTCAGCTATACGACAACGGTGAAGTTCGTATTTATCGGATTACAGCTACCGGGGGAATTACCCAATAACTCAGTGCTTACTCTACTTGAGAGCCGTTACGCAGTGTAAACTTAAGCTATCAGGACCGCCAGTAGTTTCCAATACGAGTAATGTCGACACAACCGAATATCATCTGGCTCACGCTCGACAGCGTCCGGGCCGATAGAACGAGTATGGCTCCGGAGGCCCGCGATACGACTCCAAACATGCAGCGTATTGCGAACCTGGCCGACGGGCAGGCCTTTACGAACTGCATCACTCATGCTATGTGGTCGCTTCCGTCCGATGCATCGATGCTCACTGGGACTTACCCCTCGTATCATGGAACGGGGCTGTGGAACGAGGTCTTACCCGAAGAGATACCGACCGTAGCCGAGCGCTTCTCGGACCTTGGCTATCATACAGCCGGTGTTTCGCAGAATGCCTACTGCAGCGATTCAACCGGTCTGTCGCGTGGATTTGATCAGTTCGACCTCGTGAACAAATCTGATTTCCTCAGTACGGTTGGAGTCCGGACGCTGTTGAAATATGCTCTCAAACTACGGACACATTCCGGAGGGTATACGCTGTCGACGGACCAGCACCGGACAGATTACCTGGCTCTGGATCTTGCTAAACGTCGATTGCGGTCGTTCCAGGGGTCCGAAGAGCCCTTTTTCATGTTTGTGCATACGCTAGGTGCGCATCTTCCGTACGCACCACCGCTGTCGTTCCGAGATACGTTCACAGACACTCTCGAACAGACAACCGATGAAGCAATCGAAACAGCGGTCGAAGTGAGTTCGAACCACTACCGGTCTACGGCGTCCGGATGTGACTTCTCCGATCGGACCGACAACGCTCTCGCTGCGATGTACGATGGCCTCATGTCGTACACTGATTGGTATGTCGGGCAATTTTTCGAGTACCTGAACTCGCTTGATCTGGGTCCGACAGTGTTCGTTGTGACTGGCGATCACGGTGATCTACTGGGCGAAGACGATGTGCTCGGCCATCAACTGTCGCTCCACGACGGGTTGGTCAACGTCCCAATGGTGGTTCACGGACTCCAATCGCTGGCGGATCTCCCGGCCGATACGCTCTTACAGCACATTGACGTGATGCAAGCGCTGCTTTTAGAGGCTGGCGCCAGTCCTGACTCCCTGGACGGATTCCAGGGTCAGGACCCACGTGCTGACCCCCGAACCTATGCTCTTAGCCAACGCGGGAACGACACGTACGAAACAGCGATCACACAGATGACGGAACATGATCCGACTGTCGATACTGATCGCTATCATTCGGGACTTCTGCATGCCCTCCGCGGCAAACGATTCAAATTTCTGCAGTCTGAACAGGGAAGTCAGCTGTACAAACTCCCGGACGAGCAGACAGACGTTCTCGAATTGTATCCATCGGTCGCCGCCGAATACCGGGCCGCGTTTGAAGAGGCCATCAACCGAGTTGGCGAGTCACAGTCGACCGACACACAGCGGACAATGACAGATGAGATGAAAGATCATCTCGCCGACCTTGGATATGTCACGGACTAATCCAATCACGCGGGGCGTAAACACGTTCCCGCTTACAGCACAGACCGATGACGGTACTTTCAGTCCGGGAGACCGTCGCTTCGATTATAAGTAACCGAGATCTTCAAGCCGCTGTTCGGTATCGGATCCCATCGCCTCCTGTCGTGTTTCGTCTACTTCTGGTGTGTGTTCGTTTGTGTCGGTAGCAGTTGCAGTCGCCCACGGTACCTTTTTTAAATTCGGATGGGCGAATCCTTCAGGATGGCCATACAGTCCCATTTCACCGAAGAGTTCACCGTGGTCGGCCGTAATCACGACTTTCTCGGCATCGATGTTTTGCAGCAGTAGTTCGATTGAATCCAGCACGAACCGGAGGTTATCCAGGTATAATTCTTTAACTTCTGTGACGGATGCCGTCCCCTGCTCCATGGCCGTCCACGGATCCGCTTCAACCTCCAGAAGCGGCCGATTTTCCTCGTAGGCCTCTGCAATGTACGGCGTATGTGGCTGTAAGTAGTGTACCACCATCCGTTCGAACTCAGTGGTTCGGGCGGTATCGATAGCGTAATCGGTCATTACCTGTGGCGGGGCCTCAGGGAAGTAGTCGTCATAATCGTGATTGTGGACGTGGAGGAACTTCTTGAAGGCGTCTTTTTCCACAATATCCCAGTCTGGCCACATTACCGGAATTGTATAGGCCTTTGGTGGGTATGTCCGGTCCTCGAATGTCTGTGGAAAAAACGGGTTTGAGGTCACTAACGCCGTTTCCGCGATCTCCTCCTGATAGTCGTTTGTGAACGTCTTACTGATCCATTCGTGTGACGCACTGCCGACGGACCAGATCGAACCGACATCGTCAATGAACTCATACTCGGGTGCAACTGCTTGGAGTGCGTCGACACGACAGGCATCGAGGACGAGAAGCAAGTCCCAGTCGCGTTCGAATATATTCGTTCCGATCGGATACCTGGTTGTCAGTGTGTAGTAGGGACCATTGAACGCTCCGCGAAGCGAGCGGGCGATGTCCGCCGGATGCTTGTTCTGGATCCCCGACGCCAGTTCGGTGAGCCAGCTTCGAGCGTCGGTATGCATACACCAGCCATCGGCGTATTTGGGTTTAGTTATGCTTGCAAAAACCGTTCCAGAACGACTGTCTCCCGACACTATGTACATTCAATGGCCGAAAACAACGTTGTAAAACGAGCTATTCGCCCCTCGTTCGATTCGCACCTGTCTCAACGTAAACCGATCAAACAAACTTGGAAGCAGGGCCACGCCGGACGGCGCATCAGTTGTTTTCGAGTTCGTTCACTTTTTCAGCAAGACTGATAATATCCGACTCGATACTCTGGAAGTTCTCGTTCAGGGGGATATGCCAGTCTAGTACGCCCTCTGCCGGCTGATTGTAGCCCCCCAGGTTTCCGAGGTTGATCGACCCGCTGGTCTCCTCCGTCGTCTCTTCGGATTCGTTTGTTCCGTCGGTAGTGCTCTCGCTAGTTCGTGGACCGACTTCGCTTTTGGCCACCGTGTCCGGCTTCAGCTGAGTACTACCGGCCGCGGCTGTCCCGACTGTGACGGAACTGAGACTACCGATACCACTCGTTCCGTCGTGTCTGACTTCTTCAATTGACCCGGACGAACTCTCGTCAAAGAAGAGAGCAATACCATCGTTGTTCGGACTGACATTGTGTACGGAGATGGTTCCGGATGTTCCCAAGTCAACACCTTCCGCATAGATACCCATGCCTGAGTAGCCGCCAAAGGACCGCATGCCATCGTTTTCGACGTTTCTGACTGCAACTTGATTGAGTGTCAGAGTACCGTGGCCGCCGCCACCGAGGTCAATTCCGGGACCCCCACAGTTCTCAATGACAACGTCCTCCAATTCAAGCGAGCCACAGTCGTAGTTGTCGTTGTTGGTCTTGATTCCCCGAGTCGTTCGGCTCCCACCAGCGATGTAGGTGTTCCGAAGAACCGTCTTGAGGTTGCCCGGGTCGATCTTTACTGCGCCGAGTCCAGCAGAGAAATAACTCCGTTCGACGATGACTGTCTGGTAGTCCGCGGTGGTGTCATCTCCGATATCAATATCGGTCCCTGCGCTGTCCTCAATGAGACACCACGAGATGTTTGTGGTTTGTTTCGACGACTGATTCAGATTCAGCGCGTGCCCGGCCGAGACATCTGGATCACCGCAGCGTGAGAACTGACAGTACTTGAAGTCTCCAGCGATATCATCGCCAAGCTGGACGCCAAAGTTGAGTGAGTTCTTGATGACGCAGTCGCGCATGGTGAAGGTTCCGCTCCCGTCGTACACGCGGAACCAGCCACTCCCTGGAGCACCGGATTGCTGGCTGCCGTTCATATCCATCGTCAGCTGTTCGAACCGAACACCTGTCATCTGTGACCCGTCGCTGCTGCGGGCGCGGAACATCATGTGCCAGCGTGACTGCCCTCCGACCATCTGAAGGACTGTCGAACCGAAACTCTCACCCTTCCACGTGAGATTATCCCAACTTCCGTCCATCGGATAATCGAGCGGGAAGGGACTGTTGGAACCGACAAGGTATGTGCCGGCCGGGAAATAGACCGTTCCACCTGGGGACGCAGCGTCAGCCGCCGCTCTGATCGCGGCCGTGTCGTCCGTTGAACCGTCTCCGACAGCACCGTGGTCGGTAACATCTTGTGCCATGGTTACAGCACCTCCGTGTCAGGAGTTGTGTCCTGGTTGTGTAGTGCTAATACCGCGCTCGTCCGGGTCAGCTCCGCGAATATTTCTGGTTTCACACGCCAGTAATTACTAATTACTCTAATAACCGTTGTTCCGATTTAGCTCATTTCGATAAAATATTGGATGTTGATACTCTCTCTTACTACCCGTATTGTTACCAGTCAAATACTCTTTTCCGGTTTTATTTGCTGGTAATTCGAAGCACTCCCATTCGGAGTAGAAATAATGAGGAGTGGTAGCCTCCTCCTAACTCCGATATATCGTCAGTAGCTGTATGCCATCGCCACTGTCCAGTGGTAGACAGGCCAGCGACTTCGTATGGTCTTACCCACGAGGTGGTCGACCGTTCATTTGTATCCAAGGTCCTTGAGACTCTGTTCGATCTCTGCTTGATCGATATCTGTCAATTGGCTCCGCGGCGATTCCGATCTGATCGTTCGTCGTGACTCATTCGAGACGACGTGCCACGGGACCTGAACCAGCTCGTCAGTGTAGACTCTGATCGGATGACCGAACCAACTAACAGGAAACGGTGAAAGCCGTTCTCCGAGCGCCTCGCCGTGGTCTGCACTGATAACTGTCTTTCCCTCTAATTCTTCGACAAGGCGCTGAACGTGTTTTAGTACATACTGGAGGTTATCCTGATACGCTGCTCGGATAGTGTCCGTATCAACTGAACTTCGCCGCACATACTCACGCATATCCACCCGTTTCTGTTCGAATCCGTCGATATCAGTTCCGATATATGGATGGTGCGGTTGCATGTAATGAATCACCAAGCGTTTATTCGGATACTGTCCGATCTTATCCAGCGCGGCCTCAGTAACGGCCTCCGCACTGGGGACAAACCCGTCTGCTGCATCTCGTTCTACATCATAGTACGCGTGGAATTCACAGTCGAAGTCGTCGCTATTCTGGAGGTCGAGATACCATCGGTTACCGGAGATTACGACAGTGTCGTGCAATCGCTTCCCATTGAAATTCCCTCTGACGAACTGTCTGCTTGTGCTTCCCCGAGATTCACGCATCTCTATCGGGCCGACAAACGGGGTCGTTGCAGTGTAGGCGTCATACCGGCACGCATCAAGTAGAATTAGATTGTCCCAGTCTTCATCGGCGATGATATCGGTCCCGGAAGTGTTGTACTCCACACCCCCCGTAAACTCATAGTACATCTTATTAATTCCAAGTCCAATAAGGCCCGGATCCCTTACCGCTTGCAGAAGGAATTCCGGATTATCCCGGAGACTTGCGAGTACTTCCATATGTCAATTTGCCACTCAGTTTGTGCTACTAATTATTAAGCTCCTACCTTGATTGGATAGTCTATATCGGACGGACGGCCATTATCACTGAGAGGTTATTTTTACAAATCACTTCGTCCGTGGCCCGACATCACTTTCGGATACTACATCCGGCTCTAGTGGGTCGCCTCCCTGAGTCTCGCGTGCCACTGTTACACCGTCGTTTCGGCCGAGGCCCCCTGTCCCGTCGTGAATGACTTCGTCAATCGAGCCCGACCCCTCGAATATTTTCAAAGCGGGCCCGCTGTTGTCCGTCCCAACGTTATGAATCGAGATCCGCCCAGAGGTTCCGAAGTCCAGTTTCTCCGTTCGAATCCCTCCTCTATCATTCCCTCGTTCAACATTGTTTTTGTCCACGTTTTTTATTGCAACTTCATTGAGTTGGAGCGTAGAGCGGTTCGGTAAATCCAGGCCGGGCCAGCCACCTCCGTCTATCAGAACGTTATCGAGTCGTATGTCAGCCATATAGAAGTCAAACGGATTCATTTTAACCGGAATCCGTGTTTCTGCGTCGCCAAGCATCTGTGTATTCGTTACGCTCACTGAGGCGGCTGTGGGATCAACTTTCAGCGCTCCAAAACTATTCTTTATTATACACTCCTCGACTCGGACTGTTTGTAGATCTTTGTTTTCGTCTGTCCCTACATCAATCGAGACACCCCGTTGGTTGGTACAGTAGACGTTCTTAATCACCGTCTGGGTCTTCTGAGCGGTCTGGTTTGGAGTGATCGCATGGGCGTAGGACTCGTCCCCGTTGTCTTTGAACGTACAGTATCTGATGTCAGCATCCATCCCACCGACCATCTTCACGCCAGAGTTGCGTGTCGAAGTGACCACACAATCCCGCATTGCCAACTGACCATCAGCGCCGTTCGTTCTAATCGCGGTTCCGACGCCGCTTTGCTTATCCGAGTTGAGATCAATAGTCAAATGTTCGAGACGTATCTCGTCATCTTCACTACCTGTTCTCGGTGTTATGTGTAGTCCATAATGGACTCCATCTTGTCCGGGTGCCATGACGAGTCTTGCTGTCTCCTGTTCGGGACCGCGGAGCGTGACGTTTTGCTGTCTCTGGTCAAGAGTGATAGCGCCCGGCAGGTCACGCTGTGGACTTATCAGCACTTCTCCGGGAGGGAACTCAACTATTCCGTCCGGTGCGGCAGCATCTATGGCCCGTTTTATCGCGGCAGTATCGTCAGTCTCTCCATCGACGCTTGCTCCGTACTCAACTACATCGGCAACCACAGGCGTCTCTTGCTGTTGTGGTGTCTGGTCGTTCGGACTGCTGTCGGTACTGGGACTAGGACTGGGCGTGGGACTGTTGTCGTCACCATCCGATGGTTGATTCCTGTTCTCGCCCCGAGAGCTTGAGTCAATCGCGTACAGTCCTATGCCAGTTCCAGAGATCCCCAGAGCAGCTAATAGGCTCCGACGGGTTAGTTGCTTGTCTGGCATTTACAAACTGTTTTGCCCTTGTTACTGCAGAAAGCTGAGAGAGCTGTGACTATATCGCCCAAATACGGGATAGAGTATCTTCGAGAGTCGCGTTGTCGCTTGGTGATATCCCCCAAAGTGTTCACCATGTTACGAGAGAGAAGGAGACTCGCAGTAATAAATATACTGAGCGTACTTGGGGATACCTGTAGTAGATACTGTTTTCATTGCCTCACTGTTCGGGTAGCGTTTATATAACTAAATTCCACAACAGCGAATTCTCAGCTACCAGTTGCTCCGATGATGTGTCCTGAGAAAACTACGGTAGCCATGAAAGAGCGTTCATACGATAAGGAACGGTGGTCGTAGTGTCGTACCTTCACAGCCTGCATCAACCGGTTACAGGCGATTTCAGGGGCCCAAGACATCAGATAACACAGTTACCGAACCGATGACCGAAAACGAGGGACATTCGGCGAATCCGCTTGTAACGGTAGTAATAACCACCTATGACCGGCCGGAATTCCTACAGAAGGCTGTTGACACAGTCACTGCGCAACGATACGATCCGATTGAACTCATTGTGGTTGACGACCACTCACCGACTCCTGCTGACGATGTTCTCAACGACCGAGATCTGGATTTCGAACGCTTCGAGATCCACAGGCACGCCGAGAACCAGGGCGCAAACGCCGCTCGGAACACCGGCATCGAGGTCGCCTCGGGCGAGTACATCGCCTTCTTAGACGACGACGACAGGTGGGATCCTGAAAAGATAGCCACACAGGTCAATGCGTTTCAGGACAGCGGTCCCGAAGTCGGTGTCGTCTACACTGGACGGAAAGTAGTGGACGACGACGGGGGCGTTACCCGAGTCTGGGCACCAGACCAGCCAGACGGAGATATGACGAAGGCGTTGCTCTGTCGGAACGTCGTCGGGACACAGTCTTCGGTCATGGTCCGTTCGGATATCGCCAAGGAGACCCCCTTCGACGAGACGATACCCCGATGGGCGGATCTGGAATGGTACGTGGCGGCATCGACGAAATGTGAGTTCGCCGCCGTCGACGAACCGCTCGTCATTTACGACCGTCGCGCCCACAATCGTATTTCTGATGACTACGAAGTCCTCGAAGAGAGCTATGAGCTGTTCATCGAAAAGTACCGCGACCTCGCGGCCAGTTACGGACCGCTGTTCGAACGGAAAATGTTAGCCTGGTCTGCCTACCGGGTCGGAAACGCATCGCTGAATGCGAGATACTACGACATGGCTCGACGATATTTTTTCCGGGCACTTGCTCTGTATCCGTTTGAACCCACGTTTCTCATTTACGCTGCAACTACTGTTGGCGGTCGAACGACTCACAGAATCAGCCAGCACATCAAACGAATCCTCCCGCATCGCCTCGTACCTATCAGCTAAATACTATTTCGTTCAAACTGTGTTGTCTCGGGAAAAGCACTCCATAACAAAGCCCACGAATTCCTGTCTTGAAGACATGATGTCTAGTGACCTGTCCCATGGCCGATACTGCGGCGGGGGTGAGAGTTAGTGGCGAACGCGACGGCGGCGTTCGTCCTCGGAACCCGGCCGGAAATCATCAAGCTCGCGCCAGTCATCAAGGAATGTGATCGCCGTGACGTATCGACAATCGTTATCCATACGGGTCAACACTACTCGAAGTCCCTGGACACGGTCTTTTTCAGGCAGCTTGACCTTGCCCCACCAGCGGTCAACCTCGATGTCGGATCGGGAAGTCATGGAGAGCAAACCGGTGAGATGGTAATCGGCATCGAACAGCACCTGAAAGACGCAGACCCGGACGTGTTGTTCGTGCAGGGCGATACGAACTCCACGCTTGCTGGCGCGCTCGCGGGAAGTAAACTCGATATCGAAGTGGCACATATCGAGGCGGGACTCCGGAGCTACGACCGTGATATGCCGGAAGAGCGAAACCGGATCATCATTGACCATGCGGTCGATCACCTGTATCCACCTACAGGGGAGACCGCAAACCTCCTCAGGGAGGAAGGGATTTCGGATAATCGGATTACCGTCACTGGAAACACAATCGTCGATGCTGTTATGGCTTATGACGACACGTCATCGTCGGTGAGTTCGATTCTGGCAGATCTCGACCTCTCACCGGGTGAATTCGACCTGCTGACAGCCCATCGCGCCGAGAACGTCGACGACAGAGACCGGTTTGCGAATATTCTCTTCGGCGTGGCAGCAGCCGCAACACGCCGTGAAAACGACGTGATCTATCCCGTCCATCCGCGTGCGAAAGACCGGCTTGAGGAGTTCGATCTCTCGGTTCCGGACTGTATTCGGACAGTCGAACCGCTGGATTTCTTCGATTTCCTGCGGCTAGAGAGTACGGCTTCGCTGGTCTTTACCGACTCCGGTGGTGTTCAGGAAGAGACCTGTGTGCTGGGCACTCCGTGTGTCACCCTCCGGAACGGAACCGAACGGCCTGAGACTGTGTTTGCTGGTGCGAACTGTATCGTCGGCCATCGGCCGGATGATATTGTCGCCGGTGCCCGACAGATGCGGCCAAAGGTTGGCGACTGGGAGCTGCCTTTCGGCGACGGGAACGCATCCGAGTACATCTTGGATGACCTCGGCTTCGATGCGTCACACCGCACGAGACAACCCCAGGAGCGTGCGGCCAGTAGTGGCGGAGTAAAGGAGCCATAACTTAGCCCGCGTCTATCGAGTTGTTCACTA